>NZ_MACM02000039.1:0-95495 GCF_001675465.2 Pseudomonas sp. AU12215
GGCCTTGAGCAGGGTGCGGGTCTCGCTCGGCCCGTCGACGCCCTCGGTGCAGCCGATGAAGTCGCGGAAGTAGTCCGAGACCTTCTTGCCGCCCTTGCCCTTGATGAACGAGATGTACTGCTTGGACGTCTTGTTGTTGCGCCACTCGGAGATATTGATCCGCGCAGCCATGTGCAACTGGCCCAGGTCCAGATGGCGCGACGGGGTGACTTCCAGCGCCTCGGTGACCGCCACGCCTTCGCTGTGGTGCAGCAGGGCGATGGACAGGTAATCGGTCATGCCCTGCTGGTAATGGCAGAACAGCACGTGGCCGCCGGTGGAGAGGTTGGACTCTTCCATCAGCGTCTTCAGGTGTTCCACCGCCTGCTTGGAGAAGGCGACGAAGTCCTTGCCGTTGTCCAGGTACTCGCCCAGCCAACCACTGAACGGGTAGGCGCCGGACTCGCCCTGGAACAGGCCCCAGGCCTTGTTCGGCTTGGCGTTGTAGCTCTCGTTGAGGTCGGCCATCAGGTTCTCGATGGCCTGGGAGTCGCCCAGCTCGGCATCGCGCGCATGCAGCGTCGCGGGGTTGCCGTCGGGCTTCTTGTCGATCAGGTGGACGATGGCGTGGCGAATCGGCATGGCGGACCCGGATGTTCAGTGCCGGCGGCGCCGCGCGCATCGAAGCGGCGGCGGGGCGGGCGGATTGGAAAACGCCAGAGTTTACCCGACAAGGCACCGGGATGCGCGACGCCGATCAGTCCGCCGCCGGTGCCAGCCCCTCGTCGCGCTCGCGCCGATTGCGGCGCAGCTGGCGCAGGCGGCGAATCACGTAGTTCAGGTGCAGGTGCAGTTCGTACAGCTCGTTGTAGTAGGACAGCGGCACCTCGACCTTGGCCAGCTCGGCTTCCAGTTGTTCCAGGCGCTCGATTTCGGTGCTCAGCTCGGCGCTGCCGGTACGTTCGTCCAGGCGCCGGTCGATTTCGCGCAGGTAGCGGTACCAGCGGTAGATGCGCGCGCGGATGCGCCAGCGGTACAGCGGGCCGATGGACTTGAGCAGCGGAATGAGGATGGCGATGAAGGGGATCAGCAGGATGATGTAGCGATCCGCCAGCGAGGCGATGCGGAATGGCAGGAAGCGCTGCAGCAGCGGCGGGCCACTCTTGTAGTAGCGCTCGGCATCTTCCTGCAGGGCCAGGGTGCGCGGCTCGGCGCTGGGGAAGGCGCCGGCCGGGTCCAGCAGGGTGCCGCTCTTCATCACGGCTCGCGCGGCCTCCAGGATCAGCGGAGTGAGCGCCGGGTGGAAGTCGCCATTGACCACCAGGGTGGCAACCGGCGAAAGGGTAGCGAGGTCCTGGTCGGGCACGTTCTGCGCGAGGTTCAGCAGGCCCTCGCTGACATCGACGCGCTTGAGAAAGGGAATCCGCGCCTCGTACGCGTGGGCACGGCGAAAGCCGGTGAGCGTGAGCTCGGGGCTGGCCGCCAGGCGCTGCACCAGCGGGTTCTCCGCCGGGCCGACGAAGAAGGCCGCGTCCAGCTGGCCGGCCAACAGTTCGTTGGCCACCGCGTTGCCGCCGCGCGCCTGCCAGCCTGCCGGCAGGGGCTCGGTGGGAATCTCGTTGGCCTTGAGGATGGCCTGGGTCACCGCTTCGGTGCCGCTGCCTTCGCCGCCGATGGCGACGCGCAGGGCGAGCAGGTCGGCCAGGCGATCGATCTTCGCCTCGCGGCGCTGGAACAGCCACAGCGGCTCCTGGAACATCGCGCCGAGGGTTTGCAGGTGCTCGCGCTGCTTGGGTTCAAGCTGCTGCTCCTGGCCGCTCTGCACCAGTGCCAGGTCCACACCGCTCTTGCCGTCCAGCAGCTTGCCCAGGTTTTCCCGCGAGCCGGCGGTGCGTACCAGTTGCAGGTCGAAGCCCTGCTTGGCCAGCTCCTCTTTCAGTCGCTGGCCGAACACCGCGTAACCGCCGCCCGGCGCACCGGTGGCCAGGGTCGCGCTCATCGGCGGCGGCGGGGCGACGAAGTAGAAGACGGCGGCGACCAGTGCAGCCAGCACCGGCACCAGCCAGAGGTTGGCGCGGACCAGGATGGCGAGGTCCTTGAGCATGTTCAGAAGGCGTTGCATGGGAAGTCCTTGTGACGACGTGCTGTCCTGAAAAGATAGCCAGCCTGTGCGGCGGCGGCCGGCGAATCCGCCCCCGATGGAGCCTTAACCGCTATCATCCCCAGCTTCGAAATATGGCTGCGGACTTCACGGCATGCGCATTCTCCACACCTCCGACTGGCACCTGGGCCAGCATTTCATGGGCAAGAGCCGCGAGGCCGAGCACCAGGCGTTCTGCGCCTGGCTGATCGAACAGGTGCGCGAGCAGGCCGTGGATGCGGTGATCATCGCCGGTGACGTATTCGACACCGGCGCGCCGCCCAGTTACGCCCGCGAACAGTACAACCGCTTCATCGTCGAGCTGCGGGATACCGGCGCTCGCCTGGTGGTATTGGGTGGAAACCACGACTCGGTGGCGATGCTGGAAGAGTCCCGCGACCTGCTCGCCTGCCTCGATACGCAGGTGATCGCCGCGGTCGGCACCGACCTCGAGCGCCAGTTGCTGGTGCTGCCGCAACGTGACGGCCAGCCCGGCGCGATTCTCTGCGCGATCCCCTTCATTCGCCCACGCGACGTGCTCACCAGCCAGGCCGGACAGAGTGCGCAGGACAAGCAACTGGCGCTGCAGCAGGCGATCCAGGCGCACTACCGCGAGTTGTTCGAGCGCGCCGAGGCGCAGCGCGAGGCCCTCGGCCGGCACCTGCCGATCATCGCCACCGGCCATCTCACCACCGTGGGCGCGAGCGCCAGCGAGTCGGTGCGGGAAATCTACGTCGGTACCCTGGAAGCCTTTCCCACCAGCGCCTTCCCGGCGGCGGACTACATCGCCCTGGGCCACATCCACCGGCCGCAGAAGGTCGGCGGCCTGGAACACATCCGCTACTGCGGCTCGCCCATTGCGCTGAGCTTCGACGAGGCGACCCAGGGCAAGGAAGTGCTGCTGGTGGACCTGGATGACAGTGGCCTGCGCAGCGTCACCGCGCTGCCGGTGCCGCGCTTCCAGCCGCTGAAATCGGTGTCCGGCAGCCTTGCCGAACTGCCCGCCGAACTGGCCCGCGTCGCCCGCGAAGGCAGTGCGGAGCAACCCGTCTGGCTGGAAGTCATGGTGCACACCGATGACTACCTGACTGATATCCAGCTACGCGTCGAGAAGCTTTGCGAAGAACTGCCGGTGATCGTCCTGCGCACCCGCCGCGAGCGCGGCACCGCGCAGGCGGCGCTGTTCAGCGAAGCGAAGGAAACCCTCGACGAGCTGAGCCCCGAGGATGTGTTTCGCCAGCGGCTGGACGCCGAGGAACTGGACGCAGCGCTGCGCGAACGACTGACCGGGCTATACCGACAGGTCGTCGCCGACCTGCAGGAGGAACGCTCTTGAGAATCCTCAGCCTGCGCCTGAAGAACCTCAATTCGCTGAAGGGCGAATGGAAGATCGATTTCACTGCCGAACCTTTCGCCGGCAACGGCCTGTTCGCCATCACCGGGCCGACCGGAGCGGGCAAGACCACCTTGCTCGATGCCATCTGCCTGGCGCTGTACCACCGTACGCCACGCATGAGCGTGCTGTCGCAGAGCGGCAATGAGCTGATGACCCGGCATACTGCCGACTGTCTCGCCGAAGTCGAGTTCGAGGTGAAGGGGCAGCCCTATCGCGCCTTCTGGAGCCAGCGTCGCGCCCGTGACAAGGCCGAAGGCGCGTTGCAGGCGCCGAAGGTGGAGCTGGTGCGTATCGACCGCGCCTCCGGCGAAGGGCAGATCCTCACCGACAAGATCAACGACAAGCTCAAGCAGACCGAGACCCTCACCGGCCTTGATTTCGAGCGTTTCACCAAATCCATGCTACTGGCCCAGGGCGGGTTCGCCGCCTTCCTCGAGGCCAACGCCAACCAGCGCGCGGAACTGCTGGAGGAGCTCACCGGCACGGAGATCTACGGCCTGATTTCCCAGCGCGTCTTCGAGCGCACCCGTGAAATTCGCGGCGCGCTGGACCAACTGCGCGCCCGCGCCGACGGCGTTGAACTGCTCAGCGCCGAACAGCGCGGCGAGCTGGAGCAGCAGGGGCGCGATGCTGCGGTGCAGGAAGCGGCTTTGCAGGCGCAGCAGTCGGCCCTCCAGGCGCAGCGTCGCTGGTGCGAAGACCTCAGCCGTGCGCAGCAGCAGGTCGAGCAGGCCGGCGCGAAGGAATCCGCTGCCCGCGAGGCGCTGGAGCAGGCACGACCCGATCTGCAGCGCCTGGCGGACAGCGAGCCCGCTGCTCGTCTGCAGCCCTTGCACCAGGCCTGGCGAAGCACCCGGGAGAATGTCGATCAGGGTCGCACGGCGCTGGAGGACAATCTTGCTCAGCAGGCGCTCCGGCGAGAAGAGATCGCCCAGGCGCTGTGGGCGGCGAACCAATATGCCCAGCAATCGCAGGATGCATGCGAGGGCGAGCGCAAGGCCCTTGGCGAGCAGCGCCAGGAGCTGCAGGCGCGCCTGGCGCAGTACCCGCAGCGAGCGAAGCTGGGTGAGCTGCTCGGCGGCTGGCGGGCACAGTTCGCCCAGCGTTCGCGCCTGGCCCAGGCCATCGCCGACGTGCAGCGGCAGGCGCAGACGGCCGACCAGGCATTGCAGAGCGCGACGACACAGCGGCAGACCCTGCAAGGCAACGTCGCTTTCATGCAACAGCAGGTCGAGTCGGCAGGCGCACAGGAAGGCCAGCATCAGCAGCAGCTCTCGGCGTTGCTGGGTGGCGCTACCGAAGGTGAGCTGCGTGAGCGGCTGCAGCAGGGGCAATTGCACAGCCGCGGGCTGGACCGCCTGGAGCAACTGGCCCGGGCCCGCGCCGAGGCCGCCGCGCAACTGGCGCGCTGCCAGCCGGAGCTGGACGCGCTGCACCAGCGCAAGGCCGAGCGCGAAACGGTTATCGTCGCGTTGCGCGAGCGTTATCAGACGACCAAGCAGCAGGTTGCCGACAAGGAAAAGCTCCTGCAGCAGGAGCAGCGCATTCACCAGCTGGAGCATTTGCGTGCGCAGTTGCAGCCCGGCGAGGCGTGCCCACTGTGCGGTTCTCAGGAGCACCCGGCGGTGGCGGCCTACCAGGCGCTGGATGTGTCCTCGACACAGGCGGCGCTGGAGCAGGCGCGCCAGCAATTGGCCGAGCTGGAAAGCGAGGGCATTGCCCTGCGTGGCGAGCTGGCCGGGCTGGAGGCGCAATTGCAGCAGGGGCAGCGCCAGCTGGACGAAGCGCGGGCCGCGTTGGTGCAGCATCAGCAGGCTTGGCAGCAACTCTGCGCGGAACAAGGGGTAGCGCTGGACGACGACCAGCAGCTCCACGCCGAACGCGAGCGCCACGAGGCTTCGCTGACGGCATTGTTGCAGCAGCTGAAAACCCTGGAAGAGCACCGGCACCAGCTCCAGCAGGCACAACAGCAACGCCAGCGCGCCGAGCGCGATCACGCCGAGGCCGTACAGCAACTGGCGCTGTTCGACCAGCAGCAAACCCATGAACGCCAGCGCCAGGAAGAGCGCGCGCAGCAGCTCGCGGCCCAGCGCGCGGAGCTGTTACAGCAGGACCAGGCGTTGGCCGCCGCACTCGGCGAGCTGGGCTACAGCGTGCCGGAAGACGGCGAGCATTGGCTGGCCGAGCGCTCGGCAGAATGGCAGCAATGGCAGCAGGATCAGCAGCGCAGCCAGGAGCTGGCAGCCGCTGAGCGGGATGCCGAACAGGCTGCCCGCACGGCGCAACAGCTCGCCGCGCAATGGCAGCAGCGCTGGCAGGCCGCCGGCTTCGATGCGCGCCTGCCTCTGGTGATTCACGCGGCGCCGCAACAGGCACTGGTGCAGGCCGAGGAGCAACTGGCGGCCGCCCAGCGCCAGGCCGATGCCTTGCGAGGCCGTGAGCAGTCGCTGAGCGAGCGGCAGGAGCAGGAGCAGGCACGTCTCGCCGAACACCTGGCGAGCTGGCAGCAGGCGCTGGCGGCGAGCCCCTTTGCCGACGAGTCGACCTATCTTGCCGCGCTGCTGGACGATGCCCAGCGCAGCGAACTCAGCCAACTGCGCCAGCGCCTGGAAACGGCAATTACCGAAGCCGTCACCCTGCGTGCCGCTGCTGCGCAGGATGTCGAGCGCTTGCAGGCAGAACCCCACGGCGAACTGCCGCTGGAGGAACTCGACCTGCAATTGCAGGCGCTCGCTGCACAGTTGCGCGAGCTGGGTCAGTGCCAGGGCGAAATCCGCGCCCAGTTGCAGGGCGACGACAACCGTCGCGCCAGCCAGCAGAGCCTGTTCGCGGATATCGCCAAGCAGGAGCAAGAGCACGATCTCTGGCAGCACCTCAACAGCCTGATCGGCGCCTCCGACGGCGCGCGTTACCGGCGCTTCGCCCAGGGCCTGACCCTCGATCACCTGGTGCACCTTGCCAACCGCCAGTTGCAGCGCCTGCATGGACGCTACCAGCTGGCGCGGCGCAGCGATGGCGAGCTGGAGCTGGAAGTGGTGGATACCTGGCAGGGCGACACGGCGCGCGACTGCAAGACGCTGTCCGGGGGCGAGAGCTTCCTGGTCAGCCTCGCGCTGGCGCTGGCGCTGTCCGACCTGGTCAGCCACAAGACCAGCATCGACTCGCTGTTCCTCGACGAAGGTTTCGGCACCCTCGATGGCGAGACCCTGGAAGTCGCGCTGGATGCCCTCGACAGCCTCAACGCCACGGGCAAGACGATTGGCGTGATCAGCCACGTCGAGGCACTGAAGGAGCGCATTCCGGTGCAGCTCAAGGTGCACAAGGGCGTTGGCATGGGCTACAGCCAGCTCGACCAGCAGTTCCGATTCGACCCGGAGAAAGCCTGATGGGCCTCTCCGTGCACCGCTGCGAAGAACGGGATCTGCCCGACTGGATCGAGCTGCGTCTGCAACTCTGGCCGGGCGATCATGCAGACGCGTTCGTTGCGGAGGCGCGGGACATCCTCGCGCAGCCGCAACGCCACGGCGCCTGGCTGGCCCGCGACGAAAAGGGCAGGGCGCTGGGGCTGGCGGAGGCCTCTGTGCGCAGCGATTACGTGAACGGCACGGAGGGCTCGCCGGTGTTGTTTCTGGAGGGCATCTACGTCCGCGAAGACGCCCGCCGGCAAGGCGTGGCTCGGGCTCTGGTGGGCGTGGTGCAGGCTTGGGGCGGCACGCTCGGCTGCCTGGATTTCGCTTCCGATGCGGCGCTCGACAATACCGACAGCCATGCTCTTCATCGTGCCCTGGGCTTCATCGAAACCGAGCGTGTCGTGTACTTCAGAAAGCCGCTGCGGGGTTGATCCACATCAGGAGGAACGCGAGCGCGGCACTGCGGTCAACTTGCAATCGACGTCAGGCGAGATAGGCTCAAGACCGCGTAAGTCAGCCGCTCCCGCCTGGGTCGGCATCCACAGGTATCGTGATCTTTCGTAGAGGTGATTGGTGATGAAGAAATCCGCATCGGCTCCGAAGAAACCCGCAGCGGCCAAACCCGCCGCGAAGCCGGCTGCGAAAGCGGCCAGCAAACCTGCCGCAAAACCGGCCGCTGCCAAGCCGGCCGCCAAGGCCGCTGCCAGCAAACCCGCTGCTGCGAAGACGGCTGCTGCCAAGCCTGCCGCAAAACCGGCTGCTGCCAAGGCCGTCCCGCGCCGTGCGCCCGCGCTGGCCACGCCGTCAGACCTGAGCAAGAACGCCACCCGCGATCTGTCTGCGGCGCTCAATCGCCTGCTGGCGGATGTCTTCGCGCTCTACCTGAAGACCAAGAACTTCCACTGGCACGTGAGCGGTCCACACTTCCGCGACTACCACCTGCTGCTGGATGACCACGCCACCGAGATCTTCGCGATGACCGACGCGATTGCCGAGCGCAACCGCAAGATCGGCGGCAACACCATCCGCTCCATCGGCCACATCGCGCGCCTCAAGCGCATCCTCGACAACGATGCCGAGTTCGTGCAGCCGCTGGACATGCTGGCCGAGTTGCAGGAGGACAACAAATCGCTGACCTCCTACATGCGCGAGGTCCATGGCCTGTGCGACGAGTACCACGACATCGCCACTGCCAGCCTGATCGAGAACTGGATCGACGAGACCGAGCAGCGCACCTGGTTCCTCTTCGAGACCAGCCGCCGTGGTGATAACACCGGGCACTGATCGGTACGACAAGAAATACCAAGGCCGCCTTCGGGCGGCCTTGGTATTTGTAGGAGCGCGCTTGCTCCTACAGTGCCGGCTGGCTCTGCCAGAAGGTGGAAAATTCCTCGAACGGATAGCGCTCGCCGTCGAAGCTGACGGTCTTGCGCACAACTCTTGGGGCGCCGACATTCTCACCCGCCGATTCGCGCTGCACCTTCGAGGTGACGATCAGGTCGGCATAGCCGTGATGGACTTCCTGGCCCATCGACAGGGTGAGTTGCGAGCGTTCGATGACCGTGCGCTGATCACTGCAAGTCTGGCCCTCCAACGTCGTCCACTGCCGCAGGTAGGTGCGGAAGACTTCCTTGAGCTTGGCGCCCTGCGGCGCGTAGAGGCTGAAGTCGTCGTAGGACCAGGCGTCCGGGCAGCTCGCGCCGCGCGCCACGCTGCCAATGACCAGGCCGAAACCGCGCACATCCGGCGCCAGGCGATAGCGGGCGGTGTCGAGCCACAGGCTGGAGCTGTCGATCTCCACCATGGCGTCCTCGCCGATGCTGTCGTCGACGCGCGTCACCAGCTTGCCGCTGGCCGTGTCGAACTGGCCGACCAGCAGGTTCAGGTTGCGCTCGCCGGGCTCGGTCTTGTCGTCCGCCGTGCTGTAGGCGACTGCGACCACCTCGAGCTTCGGATCATCCGGCCAGGCCTTGCAGGCGGCAGCGACCACCGGCGTTGCCGCAGCGGACTCCGGTGCCTGCCAGCCCTGCTGGCCGAGCAGCCCGGCCAGGGTCTGCAGGGTGGCGTCGTCGCAGGGCTGTGCGGTGCGCTCCGCTGCGCCAACGCTACCGGCAAGTACCAGCAGCGCGGCGCAGGTCCATTTCCCTATGGGGTACATCAGTGGCTCCTTGTGCGAGCGGAGGATCAGCGACCGTCGCTGTCCTTCCACTTGTTCATCAGGGTGTTGGAAACCAGGCTCTCGTCGAGCAGCTTCTTCGCCGTCTCCACGCCGGCCACCGGCAGGCCGGCAGGGTCGAGCAGGCCGATCTGCACCAGCACGCTGGCCTGGTCCCAGTAGATGTGTTCGTGGCACAGCTTGTCGCCGCGGAAGCGGATCACGCCGAGCATGGGGATCTCCACGTACTTGCCGGTGGGCGGCACGCCGGGCAGCATCCAGTCGATCTCGGTGGAGTGGGTGAAGCACATGACGAATTCGTCCACCACCTGCAGCGCGCCGACGGTGCGGGAGATCGGCACCAGTTTCATGTCCGGCGGATTGCCGTGGACGAAGTGGTTGCGGTAGAAGCGCGCCAGTTCGTCCTGGCCGACGCCGCCGGTCATGGTGGGGATATGGTTGACGTAAGGCTGGGCGACCATGGTTGCCATGGTGGCGGGCACGTCGCGGGCCGCGAATTCGTGGTGGATGTGGTCTTCCCAGAGTTTCGACAGGTCGAAGTCCGGGCCGATCTCGCGCTTGAGCGCGCCGATGCTGCGCTCGTGGGCCATCAGCGCGGCGGGCTTGTCGAAGTGCACGCCGTTGGGGCGGGCGAAGGCGTGGTCGACGCCGGGGTAGCTGTAGATCTCCGCCTTTGGCAGTTTGCCCAGCACCTCGCCGATGGCCGCGCGGGCGTTGGCGTCGCAATACACGTCCTGCTCGGCGAAGTGCAGCACCAGGCGACCCCGGATGTTCTGCGCCTCGTCCAGCAGGTGCTCGATGCCCATGCCGTAGTAGCCCACCGAGCAGGCCGCGTCGGTGCGCGCGGCGGTGAGGTAGGCGAGCTTGCCGCCCAGGCAGAAGCCGACGTAGCCGATGCCGCGATCTTCGACTTCCGGCAGTGCGCGCAGGGCGTCCATGGCGGCCGCGATGTCGTCCACGCCCTTGTCCACGTCGAAGCGTTGGAACAGGTCGATGGCCTGGCCGAACTCGGCCTCGCTGTAGCCCAGCTCGAGGTTGGGCTGCAGGCGCCAGAACAGGTCGGGTACCAGGGCGACGTAGCCTTCCTCGGCGTAGCTGTCGGCTATGCTGCGCATGTTGGCGTTGACGCCGAAGATCTCCTGGCCGATCACCACGCCGGGGCCACGCCCGCTGGCCGGTACCGCGAGATAACCGCTGAAGCTGCCGCTGCCGTCACGCGCGGCGATGCTGATGCTCTTGCCCATGGTCCACTCCTGTCTGGCTCGTTGTTGTTCTGTCGGACGGGATTATTCCGGTATTCACCGGCATCGGAAAGACCGGTGCTCCCGC
This sequence comes from Pseudomonas sp. AU12215, assembly GCF_001675465.2. Classification (NCBI taxonomy): domain Bacteria; kingdom Pseudomonadati; phylum Pseudomonadota; class Gammaproteobacteria; order Pseudomonadales; family Pseudomonadaceae; genus Pseudomonas; species Pseudomonas sp. AU12215. Next base: position 10,431 of record NZ_MACM02000039.1, read on the forward strand.
ATCAAAGGTGTCTCAAAAATACGACACTTGCCGTATGTGCGGCCGCCACCGCCCTCCCTAAGCTGATCCCACCCAAAGGACGCAGTTCGAAGGATCATGGAGAGACCCAGGGCATGGTCGAGTCGTCGTGCCCGCTGATGGCAGCCGTCGTGGCTGTCTCCCTTTCGATCTCCTGAGCGCCGTTGCCACGGCAGCCTTCTCCTCGTCCCCCAGCCCCCCGTCGTACCGGGCATCTGTCTGCTCGGCGTCTTGCGGTGGGCGTTCCCAAACCGAGGAGAGGTTCGACGATGTCCCTGCCAGGATGTGCATCCATGATCGGTAGCGCGCTGCGCACGATCGGCCGCTGTTCCCTTCTGCTGTTCGCCGCATTGTGGCCCGGCGCTGGCAATGCCGCCGGGCCGGGTGCGGTAATCGAGAACGCGGTGCGCCAGGCCGACCGCCTGCAACGCGACTCGATCGAACGCCTGCAGCAGCAACAGCAACAGGACCGCAGTTCCGCCGAGCCACCCACGCACCTGCAGGTTCCGGCCGGCAAGGCGCGGGAGCTGCCCGAAGGCCCCTGCCGGGATATCCGCTCTATCGAGGTGCGCGGTGCGAAGCTGATCCGCCCCTCTAGCGTCGACCTGCTGGTGCAGCCCTACCAAGGCAAGTGTCTGGGCGTGCGGGAGATCGAGCAGGTGCTGTCGGCCATTACCGCGGCGTATATCGCCAAGGGCTATGTGGCGGCGCGGGCTTACCTGCCGGCGCAGGATCTTTCCGGCGGTACGCTGACGGTGGACGTGGAGGAGGGCCGGGTCGAGACGATCCGCGTGGAGGACGGCGGCGCCGGCTCCATCTCAGTGCCCAACGTCGCGCCCGGGGTGGTCGGCAAGCCGTTGAACCTGCGCGATCTCGAACAGGCGCTGGACCAGATCAACCGTCTGCCTTCCAACGACGCGGTGATGGACATCGCGCCGGGCAGTGCACCGGGTGACAGTGTGGTGCTGTTCAGCAACCATCCCATGCGACCGGCACGACTGAACCTCACCTACGACAACTATGGCCAGGATTCCACCGGGCAGAACCAGGCCGGCGCCAACCTGGCATTGGACAACCCGCTGGGCTTCAACGACTTCCTCAGCCTCACCCATCGGCGTGCCGTGCCCTATGACGCTGGCAGCCGCGCGTCGTACCTGAGCAACCTGAGCTACGTGGTGCCTTTCGGCTACGCCACGGTCAGTTTCAATGCCTCCGACACCCATTACGCCAGCCACATCCGTACGGCCGGCGGCACTCGGTTGCGCACCAGCGGCGATTCCAGTTTCTACTCGCTGCGGACCGACTACGTGGCCTGGCGTGGCCAGCAATCACTGTGGAACCTGTCGGCGACGCTGACCCGCAAGGACTTCAAGAACTACCTGGAAGACATCTACCTGGACGTCAGCAGTCGCAAGCTGACCGTGCTGGACCTGGATTCGTCCTTCACCACCCAGTTGCTCGGCGGCTCGTTCACCGTAAACGCTGGGGTTTCCCGTGGCCTGAAACTGTTCGATGCGCTGGATGACCCGTCCGGCCTGCCGGACTACGCGCCCCGTGCGCAGTACACCGCGTTCAAGTACGGCGCCAACTGGTTCCGGCCGTTCCTGATGCTCGGCCAGTCGTGGAGCTTCACCTCGCAGTTCACCGGGCAGAAGGCGCAGGACGTGCTCTACGGCTCCGAGCAGATACTCGTCGGCAGCCTCTATAGCGTGCGCGGCTTCGAGGACCAGAGCCTGTCGGGCGACAACGGCTGGTTCCTGCGCAACCAACTCAACCTGCACCGCAGCTTCGCCCTGCGCCAGGGCCTGGCCGGACAGATCCGGCCCTATGTCGCGCTGGACCACGGCAAGGTGTGGAACCGCGAGCCCGGCCTGCCGCAAGGCAAGCTGACCGGCGCGGCGCTGGGCGTCAGCAGCACCCTGGGGGTGTTCAACCTCGATGTCTTCCACGCCTGGCCTCTCGAGAAGCCGGATTTTCTCGATCGCCCCAGCGATTCCACCTACTTCAGCGCCAGCCTGAGTTTCTGAGGAAGCAGCCGTCATGAACCACGTCTATCGAGTGATCTGGAGTTTGTGCCGCAATGCCTTCGTCGTCGCCTCGGAGCACGCCTGCTCCCAGGGTAAGCGCGGCGCGGCCGGTGCGGGGAGCGCAGGGGCGGGCGGGAAGATCGGGGTGTTCGTGCTGGGCAGCCTGTCCGCCGCGCTCTACGCGCAGTCGGCGCTGGCCGGCGGGGTGCAAACCGCCGATGGCAACACCCAGGCCTACCGAGCCGGCAACGGTGTGCAGGTCATCGACATCGCTGCCGGCAATGCCGCCGGTGTCTCGCACAACCGCTACATCCAGTACAACATCGACCCCAGCGGCCAGGTGCTCAACAACAACTCGGCGAAGACGGGCACGGGAGCCCTGCAGTCACAGCTGGCAGGCCAGGTGATGCCGAACCTCAACCTGAACGATCAGGCGCGGGTCATCCTCAACGAGGTGGTGGCGAATAATCGTTCGAGCCTGCAAGGCTACGCCGAAGTGCTCGGCGGCAAGGCCGACGTGATCATTGCCAACCCATACGGCATCACCTGCGCCGGCTGTGGTTTCATCAACAGTGACCGCGCGACTCTCACCACTGGCCAGCCGGTGCTGGGCGCGGACGGTTCGGTGAGCGGCTTCCAGGTCAACCGTGGCGATATCCTGGTCACCGGCAAGGGCCTGGATAGCCAGCGCCAGGACGTGCTCGACCTGGTGGCGCGCAACGTGCTGATCGATGGCCAGGTGAACGGCAAGGATGTCGGCATCGTCGCCGGCAGCAACCGCTTCAACTATGCCGATCGCTCCGTCAACGCCCTGGCGGCGGACGGCGACAAACCGGCCTACGCCATCGACTCCACGGCGCTGGGCGGCATGTACGCCAACCGCATCCGCCTGCTCGCGACCGAAGATGGCGTTGGCGTGCGCATGCGCGGCGAGGCGGCCAGCTCCAGTGACTTCACCCTGAGCGCTTCCGGGCGGATCGAGCTGAACGGGCGGGTTGGCGCCGCGCAGAACCTGGCGGTGAAGTACACCGGCAGCCAGGTCGATGGCGGCGCTCTGCAACTCAATGGCAGCAACGCCGAACTCAGCGCCAAGGGCGATATCGGACTCGATGCGGGCGTCGGTGGTGTCAGCCTGAACGCTGGCAAGCTGACCGCCGAGCGCGACCTTGGCGTGAGCGCTGCCAGCCTGCTGGACAGCTCCGCGGGCCAGAGTCGCTTCGCCGCCCGTAACCTGCGCCTGAGTATCAGCGGCAATGCGGCGGTGGACGGTTCCGCCTGGGGGGCTGGCGGCACATCGACCCTGCGTTTCGGCAGCCTGCAGGTGGGGGCCAGCGGCGCGAGCCTGTATGCCGGCAGCGGTCTTGATCTGCGCGGCCGCGGTGATGTGAACCTGGGCACGGCGACACTGAGCGCCGGGACCCGTGCACAATTGGCATCGGAAACCGGCAGCCTGCGCAGCGCCGGCCAGGTGAAGGCGCAGAGTGGCCTGAGCCTGGAAGCGGCCGGGCAGTTGGAGAACGCCGGGCAACTGCTCAGCGGCGGCGATCTCGATGTACAGGGCGCCGGTTTGAGCAACAGCGGCACCGTGCAGGCGGCGGGTGCGCTGCGGTTGGGTGCTGCCGGGCGCGAGTTGAAGCTGGACAACCAGGCGAGCGGCCAACTGCTGGGCGATACCCTGGCGATCCAGGCCGGCGCACTGACCAATGCCGGCACGCTGCAGGCGACGCACGGCAGCCAGATCAACGCGCGAAGCCTGGACAATCGTGGGCAGATCCTCGGCTCAACGGTGGCTGGCAAGGACACGCAGATTCGCCTGAGTGGCGCGCTGGCCAACCAGGGGACTGTGCAGTCGGCCGGCGCGTTGCGCATCGACGCCGATGGGGTGCTCGGCAACCGCGGCAAACTGCTGGCGCTCGATAGCGCGCATGGTGGTAGCAATGGCGCGCTGGACGTGAGCGCACAGCGAATCGACAACAGCGGTGTGCTGGATGGAGGCGGTGACTTGCGAGCTACCGCTCGCTCGGCTGCGGCCGACAGCTTCGTCAACAATGGCACGCTGCAAAGCGCCGGCGACCTGCACCTGGACGTGGGGGGCGCATTGAGCAACGGCGCCGGCGCCCAGGTCATCGCGGATGGCGCGCTGAGCGTGACCTCGGCCCTGGGCGATTTCAGCCTGGGCAACCTGGGGCTGCTGCAAGGACGCACGGGGCTGGCGCTGGGCGAGCTGAATCGCCGCGTTGCCCTGTTCAACAACGGCCAGGTGCTGACCGGCGGGCGTCTCGTGCTCGCGGGCTCAACACTGGAGAACCGTGGCGCGATCCAGGCGGGGACCGGTACGCAAATCACGACGGGCAGCCTGCTCAATGCGGCAGCGGGCAAGCTGCTGGCGTCCACCGTGGCGGGCAGCCAGGACAACTTCAACCTGGGCAGCTTCGACAATCAGGGCCAACTGCAATCGGCTGGCAGCCTGAGCATCACCAGCAGCGACGCGCTGAAGAACAGCGGCACGCTGTGGGCCCAGTACGCCTCGGGCAGCCTGCTGTTGCAGGGCGGTGCGCTGAACAACAGCGGCAATATCGAGGGGGCGGGCGCCACGTCGCTGACCAGCGGCGGGCTACTGAGCAACAGTGGGCAGGTGCACAGCGCGGGGGATCTGGCGCTGAACGCACAGGGTGATGTGAGCAATACCGGCAGGTTGTTGGGGGACCGCAACCTCAGCCTCGATACCGCCACGGCGGCCAATCTCACCAACACCGGGCGTATCCAGGCGGCCGGCAACCTGCGCATCGGCGACAACGCCGCACGGTTTGCCGCACTGAACAACAGCCTTTCCGGCGTATTGCTGGCCGGCAATGCGCTGAACCTGTACGGCGGCTCATTGGACAACCAGGGCAAGGCCAGCGCGGCGGGCACGATCACCGCGCAGTTGGACTCGCTGACCAACGGCGCCGCGAACAACCACAGCGCGGCCATTGTTGCCGGCGGCCCCACCGGTGACAGTCAGTTCAGTATTGGCAATCAGCTGGACAATTACGGTGCCATTCACGCCAACGCCAACCTCAATCTGAACGCCAGCAGTATCAGCAACTACAACACGGGTGGGCTGTCGTCCCTGGGCGAGCTTGATGTGAGAGCTTCCAGCGGTGCGATCGACAACTACGGGGCGCTGTATGCCGGGCAGTGGTTGTGGTTGAACGCCACCGAGAACGGCGTATACAACCGCGTCGGCGCGACTATCGACAGTAGTGGCGGGGTGACCAGCAACAGCTACGACTTCGTCAACAACAGCTCGGTGGTGGCGCTGGGTGATATCGCCATCAGCGTTATCCGTAGCTTCACGAACGAAACCACGCTGGCCAGCGGGCAATCCATCAGCAAGGCGCTGGGTGGCGCAGAGGAGATTCGTAACCGCAACTCCTGGCAGATTGCCAACGAGGGCAGTCTCGACAAGGGGATAAACGCCTGGGTCTACGAAGAAGACTTCACCCGGCGTGAGTATCTGGTGGGAATCAGCGAGAGCGCGCTGCGGGCATTGCCCAAGGCGGGCATCATTGCCACCGGTGACGGATCCCGGCTGAGCGTCAACTACGGTGGTTCCGGCCTCAACAAGATCGCTGTGCTCTCGGCGAGCAACGTCTCGATTGGCGGCACGGGGACGTTTACCAACGAGGACTTGACCCTCTATTCATTCGACTACACCCGTCGCTGGATTCGAGTTGACGATGAGAAGTCGTCGGCGGATGACCACTTCGTCACCTGGGCCAGGATCAACCCCAATCGCGATGGCTGGGACGGTGACCCGGATGACGATGACAACGACATGTGGGATTGGAACCCCGGTTGGGGGTGGGCTCGCAGCGAGGAGATGTCCGGTGGCAGCTTCCCTGCGGAGCTGGAACGCTGGGCCCAGCAGGCATCCATCGCCGGGGCCGTGCGCAAAGGAACTCCGACCAACCTGGGTGGCTTCGGTGCCGGGATCTTTGCAAGCGATTTTCGCTTCACCTCGGGCACATTGAACAACGCCGGTTCTCCCTATGCTGGCGACCCTACCAGGGTTGCCCAGAGCGGTCTGATCTCTGGTTCCGTCAAGACTCGCAGCAGCGCGGGGGAGGGCAGTACAGTGGCCAGCGGTGTCAGTTCGCTGGGCGCCATCGATGCAGCCGGGCGCGCGGGTATCGTCGCCGGAGGCCCGTTGTCCTTCGCCTCCCTGGACCTGCGCCTGCCCAGCAATCCCAACGGCTACTTTGTGATCAGCCGCGAGCCAGGCGCGGGCTTCCTGATCGAAACCAACCCGCTATTCGCCGTTGGCTCCGCTTACCTGGGCTCGGATTACCTGGCGCGACTTTACGGATACGACACCGACACCCTGCAGAAACGCCTGGGCGATGCCGACTACGAGGCCTACCTGATCCGCCAGCAGCTGATCCAGCAGATCGGCAGCAACGTGATCCACGGCTACGCCAACGAAGCTGAGCAGATGAAGCAGATGATGGATCAGGCCTATGCCCAGAGCGGATCGCTGGGTCTGGAATTCGGCAAACCGCTGACAACCGAGCAGGCCGCTTCGCTGACCCAGGACATCGTCTGGATGGAGGAAGTCCAGGTGGGTGGCCAGAAGGTGCTGGCGCCGCGTGTCTATCTTGCCGCGAACACCATCGCGTCGGTCGCCACGGGGGCCGTGATTGCCGCCAATGACATCACTATCGGTGGCTCCGGTCTGAACAACACCGGCGGCACCATTGCTGGCAGCAACCGCCTGACGGTAAATACCAGCGGCGATATCAGCAACACCAGCGGCACCCTGCGCGGCGGCGACGTAAGCCTGGCGTCCAGTCAGGGCAGCATTCGCAATCAGACTCTGGCCGAGCAGAATGGCGATAGCCATACCGCATCGACGAGCATCGGCAACACGGCAAGCATCGAGTCGACCGGCAACCTGGCGATGAATGCCGGCAAGGACCTCACCGTTACCGGCGGCAACGTGGCCGCCCAGGGCAATGCGACACTCACCGCCGGCGAGAATGTCACCTTCGACACCATCGTCAGCCATACGACCACCACCACTGGCTACGTCGCGCCGGAGCACAGCGGCGGCAACGCCTGGGGATCGCAGACCACTACCGGCGATCAACACATCGGCTCTACGCTGAGCAGCGGCGGCAACCTGGCGATCAGCAGCGGCGGGGATACCACCATTGCCGGCTCGACGGTCGGCGCGGGCGGTGATCTGGCCGTGAAGACCGGCGGTGACTTCAGCCTCGAGGCACGCCAGGATACGCGTTCCACCCAGACCAGCAGTCACGTATCCGGACTGGGTGTCGGCGGTGGGCTCGCGGGCAGCGAAACTATTACCACTGACGACTTCAAAGGCACCAACGCCGGCTCCGGCATCACCGTCGGCGGCAATGCCAGCGTGGACTCCAAGGGCAGCATGGCCCTGCAGGGTTCGTCGATGAAGGTCGCAGGTGATGCCGACATCGATGCCAGCAAGGGCATCAATGTACTCGATGGGCTGGACGAGGAGCGCCACAGCAAGACGACCGAGACTACGACCTTCCTCAAGGTGGGCGGCGCCGGCAACGCTTCGTCCAGCTCAGGCAGCGGCGCTCACGCTGGAGCCGAAGGGCGCAAGGCGTCGGCAGGTGCCGAGGCGACGGCCGACGCGCAGGCCTCCGGCAACGGCGACCTGAAGTTCTCCGAGCACACCACCACCACCAGCAACTCCGGCTCGCGGACCAGCGTCGGTTCGACGCTGCAGGTAGGCGGCGACCTGCGTGCCAACACCGACGGTACGCTCAAGGTGCAAGGCTCGACGGTGCAGTCCGGCGGTGACATGACCCTGAATGCCGGAAACACCGAAGTGCTTGCTGGCCGTAACGAAACCTGGAGCAACACCAGCACCTCCCGCGAGTCAACCGGCATCTTCAGCGACGGCAGCGCGCAGGCGGGCGCCCAGGCCAGCGCCGAAGCCCAGGCCGGCGTACCCGCTGGCGCCAAGACCGGCGCACAGGCCGCAGCGTCGGCCAGCGCCGAGGGGACGGCAACCATCGGTGTGCGTACCGAGCACGACAGCAGTTCGGATTATTCCCTGCGCAACAGCGGCTCGACGCTCAAGGCCGGCGGCGACCTGAACCTGAGCAGCCAGGGCAACGCCACCTTCGTCGGGGCGAATGTGGTGTCCGGCGGCGATATCAACATCGCTGCGAAGAACATCGACAACCGCGCTGCACAGGACATCGACGAACATTCCAGCGACCATTCCTCGCAAACGGCTGGCGTCTACTTTGGTGGTGATGCCAGCGCCCAGGCCTCCGCTGGCGCCCATGGCAAGGTGGGTAGCACCGGCGCCGGCGCCAAGGCCGAAGCCAGCGTTGGCGGTGAAGCCAACGGCAGCGCCGGGCTGCGTTACCAGCGCGAAGACAGCAGCGAAACCAGCGGTTCGGTGAGGCAGGTGACCTCCAGCTTCAAGGCCGGCGGCACGCTCACCCGCACCGCCACGGGCACCCTTACCGACCAGGGAACCCAGCTGGAGGCCGGCGGTGACATCCACCAATCGGCGCGGGAAATCCGTGATGTGGCGGTGAGCGACAGCCAGTACAGCAGCAACGATGGCAGCCACCACGAGGCGCGGGTTGGTGTCGGTGCGAGCGCCGGAGCAGAAGCCGCTGCCGGTGCCAATCACAAGGGCGAAACTCAAGCCGGCGCGGGTGCCAGCGCAGGGGTGGGTATACGCGCCAGCTATGACGGTGGCAGCGAAAGCGCCGAACAGCGCGATACCCAGGCGGTGACGACTCGCTACAAGGCCGGCGGCAACATCAACTCCAGCTCCAGCGGCACCACCCGACTGATTGGTGCGCAGATGCAGGCCGGGGGCGACGTCAACCTGCAGGCCGGCACGCTGGACTACCAGGCTGCCCGTGACACCAGCAGCAGCGAGAGCCATTCGCAGAGCACCAATGCCGAGCTCAAGGTGGATGTGGTGGGCAAGGCCGGCGGCGAGATGACCGCCGGGCACAGCCAGTCGCAGTCCAGCTCAAGCAGCAGCACGGCGCAGGTCGGTGGTATCAGCGCGGGAGGCAACCTAAACATCCGCACCCGGGGCGATACCACCCTGGAGGGCACCCAACTGGCGGCCGGCAACGGCGCAAGCATCGATGCCGGCGGCAACGTCAACTTCAAGGCGGCCCACGACACCGCCGAGAGCCAGTCCAGCTCCACCAGCGTCGAGGTCGGCGGCAGCACGGAGCGGGCGGGCAGTTCGTCGGTCAACGGTGGCTTCACCCACGATGAGTCCAACGACCGGAGCGATCTGGCACGCGGCGCCAGCATCCAGGCCGGTAATGGCGGAATCAGTATCCGCAGCGGCGGCGACAGCAATTTCGAGGGCGCTCGCCTGAGCACCGGCGGGGATACCGAAATCGCTGCGGGCGGCAACGTTCGTCTGGGTGCCACCAGCGGCACCGAGACCGGCGAGGGCAAGCGCCTGGAGGTGTCCGGAGGCCTGGAAACCAACGCGGCCGGCAGCAAGAAGAAGGGCAGCCTGGGCGCCGGCGAGTCGACTACCGACCGCGCGGCGTCCAGCGGTACTCTGATCCAGTCGGGCGGCAGCACGCGAGTCGCCGGCGGCACCGTGGTGGACCAGCAGGCGAGCATAGAGTCCGGCCAGGGCACGCAGATCAGCGGGACGCTGGTGAAGGTCGGTGCCGACAGCCATGACAACAGCGACGAGCGTCAGCTCAACCTGAAGATGAACCAGGACCCGAAGGACAAACCGGCCACGGGCGCTTCGGCTCAACCCCAGGCTGCCGCACGACTTCAGGCCCCCGGTGGCACCACCACCGCTGACGCGGCGATGCTCAAGTCGCTGGCCCAGAGCGCGCCCGCGCAGGTTGCCGGCGCTGGGACGGACGCGGTGAGGGTGACGCCGGTGGACATCAATGCGCTGCTTGAGCAAGCCCCGCCGCAATTGATTGAGGACCTCGTGAAGGCCAAGCAGCAGATCGAGGCGGAGAATGCTGCCTTCATCGCGCAGAAGCAGCAAATGACCGGTACAGGAGAGTCTGAGGCCGCTAGTCCCGCCAAGCTCGCGGCGCTGGAACAGCACATGAACGACTTGATTGGGCAGTTGGAGGGGCCTGCCAAGGGCAAGCTGGATACCGCACAGCTGAATACGCTCATCGAGCAGGCAAAGCAGAAACAGAGTGGCACGCCGGACCTGACCCAAAGTCGCCCGCTGGAGCAGCCGGGCGATGCGGGCGCGCGCGAACAGGCGCAGCAGGCGCAGCAGGCGAAGGAGGCTGCCTTGAAAGCACAGGCCAGTGCTGCCGCTGATGCGAAGAGCGAGCAACTGAAGAAACGTCAGGCGCAGAAGGAGGCGGCGCTCAAGGCAGCACAGCAGACCGCCGGCAAGCCCGCCGAGAGTGAGGCTTCCGCATCGCCAGCTGCACCCGCCAGCGGGGCGCAGACCGGTCCGGGAACGGTGGCGGGACTGCCAGCCCGCACCGGCACTGCGGTCAGTGACGCCCAGCAGCAGTACCAGGACGCCATGAATGAGGCCAACGGCCTCGTCCAGCAGATCAAAGACGGGGCGAACCCTCAGCAGACCCAGGCTGTCGAGCAGATACAGCAGCTCATCGCTCGCTTGTCGAGCTCCGCCAGTCAGCCGGACAACGCGGCGCAATTCGCGCAGATACAGGCGCAGATTGATTCGCTGATCAAGAGCCTGGGCGCCGCTTCGGCCAACGACGGTGCGGGCGTGCGAGATGTGGGGGGCACAGGGGCGACCGCAGGGAAGACACTCTCCCCCGCTGCGCTGGATCAACTGCCACTGTTACTGCAGACATTGGGGGCTCAGCTTAATGCCGAACGTGTCGCTCGGGCACAATCGAAGCAGGAATCGACGGAGCAAACCATGCAGCAGGGCATGAGTGCGGCTACAGCCGTTCAGGAAAAAATGGCACAGCAGATGCAACGGGCCATCGGGGCTGGCGCTGCGCAGGTTGCCGCAGGCGCCGCAGCATCCGGAGCGGCCACCAAGGCGGCGGGCAGCGCGAAGCCGGCAGTACTCAAGCCTTGAGTTGACACCCGCGCGCGCCTGGTCGACAAAGGGATTTTCGAGAGGATTGCCCATGTTGATTCAGGCGCGTACGTCGACCCTGCTGATCATCGACATCCAGGAACGCCTGTTCCCGGCCATCCACGCCAACGCATCGGTGCTGGAACACAGCGCCTGGTTGCTGGCCATCGCGCGGCGGCTGGGCGTGCCGGTGCTGGCCACCGAGCAGTATCCGAAAGGGCTCGGGCCGACGCTGCCGGCGCTGCGCGACGAGCTGGACGAGGGCGAGCTGCTGGAGAAGGTCGCCTTCTCCGCCGTTAACGATCCCGGCCTGTTGCAGATGCCCGGTGGCGATCGCCGGCAGTTCGTGGTGTGCGGCACCGAGGCGCATGTCTGTGTGCTGCAGACGGTCCTCGGCCTGTTGGCCGAAGATCGCGAAGTGTTCGTGGTGGAGGAGGCGCTCGGTTCGCGTCGTCCGCAGGACAAGGCGCTGGCGCTGGAGCGCATGCGTCAGGCCGGCGCAGTGGTCGTCTCGCGGGAGATGGTCGCCTTCGAGTGGCTGGAGCGTGCTGGGACAGAGGTCTTCCGCGAGATCAGCAGGCAGTTCATCCGCTGACCTGCTTCATCGGCTGGCGAACAGGCGGTCGCCAAGGAAGTCGAGGAACACCCGCAACTTGAGCGGCATGCGCCGGCCTGCCGGCCACAGCGCGTGGAAGCTGCCCTGGTGCGCGGTGTGCTCGGCGAGCACCTGCACCAGCCTGCCGTCGTTCAGCGCACCGCGCACGGCGAAGTCGGGCAGGCAGGCGATGCCCATGCCCTGGCAGGCGACGTTGATCAGCATGTCGGCGGTATTGCAGATCAGCCCGCCCTCCAGGCGCGGCTCCGATTCACCCGGCGCAAGGTTCAGCGGCCAGCGTTGCACCAGCCCGCTGCTGGGGTAGCGGTAGTGCAGGCACAGGTGCTGGTTCAGGTCGGCCGGCCGGCGAGGCGTACCGTATTGGCGCAGATAGGCCGGCGCGGCTACCAGCAGCAGGCTGAAATCGCCCAGCTTGCGCGCCTTGAGCCGTGAGTCGCGCAGTTCGCCGCCGCGTACTACCAGGTCGAAACCTTCCTCGATGACGTCGACCAGGCGGTCGGTGAAGTCGATGTCCAGCTGGATGCGCGGATAGCAGCGCAGGAACTCCGGTAGCACCTGGGGCAGCAGGCCGGCCACCAGCGGCATGCTGATCTTCAGCCGGCCGCGGGCCTGCTGGGTGGACAGCGCCAGTTCCTGCTCTGCCGCCTCCAGCTCGTCGAGGATGCGTCGGCAGCGTTCGAGGAACAGCTGCCCCTCGTTGCTCAGGCTGAGGCTGCGCGTACTGCGATGGAACAGGCGCACGCCCAGGCGATCCTCCAGGCGCGCAATGCTCTTGCCCACTGCCGAGGCGGAGAGGCCGAGCAGTCGCGCGGCCTGGGCGAAGCTCAGGGTGTCGGCGACCTGAAGGAAGACCCGGAGCCCGTTGAGGCTGTCCATGTGAATGTATCCGTGTAGGCGGGCGGCCATTGTGCCGCTTGGCAGGGTATGAATTGCGGACATTGGTGTCCGTTATGTTCGGAATCCTAGCCTGTTTTTCCGTAATGCCGGGTTGTTTAGGGTGCAGCGGGTCTTCTTCGGATCATCACGGACCCACCATGAATCCCTCCCACGACACTCGACAAGACGGCAATGACGTTTCGCGCTGGTTGCTGTTGCTCGCCGCCAGCCTGACGGCGGTGCTGATTCCCCTGTGCTTCACCGGCCCGGCCGTGGTGTTGCCGGCCATTGCCCATGAACTGGGCGGTTCGGCGGTGGCGCTGAACTGGATCGTCAACGGCTACGTACTCGCCTACGGCGCGGCGATGATGGCGGCGGGCAGCCTGGCCGACGTCTATGGGCGCAAGCGCATCTGGCTGGTCGGCCTGGCGCTGTTCTGCGCGACTACCCTGGCAATTCCCCTGGCACCTTCGGTGGTGGCCATCGATGGGTTGCGCCTGCTGCAGGGCGCCGGTGGTTCGGCAGCTTTTGCCGCCGCCATGGCGGCGCTCGCGCAGGAGTTCGACGGCCCGATCCGCACGCGGGTATTCAGCCTGCTGGGGACGACCTTCGGCGTTGGCCTGGCCTTCGGCCCATTGCTGGCCGGCTGGCTCACCGATGGGCCGGGCTGGCGCTGGGTGTTCCTGGTGCCGGCGGTCTGTGCGCTGGCTTCGGTGCCGGTGGTCGTGTACTTCTGCCGCGAGACCCGCGACCCACAGGCGCGAGGCCTGGACTGGCCCGGTGCGCTCAGCTTCACCGCCGCGCTCAGCCTGTTCACCTACGGTCTGTTGCTGGCCCCGGAACAGGGCTGGAGCAACGTTGCGGTCATCGTCACGCTGGTGGCGAGTGCCGTGCTCCTGGCGGCGTTCATCGCCATCGAGCGTCGTGTCCAGCGGCCGCTGCTGGACCTCTCGCTGTTCAACCACTGGCGTTTCGTCGGCGTGCAACTGTTGGGTGCGTCGCCGGCCTTTGCCTACGTGGTGCTGATCGTGCTGTTGCCGGGACGCTTCATCGGCGTTGAGGGGCAGGGCGCGCTGCAGGCCGGCTGGACCATGCTGGCACTGTCGGCGCCGCTGTTGGTGGTGCCCTTTGTCGCAGCGCTTCTGGCAAAGCACTTCAGCGCTGGCAGCCTGTCGGCAATCGGCCTGCTGATCGTCGCGGGCGGGTTGCTCTGGCTGGCGCGCAACCTGGCGGAAGGCGTCGCGCCGGATGCGCCGCTGCTGATGATCGGCATCGGTATCGGCCTGCCCTGGGGGTTGATGGACGGGTTGGCGGTGAGTGTCGTGGAGCGCGAGCGCGCTGGCATGGCGACCGGCATCTTCAACACGGTGCGGGTGTCCGCCGATGCAGTGGCGATCGCGGTGGTCGGTGCCTTGCTGGCAACCTTGATCGCCGCGCAGTTGGAGCCGCTGGGATTGGCCCCGGCGGAGCGCCTGATGAGCGCCAACCAGTTGGCCATCGGCAACCTGGCGGCGGTGGTCGAGCAGCTTCCGCAAGTGCCGGTGGAGCAACTGCGCAGCGATTACACGGCGGTGTTCAGCCGCGTGCTGGCGTTGCTCGCCGGGATCACGTTCATTGTGGCGGGGCTGGTGTTCGTGCTGCTGGGGCGCGAGCGCATACCGGCCATGGCGGCCGAGGCCTGACGGACCATGCCGTGCGCTGGCTGACGGCGGATAACGCGTGCCGCGTTATGCGCCCTACGGCGAAGTTCGACGGTGCTCCGGCTCCAGGAAGGTCCAGGCGACGAAGCGACTCTGCTTCTGGCCCTGGGCCATGTCGACGGTGCGAATCGTGATGGCCCCGGCCTTCTTCAGGGCGCGGCGGAAGTCGTCGAGGTTGCCGGCCTTGGACACCAGCGAACTGAACCAGCGCACCTGGTGTGCGACTGTCGCGCTTTCCGTCGCCAGCTTGCGCAGGAAGGCGATTTCGCCGCCTTCGCACCACAGCTCGTTGCTCTGCCCGCCGAAGTTCAGCTTGGGCAGCTGGCGCGAGGGGTCGAGCTTGCCGAGGTTCTTCCATTTGCGCCGGCTGCCGCTGCTGGCCTCTTCCGGTGAGGAGTGGAAGGGCGGGTTGCAGAGGGTCGCGGCAAAGCGCTCATCGGCGGCCAGCAGCCCCTGGAAGATGTGCTTCGGATCGTGCTGCTGGCGCAGTTCGATGGCCTCGCCCAGGCCGGGATTGCCATTGACGATGGCGCGGGCCGAGGCCAATGCGGCCGGCTCGATGTCCGAGCCGAGGAAGCTCCAGCCGTAGTCGCGGTGGCCGATCAGCGGGTAGATGCAGTTGGCGCCGACGCCGATATCCAGCATGCGCACGTTCGGCCCGCGCGGCACATTGCCCGCGTTGTCCTCGGCGAGCAGGTCGGCGAGGTAGTGCACATAGTCCGCGCGGCCGGGAATCGGCGGGCAGAGGAAGCCGGCGGGAATATCCCACTGGCCGATGCCGTACTGCGCCTTGAGCAGCGCGCGGTTGAACACGCGCACGGCCTCGGGGTTGGCGAAGTCGATGCTCGGCTTGCCGTAGGGGTTGGTGATGACGAAGCGGCCCAGTTCCGGGCAATCCTCGATCAGCGCCGGGAAGTCGTAGTGCCCCTGGTGGCGGTTGCGCGGGTGCAGCAGGTTCGGCCGCTTCGCGGCAGGGTCGCGCAGGGGCTCGGGTTTGGCGGCAGGGCGTTTCGGCGGTTTCGGCATGGCGGGCGTGGGGCTGGAAAGCGGAGGGCGATTTTCCCACAGATGCGCTTGCCGCGCCTCAGCCGATCAGCAGGCTGCCCAGGCGGTCGAACAGCAGGCAGCACAGCAGCAGCGGAATCGGCAGGCCGAGCGCCGTACCGAGCATGTAGGGCCCGAAGCCGATGCCGGAGAGGGCCAGGCTGTAGTTCAGCGTCGGCGAGGTGATGAAGGCGTGGCGCAGGAGAAACACGCTGGTCGCCGGGCGCTGGTCGAGGTGGCTGAAGATGGCGCGGGTCATCTTGTTGTTCAGCAGCCGCAGGCCATTGCCGCCCACGGCGCGCACGATGAGGAAGGTGAATCCGCAGGAAAACAGCGCGGCGGCGTAGGTAGTCAACCCGCCCCAGAGCTTGCCCATGGCCAGCACGGCGGCGGCGAGGAACAGCAGGCCGGGGATGTGCAACAGGTTGCCCAGGGCGAACAGGCCGACGAACAGCAACAGGCCGCGCAGGCGGTTGTCAGCCAGTTCGTCGCGCAGGTAATCGAGGCTGAATTCCTCGTGCAGGCCGCTGGCGCGGTAGAGCAGGACCAGCACCACGGCGAATGCCAGCAGCAGGATCAGTCGGCGAAAGCGCCAGAGGGCGGGCGGGACGGCAAGCATGATGGCGGCTCAGGGGTACTGCAGGATGTCCTTGATCTTCGGCAGGTGCGCGGCAATCCAGCGCGGATCGATGGCGCCCCAGTCGCGGATGCGGTAGTGGCCGGCATTGTTGCGCTCGCCGTCGTGCTGCTCGAAGGCGCAGTCGATGTCCAGGTCGGCCAGCGCGGCCAGGGTGTCCTGGGCGGTGCGCCGGGGCATGCCGGTGGCTTCCATCAGCGCCGGGACGCTGGTGGCGGTGCCGCTGTCGATCAGCCAGGCGACGTACAGGCGGCGGTAGAAACTGCTCTTGGTCTTGCTCACTTCCATCGTGACGTTTCCTTGGTGATCTTGTGACGATCTTGCAGTGGCCGGCTACAGCGGCAGCAGCCAGGGTACCAGCACAACGCTGACGATCATCACCAGAATCGTGAAGGGTACGCCAACCTTGACGAAATCTCCGAAGCGATAGCGGCCCGGGCCGAGCACCAGCGTATTGACCGGCGAAGAGATCGGCGTCATGAAGGCGGCCGAAGCGGCCAGCGCGACGATCATCGCGAATGACTCGGGCGAGGCGCCCAGCGCCTTGGCCGTGGCGATGGCGACCGGGGCCATGAGCACGGCGGTGGCGGTGTTGGAGATGAACAGGCCGATCATCGCGGTCAGCGCGAACAGGCTGGCGAGGATCGCGTAGGGGCCTGCTCCGCCCAGCGCACCCACCAGCCCATTGACCGCGAGGGTGATGCCGCCGGTCTTCTGCAGCGCCAGGGCGAAGGGCAGCATGCCGACGATCAGCAGCAGGCTCTGCCAGTGAATGGCGCGGTAGGCGCTGTCCATGTCGATGCAGCGGAAGGCGCCCATCAGCAGGCAGGCGATCAGCGCGGCCATGACGTTGGGCACCAGGCCGCTGACCATCAGGATCACCATCACCGCCAGGCTGAACAGCGCGTGGGGCGCCTGGCTGGCGGCGGGGGCCGCCTCGTCGACTTCGGCCGGCAGGCTGAGCACCAGGAAGTCGCGGCTGCGCGCCTGCAGCTGGCGGATTTCCTTCCAGTCGCCGATCACCAGCAGGGTGTCGCCGACCTTCAGCTTGGCCTCCAGCAGTCCCTCCACCAGCGCTTCGCGGTTGCGCCGCAGGCCGACCACGTTGAGACCGAACTGGCTGCGGAACTCCAGGTCGCGCACGCTCCTGCCCAGCAACCCGGACTCCGGCGGCAGGGTGACTTCGGCCATACCCACCTCGTGGGCACGCTCGGTGAAATAGTCGCCCTGCAGGCTCAGCGGCTCCAGGCCGTATTCGTGGTACATGCCGAGCAGGTCATTGCGTTCGCCGGAGATATCCACCAGCAACACGTCACCGGCGTGCAGCACGATGTTGGCGCTGGGCGTCAGGATCTTCAGGCGGAAGTGCACCATGCGCTCGATGGCTACCACGTTGGTCCCGGCGCGGGCGCGCAGCTCCACGTCGGCCAGGCTCATGCCCACCAGTTGCGAGTCGGCACGGATGCGCAGGCGGCGTTCGCGGCCGGCCAACTGGTAGTCGCGGATCAGGTCGCTGAGGGTGCGGCGCTTGACGCTCTGCTTGTCGTCGCCGCCGTCATCGCCCAGCCAGCGCCGCGCCACCAGCATGTAGCCGACGCCGAGCACCAGCACGACCAGGCCGAACGGGGTAAAGCTGAAGAAGCTGAAACCTTTCGAACCTTCACGCACCAGTTCGCTGTGCACCACGACGTTGGGTGCGGTGGCGACCAGCGTAAGCATGCCGCTGATCAGCCCGGCGAAGCTCAGCGGCATCATCAGCCGGCGCGGCGACACGTGCAGGCGCGCGGCGATGCTCAGCACCACGGGAATGAAGATGGCGACCACGCCGGTCGAACTCATCACCGAACCGAGGCCGGCAACGGCGAGCATCAGCAGTACCAGCAGGCGCGTCTCGCTGGAGCCGGCGCGGCGGGTCAGCCATTCGCCGATGCGGTAGGCCACGCCGGTGCGCACCAGGCCTTCGCCGATGACGAACAGCGCGGCGATCAGGATGACGTTGGGATCGGCGAAGCCGGCCAGCGACTCCTGCACGCTGAGCACACCGGACAACGGCAGGGCGACCATCACCAGCAGGGCGACCACGTCCATCCGCGGGCGGTTGGCGACGAACAGCCCGACCGCGGTGGCGAGGAGGGCGAGGACCCAGATCAGTTGCAGACTCATGCGCTTCCCTAGCTTTATTTCGGCGCGCCATTGTGCCCGTTGTGGCAGGCACGTTGCGTTGATCCGATGCAGCTTAGCGAAGCGTGACGCCCCGCGCGCGGGGCGTTCGCCGGGTCATGGCAGGCGCGAAACCGGGGTGATCTGCTGCGGATCGGTGCGCAACTCGATCAGCGCCGGCTTGCCGCTGGCCTGGGCACGCTCGAAGGCGGCGGCGAAGTCCTCGGTACGTTCGACCAGCTCGCCGTGGGCGCCGAAAGCGCGGGCGAGGGCGACGAAGTCCGGGTTGCGCAGCTGCGTGGCACTGATGCGGCCGGGGTATTCGCGTTCCTGGTGCATGCGGATGGTGCCGAGCATGCCGTTGTTGACCACGATGACGGTCAGCGCCGCGCCGTACTGCACGGCGGTGGCCAGCTCCTGCGGGTACATCATGAAACAGCCGTCACCGGCGAAGCACACCACGCTGCGCTGCGGGTCGCGCAGCTTGGCAGCGATGGCGGCGGGGAAGCCGTAGCCCATGGCGCCGTTGGTGGGGGCGAGCTGGCTGCGTGGCGTGCGATAGCGGTAGAAACGATGCACCCAGACGGCGTAATTGCCGGCGCCGTTGCTGATCACCGCATCGTCCGGGAGCGCTTCGTTGAGGTAATTGATGACTTGCGTGAGGTCCACGCCTTGCGGTGGTTCGGCTTGCTCGGGTGGGGTGACGTAACTGAGATAGTCGGCGCGGGCCGCGGCGGTCCACTCCGCCCAGGGTGTTTCGCTCAGGGGAGCGAGCCCGGCTAGGGCAGTGGCGATCTCCGGCATGGCGGCCTCGATCATCTGGTCGGCCTGGTAGACGCGGCCCAGCTCGCTGGCATCGGCGTACACGTGGATCATGCTCTGCTGAAGGCGCGGGCTCTGGATCAGGGTGTAGCCGGCGCTGGGCGTTTCGCTCAGGCGCGAGCCGAGCACCAGCAGCAGGTCTGCTTCCTGCACCCGCGCGGTGAGCCTGGGCGAGGCGCCGAAGCCGAGTTGGCCGGCGTACTGCTCGTCGCGGTTGTCGATCAGGTCCTGGCGGCGGAACGAGGCCACCAGCGGCAGGCGGTTGGCGCGGGCGAAGGCGCGTACCTGCTCGCAGGCCTCGGTGGTCCAGCCGGTGCCGCCGACGATCAGCAGCGGGCGCCGGGCCTGGCTCAGCCGTTCACGCAGCTCGGCCAGCGCGTTGGACGTCGGCGCGGCGCGGGTGATGGGCGACGGCGCCACATCGGCGACCTGTGCCGAACCGAACAGCACCTCCTCCGGCAGCCCGATCACCACCGGACCGGGCCGCCCTGACTGGGCGACGCGGAAGGCGCGGGTGACGATCTCGGGAATGCGGCGGATGTCGTCGACTTCGGTGGCCCATTTGGCCAGACCGCCGAACATCTGCCGGTAGTCCACTTCCTGGAAGGCCTCGCGGCCCTTGAAGGCGCTTTCCACCTGGCCGATGAACAGGATCATCGGCGTCGAGTCCTGCATCGCCGTATGCACGCCGTTGGCCGCATGGGTCGCGCCCGGCCCGCGGGTGACGAAGCAGATACCGGGGCGGCCGGTGAGCTTGCCGTAGGCATCGGCCATGTTCGAGGCGGCGCCTTCGTGGCGGGTGACGATGGTCTGGATACCGGACGCGTCGTGCAGCGCGTCGAGCACCGGCAGGTAGCTTTCGCCGGGGATGCAGTAGAGGGTATCCACCGCGTGAAGCTGCAGGGCATCGACGAGGATCTGGCCGCCGTTGCGGGCCGGGAGGTCGGACATGGGGATCGGATTCCTGGAGGGCAGGGGTGGGCTGATCTTCGAACAACTGCCAGGACGAACCAAGCGAGCATTCTTCGCAAGGTTATTCCTCCGAGGAATGAATGCACTGGCCGGGAGCCGGCGCGACGACGAACCGCGCTGGCGTTTTCCCTGAGTTGTCTATGGTTGATGCACGGGCGCACCTGCGTCCGCAGGACGTTTTGCTGCAAAAGGAGAACCTCCCATGCCCCACCTCTCGACGCGAGCCCTGCTCGCCGGCCTGTTCGCCAGCTCCAGCCTGCCCCTCTTCGCCGCCCTGCCTTCGGCGCCGGGGTATGTCGATGACAGCGGCTACAGCGCCGCGGCCAAGACCCGCATCCTGCCGGCGATGTTCGAGCAGAAGCTCACCAGTACGAAGTACATCGCCAAGGCCGACAATCCGTTGATCACCCTGGCCGAGTCCAGCGGCTTCAAGGAAACCTCCGACTATCACCAGACCCGCGCCTGGCTGCAGAAGCTGGCGGACGCTTCCGGCGGCGCCATCACCCTGAGCGACCTGCCGGAGAACAGCGCCACCGGCGAGCCGATGCTGCTGGTCACGGCCAGCCGCGAGGCAGACAAGTCGGCGGAGGGGCTGAACAAGTCCGGCAAACCGACCCTCTTCGTCGAGGCGGAAATCCATCCCGGCGAGGCCAACGGCAAGGACGCGATGTTCATGCTGCTGCGCGACATGACCACCGGCGACAAGCCGCTGGCGGGGCTGCTGGACAAGGTCAATATCCTTTTCATCCCCACCGTGAACATCGACGGAGACCTGCGCCGCAGTCCCTACGGGCGGATCAACCAGAACGGCCCGGAGGTCACCGGTTGGCGGGTCAACGGCCAGAACTACAACCTCAACCGCGACTTCACCAAGCTCGACAGCGCGGAAATCCGCAACGTCGCCTCGGTGTTCAACCAATACGACCTGAGCTTCTTCGTCGATACCCATTCCACCGACGGCGCCATGTACCCCTACGACAGCTCCTATTGCCACAACGGCAACGGCTGGTCGCCGGCCTCCAGCGAGTGGATGGACAAGGTCATGCGGCCGCCGGTCTACAAGGAGCTGGAAGGCGACGGCCATGTGGTCCACGAGTGCATCAGCTTCAACGACAACCAGGATCCGACCAAGGGTTACTACCCCTATCGCACCGACCTGGCGCGGTTCTCCAACCAGTACGGCGACATGCGCAACGTGCCGTCGATCCTCATCGAGCAGCACGCGCTGCATCCCTACGAAACCCAGGTGCTGGGCAACTACGTGATGCTCAAGGCGATGTTCCAGGTGATCGGCGATAACGCCGATTCGCTCAAGCAGGCCATCACCAAGGACCGTGAGCGCCTGGCCGCGCAGAAGGACGTGATCCTCACCTGGAAGCCCGGAAAAGAGCAGCACACGCCGTTCACCGTCGGCGACTACCGCTACGAGGAATCGCCGATCACCGGCAAGAAGACCATCGTCTGGAGCAACAAGCCCAAGCAACTCGATGTGCCGATCAGCGATAACTCGGTGCCGGACCTGGTGGTGAAACGACCGAAGCAGTTCGTCGTGCCGGTGCAGTGGGGCGAGGTGATTGCGCGCCTGAAGTCCCACGGCATCCAGATGAAGACCCTGGACAAGGCCACGCCCATCGAGGTGACCCTGAACCGCATGGACGACATCAAGCTGGCCGGCGGCTTCGAGCCGGACCGTGCCGCCACCAACGAGATTCCCGGCTACGAGGGACATCTGCTGGTGAGCGGCACCGGCAAACCGTTCCAACGCCGGCAGACCTACCCGACGGGCTCCGTGGTGATCGATACGGACCAGCCGCTGGGCGTGCTGGCGATCAACCTGCTGACGGCGGAGAGCCCGGATTCGTTCTGGTCCTGGGGCTTCTTCAACTCGACGCTGGTGGTCGCCGAGGAGCCGGAGGAGTACGTGATGGAACCGATGGCGCGCAAGATGCTCGCCGAGGACCCGAAGCTCAAGGCCGAGTTCGAGAAGAAGCTCAAGGACGACAAGGCCTTCGCCAAGGACGCCCAGGCGCGCCTGCAGTGGTTTTACCAGCGCACGCCGTTCTATGACGTGAATGCCTACGTGTATCCGGTGGGGACGGTGTACTGAAGCCAGATCCGCAGAAATGACAACGGCGCCCGAGGGCGCCGTTGTTCTTACCTTTCCAGAACTTACAGGCTGGCGATCTTCTCGCGCTGCTGGATCAGGTTGGTCACCGCCTGTTCCGCTTCAGCCAGTTTGGCGCGTTCTTTCTCGATCACTTCCGGCGGTGCCTTGGCGACGAAGCCTTCGTTGGACAGCTTGCCGCCGACGCGTTTGACTTCGCCTTCCAGGCGCTGGATTTCCTTGTCCAGGCGCGCCATTTCCGCGGCCTTGTCGATCAGCCCGGCCATCGGTACCAGCACCTGCAGGTCGCCGACCAGCGCGGTGGCGGACATCGGCGGTTCTTCGCCTTCGTCCAGCACGCGGATGGTCTCGAGCTTGGCCAGCTTCATCAGCAGCGGCTCGTTGTCGGCCAGGCGGCGGTGGTCTTCGGGCGAGGCGTTGTTCAGCACCAGGTCGATGCGCTTGGCCATGGAGATGTTCATCTCGCCACGGATCTGGCGGATGCCCAGCATCAGGGCCTTGACCCACTCGATGTCGCCTTCGGCGGCGGCGTCGATCTTCGCCTCGTCGGCGACCGGCCAGGGTTGCAGCATCAGCGTTTCACCATCCTTGCCGGCGGACGCCTTGATGCGCTGCCAGATTTCCTCGGTGATGAACGGCATGAACGGGTGCGCCAGGCGCAGTGCGGTTTCCAGCACGCGCGCCAGGGTGCGACGGGTGCCGCGCTGGCGTTCGATCGGCGCGTTCTCGTCCCACAGCACCGGCTTGACCAGTTCCAGGTACCAGGCGCAGTACTCGTCCCAGATGAACTCGTAGAGGGCCTGGGTGGCCAGGTCGAAGCGGAAGGCATCGAGCTGACGGGCGACTTCGATCTCGGTGCGCTGCAGGGCGGAGATGATCCAGCGGTCCACCGAGGACAGCTCGACCGGCTCGCCATTCACGCCGGTGTCCTTGCCATCGGTGTTCTCGATGACGAAGTTGGCTGCGTTCCACAGCTTGTTGCAGAAGTTGCGGTAGCCCTCGACGCGGCCCATGTCGAACTTGATGTCACGACCGGTGGAGGCCAGCGAGCAGAAGGTGAAGCGCAGGGCGTCGGTGCCGTAGCTGGCGATGCCTTCGGGGAACTCGGCGCGGGTCTGCTTGGCGATCTTCTCGGCGAGCTTGGGCTGCATCATGCCGCTGGTGCGTTTTTCCAGCAGCTCGTCCAGGGTGATGCCATCGACTATGTCCAGCGGGTCGAGCACGTTGCCCTTGGACTTGGACATCTTCTGGCCCTGGCCATCGCGCACCAGACCGTGGACGTAGACGGTCTTGAACGGGATCTGCGCGCTGCCATCGCCGTTCTTGATCAGGTGCATGGTCAGCATGATCATGCGTGCCACCCAGAAGAAGATGATGTCGAAGCCGGTCACCAGCACGTCGGTGGGGTGGAAGGTCTTCAGGTATTCGGTCTGTTCCGGCCAGCCGAGGGTGGAGAAGGTCCACAGGCCCGAGCTGAACCAGGTGTCCAGTACGTCTTCGTCCTGGCGCAGGTTGGCGTCGCCCAGGTTGTGCTTGGCGCGGACTTCGGCTTCGTTGCGGCCGACGTAGACGTTGCCGGCGTCGTCGTACCAGGCCGGGATGCGGTGGCCCCACCACAGTTGACGGCTGATGCACCAGTCCTGGATGTCGCGCATCCAGCTGAAGTACATGTTCTCGTACTGCTTGGGCACGAACTGGATGCGGCCGTCTTCCACGGCGGCGATGGCGGGTTCGGCCAGCGGCTTGGTGGAGACGTACCACTGATCGGTCAGCCACGGCTCGATGACGGTGCCGGAGCGGTCGCCCTTGGGCACTTTCAGCGCATGGTCGTCGATCTTCTCGAGCAGGCCGGCGGCTTCGAAGTCGGCGACGATCTGCTTGCGTGCGACGAAGCGGTCCATGCCGGCATAGGCGGCGGGCAGGCTGGCGTCGAACTCGGCGTTGACGCTGCCGTCGAGCTGGAACACCTGGGCGGTGCCGAGCACGGCGGCGTTCTTGTCGAAGATGTTGATCAGCGGCAGGTTGTGGCGCTTGCCGACTTCATAGTCGTTGAAGTCGTGGGCCGGGGTGATCTTCACGCAGCCGGTGCCGAACTCGCGGTCGACGTAGTCGTCGGCGATGATCGGGATGCGCCGGCCCACCAGCGGCAGGTCGATGAAGGTGCCGATCAGGGCGGCGTAACGCTCGTCTTCCGGGTGCACGGCGACCGCGCTGTCACCCAGCATGGTTTCCGGACGGGTGGTGGCGACGATCAGGTGGTCCTTGCCGTCGGCGGTCTTGTTGCCGTCGGCCAGCGGGTAGCGCAGGTGCCAGAGGTGGCCCTTCTCGTCGTGGTTCTCCACTTCCAGGTCGGAAATGGCGGTGTGGAACTTGGTGTCCCAGTTGACCAGGCGCTTGCCGCGGTAGATCAGGCCGTCCTCGTGCAGGCGCACGAAGGCTTCCTTGACCGCTTCGGAGAGGCCGTCGTCCATGGTGAAGCGCTCGCGCGACCAGTCCACGGAGGAGCCCAGGCGGCGGATCTGGCGGGTGATGGTGCCGCCGGACTGGTCCTTCCACTCCCAGACCTTCTCGAGGAACTTCTCGCGGCCCAGGTCATGACGGGCGATGCCCTGCGCGGCCAACTGGCGCTCCACCACCATCTGGGTGGCGATGCCGGCGTGGTCGGTACCCGGCTGCCACAGGGTGTTGCGGCCCTGCATGCGGCGGTAGCGGATCAGCGCGTCCATGATGGCGTTGTTGAAGCCGTGACCCATGTGCAGGCTGCCGGTGACGTTCGGCGGCGGGATCATGATGGTGTACGGCTCGCCGGAACCTTGCGGGGCGAAGTAGTTCTCTTTCTCCCACAGGGGATACCAGTGGGATTCGATGGCGTGGGGCTGGTAGGTCTTGTCCATGAGCGCGGCGGGACCCTGATAAGGCTAGACGGAAAACCGCTGAGTATAACGGGAGGCGGGGCACTCAGGCCACCGGCGCGGATGGCCGTGTGCCCGCAAAAGGGGCATGCAGGAGCAAGCCTGCTCGCCAACGCTCTTCTGCAAGCTCGCAGTGGCGATGGTTCGCGAGCAAGGGCTAGGCACACCCTCGTTCCTCCAAAAGCGGAATGGCGCGGGATGTCAGGGCTTGCGCTGGGCCAGCAGGCGCTGCATCCGCGCTTCCAGGCGGCGCTGCAGTTCGGCTTCGATCTGCGGGGCGAAGTCGTCGATCACATCCTGCAGGATCAGTTGAGCGGCCGCGCGCAGCTCCAGGTCCAGGCGATTCAGCTCGCTAGCCTGGGCAACGGCGTTCGGCTCGACCGGTTGGATGGCAGGCGCCGCCGGGCCCTGGGGCGCGGGCGTGACGACGTCGGAGAGCAACGGGATGTTGTCCGGCTCGAAGGATTCGGTGAGCAGGGGCGGCTCGGCCGCCGATTCGTCCAGCAGATCCTGGATCTTCTTCAGGTCTTCCAGCAGGTGGTCGGGGTCGTGCGGGGGCTTGCGGTTGTCCATGGTCTTGGCGGTGACGCTCTCAAGGGCGCGGCAGGCGATGGTCCTGCAAAGGATAGCCCTGCTCGCGGTAGCGACGGAAATTCTCCCGCGCGGCCTGACGAATCGCCGGTTCCTCGATCACCAGCTCGGCGACTCGGTTGAAGCGGTCGACGAACGCAGGAATGGCCAGGGTCAGGTTGATCAGCAGGTCCCGGTGGCTCTCCGGCGGCTCGCCCAGGGCCAGCACAATGGGCGAGTCGGCGTCTTCTTCCACCGCGTTGTGTGGGATGAAGGTTTCCCCACGGAAGTTCCACAGCCGGGCATCCAGCGCGTCGCGCTGGGCCTCATCGCTGCACAGCACGAAGATGCGCATGCCTTGCCGCCAGGCCTTTTCGGCCAGGCGACAGGCGATGGTCAGGCGTGCGTCGGGATCGGCGCTGGGAATGACGTAGAAATCCACACGCGTCATGCGTTCGATCCCATCGGCAGATTGCACTGTGCCATTACTTGGCGCGGTCCAGCAGGTACTGGGTCAGCAGTGGAACCGGGCGGCCCGTGGCGCCCTTGTCCTTGCCGCCGCTGATCCAGGCGGTGCCGGCGATGTCCAGGTGCGCCCAGTGGAACTTCTTCGCGAAGCGCGACAGGAAGCAGCCGGCGGTGATGGTGCCGGCCTTCGGCCCGCCGATGTTGGCGATATCGGCGAAGGGACTGTCCAGCTGCTCCTGGTACTCGTCGAACAGCGGCAGTTGCCAGGCGCGGTCGTCGGCGACTTCACCGGCCTTGAGCAGTTGCTTGATCAGCGCGTCGTTGTTGCCCATCAGGCCCGAGGTGTTGGAGCCCAGGGCGACGATGCAGGCGCCGGTCAGGGTGGCGATGTCCACCACGGACTGCGGCTTGAAGCGCTCGACGTAGGTCAGCGCGTCGCACAGCACCAAGCGGCCTTCGGCGTCGGTGTTGAGGATCTCGACGGTCTGGCCGCTCATGGTGGTGACGATGTCGCCCGGACGGGTGGCGCCGCCGCTGGGCATGTTCTCGGCACAGGCCATCACGCCGACCAGGTTGATCGGCAGCTGCAACTCCAGCACGGCGCGGAAGGTGCCGAACACGGAGGCGGCGCCGCACATGTCGAACTTCATCTCGTCCATGCCCAGGCCGGGCTTGAGGCTGATACCGCCGGTGTCGAAGGTGATGCCCTTGCCGACCAGGACGTGCGGGGCTTCGTCCTTCTTCTTCGCGCCGTTGTACTGCAGCACGATCAGGCGCGGCGGCTGGTCGCTGCCCTGGGCGACGGCGAGGAACGAGCCCATGCCCAGCTCGCGGAGTTTCTTCTCGTCGAGGACCTCGACTTTGAGACCCTTGTATTCCTTGCCCAGCGCCTTGGCCTGTTCGCCGAGGAAGGTCGGGTGGCAGAGGTTCGGCGGCAGGTTGCCCAGGTCGCGGGTCAGCGCCATGCCGTTGGCGATGGCCTGGGCTTCCTTGGCGCCCTGTTCGACAGCGGCGGCGTCGGCCTTGTCGGCGAGCAGGGTGATCTTCTTCAGCTTCGGCGCTTCGGCCTTCTGGCTCTTGAAGCGGTCGAAGACGTAGGTGCCGTCGGCCAGGGTTTCCACCTGCAGGCGAGCCTTGCCGTGGGCATTGCGGCCTTTTACGGCCAGGTCGCCCAGGGCCAGCACGGCGTCGGCGCCGCCCAGGTTCTTCAGGTTACCGAGGACGGCGGAAACCAGTTTGCGGTAGGCGCGGTCGGAGAGTTCGCGCTCTTTGCCGGCGCCGACCAGCAGCACGCGCTCGGCCTTAAGGTTGGGTAAATCTTGCAACAGTAGAGTCTGGCCCACCTTGCCTGCCAGGTCGCCGCGCTTGAGCAGGTTGGCGATGGCACCGCCGGTGGCTTCGTCGACGGCCTTGGCGCTGGCGCCGAGCTTGCGGCCTTCGCCCACGGCGATGACCAGGGTAGCGGTCTTCAGGGTTTCCGGACGTACGCTTTTTACAAGGAATTCCATGGCTGAGTGTCCCCGGGACAAAGAGCAGAAGGGTCTGCGAATGAAGATGGACTGCGCAGTGACAGGCCTGGCGAATCGCAGGATAATGCCGGCTATTTGCGCTGGGTCGCGTCCGCGCGCACCCGGCAATGCTTCACGGCGGCTAGTTTGAGCGTAGCCGCCCGAGCGTGACAACCCTGGAGTGTCCGGTTTGATTGTCTTCCGTTACCTGTCCCGTGAAGTGCTGATCACCATGAGCGCGGTGAGCGCCGTGCTGCTGGTCATCATCATGAGCGGCCGTTTCATCAAGTACCTGGCGCAGGCGGCCCAAGGCCTGCTCGATCCGGGTTCGCTGTTCATGATCATGGGCGTGCGCCTGCCGGGCTTCCTGCAGCTGATCCTGCCGCTGGGCCTGTTCCTCGGCATCCTGCTGGCCTATGGCCGCCTGTACCTGGACAGCGAGATGACCGTGCTCACCGCCACCGGCATGAGCCAGCAGCGCCTGCTCGCCATCACCCTGGCACCGGCACTGTTCATCGCCCTGCTGGTGGCATGGCTGAGCCTGTGGCTGGCGCCGCAGGGCATCACCCAGATGCAGCTGCTGCTGAACAAGCAGGATGCGATGACCGAATTCGACACCCTGGCGCCGGGGCGCTTCCAGTCGATGCGCGATGGCACGCGGGTGACCTATACCGAAACCCTGGCCAACGAACGCACCGAGCTGGGCGGGGTCTTCATCTCGGACAAGAACCGCCCGCGCAACGGCAAGGATGGCGGCACTTCGGTGCTGGTCGGCGCCACTGGCGTGCAGGAAATCCATGCCGACGGCAGCCGCTACCTGATCCTCAAGGACGGCTACCGCTACGACGGCACGCCTGGCCAGGCTGATTACCGCGAGATCAAGTACGACACCTATGCTGCCTTGTTGCCCAAGCCGGAAGTGAGCAGCGAGATCGACGACCGCGACGCCATTCCCACCTCCGAGCTGCTGGGCAGCGACGACCCGCGCATGAAGTCCGAGCTGCAATGGCGCCTGTCCATCCCGCTGCTGGTGTTCGTGGTGACTGTGCTGGCGGTGCCGCTGTCGCGCGTGAACCCGCGCCAGGGGCGCTTCCTCAAGCTGCTGCCGGCGGTGCTGCTGTACATGGCCTACCTGGCGCTGCTGATCGCCGGGCGCGGCATGCTCGACAAGGGCAAGATCCCCATGGCCCTCGGCCTGTGGTGGATCCACGGGATATTCCTGGCCATCGGCCTGCTGTTGTTGTACTGGGAGCCGCTGCGTCTGAAGCTGGCCGCCAAGCGGGCGAAGTCGGGCGGGGAGCTGAAGCATGCGTAAGCTGGATCGTTACATCGGCACGACCGTCTTCGTTTCCATTCTCGCGGTACTCGGAGTGATCCTCGGCCTGGCCGAGCTGTTCGCCTTCGTTGACCAACTGGGGCAGATCGACGAAAGCTACACCCTGACCGAAGCCCTCAAATTCGTCCTGCTGACCGCGCCGAGCCGTGGCTACGACATGCTGCCCATGGCGGCGCTGATCGGCTGCCTGGTGGGGCTGGGTACCCTGGCCAGCAACAGCGAGCTGACCATCATGCGCGCCGCCGGCGTGTCGCTGCAGCGCATCGTCTGGGCGGTGATGAAGCCGATGCTGGTGCTGATGTTCGCCGGCATCCTGGTCGGCGAGTACGTGATTCCCTATACCGAAACCGCCGCCCAGAGCGGGCGCGCCCTGGCGCAGAGCGGCAACGGCTCGCAGAGCTCCAAGTCTGGCTTGTGGCACCGCCAGGGGCATGAATTCATCCACATCAACGTGGTGCGTCCGGACGGCGTGCTGCTGGGGGTGACGCGTTACGACTTCGACGAGAACCGTCGCCTGCAGACCGCGAGTTTCGCGCGCCAGGCGGTCTTCAAGGACAATCGCTGGATCCTTCGTGGGGTGAGCACGACCGTCTTGCATGGGGATGAGAAGCGCAGCGAGGTCATCACCAAGAAAGGTGAGATTTGGAATATCCAGCTCAGCCCGCAACTGCTCAATACCGTGGTGATGGAGCCTGAGGCGCTGTCGATCACTGGCCTGTGGAGCTACATCCATTACCTGCAAGAGCAGGGCTTGAACTCCAATCGCTACTGGCTGGCGTTCTGGACCAAGATCCTGCAGCCGCTGGTGACGGCCGCCCTGGTATTGATGGCGATCTCCTTCATCTTCGGTCCGCTGCGTAGCGTGACCCTCGGCCAGCGGGTGTTCACCGGCGTGCTGGTGGGCTTCACCTTCCGTATTGCCCAGGACCTGCTTGGCCCGTCCAGCCAGGTGTTCAACTTCCCGCCGCTGCTGGCGGTGCTGGTGCCGGCGGCCATCTGCGCTTTCCTTGGCACGTTGCTGCTGAAAAGGGCGGGTTGATCCATCGCAAATGAAAAAGCCGGCAATCGCCGGCTTTTTTGTCTGCCGGGGTCAGCCCCGGCCTTGCGTTGCCTTGCGCACCGCCTTGGGAATCTGGATCACCACGCTTTCCGAGTAGCGGTCCTGCCAGGTGCGCTTGTCCTTGTCCCAGAGCATCCAGAGGAAGCCCAGGCCGACGCAACCCCAGGAAACGATGGCAATGACGAAGCGCAGCAGCGCCTGCATCAGGCTGATGCGCGTCCCGTCCGCGTTCTGCACGCGCACGCCCCAGACCTGCATGCCCAGGGTCTGGCCGCTATGGGTCCAGAATTTCGCGAAGAAGGCGAACACGCTGATGAACAGCAGGCTGGACAGCAGCGGATCGCCGGTCAGCGCGCCCTGGTCGGCCAGCATGCGGAGTTTCTCGCTGCCATAGATCAGGCGCAGGAAGCCTTGCTGGTAGATGAGCGTCACCACCATCAGCAAGGCCACGCAGAGCAGGAAGTCGTAGAACATCGCGGCAAAGCGACGGACGAGCGTGGCGGGCGGGAAGTCTCCCGCGGGCTGGAGCTGCTGCTTGGGCATGAGCGTCTTCTATGGAGGCTGGGATCGATGGGGCCGGGATTATACGGATTCCTGCGCACGGCGCCCTGCGGCGGAGGCTGTTCTAAGCTCAAACCACGTCCGCTGCCCACGGGGAGTGGCAATGCGCCGCAGGTCGCGACGCCGTCGAGCAAGGATCAAGGATGCCGCTACGCAGTTATACCCGGCGCAGGCTGCTGCCCCGCCTGGTCTTTTCACTTTCCATGGCACTGCTGCCGCTGCTGCTGGGCAGCGCCATTATCTATTGGCAGGCCTTGCGCAGCCTGACCGTCGAGGCCAGTACCGCTGCGAACGAAGCCGTGCGCCTGTTCGATGTGATGCTCGGCAATGCCACCGGCGCGGCCCGCGTGGCGCTGCTGCACGCCGATGAGTCCTGCGACGAGGCGACCCTGGTGCTCAGGGAGCAGGTCGCCGTGGTGCCGTTCGTCCGCTCGGTCAACCTGGCCCGCGACGACGACATCTACTGTACGTCGCTGTTCGGCGAGTTCGATGAGCTGCTGGACCCTTCTCTCTATGCGCAGGGGCAGTTGCGGATGATGGCCGGGAACCGGGTGACGCCGGACTCTGCCCTGCTGATCCTGCGTCGGCAGCAGGGAATCTACGCGGCGCTTGCCACTGTTGACGGACGCTACCTGAGCAACACCCTGCAATTGGTCGATCAGCGCAGTGACCTGCAGCTGCAGGTCGGACGGCAGTGGATGGACGAGGAGGGCGCGGTGCGCGACGGCGAGCCGTTGCCGTTGCCGCTGGGGCACGTCGCGCGGCGCTCTGAGCTGTTTCCGTATGCGGTGATCGGTGGCTTCCCTGCCGGGGCGCAATGGCGGCACATCCGCGAAGACTCGCTGCCGCTGGTGGCACTGATGCTCATGTTGGGCGGCGTCTCAGGCCTTGCCTGTTTCTGGCTCTGGGGCCGCTCCGCGACCCCGAGTCTGGAGCTGGAGAGAGCCCTGCTGGCGGGGGAGTTCGTCCCTTACCTGCAGCCGCTGGTGGACGCACGGGACGGCCGCTGGATCGGCGCCGAGGTGCTGATGCGCTGGATTCACCCGCGCGAAGGGATGGTCGGGCCGGATCTGTTCATTCCCATGGCCGAACGTTCCGGGCTCATTGTGCCGATGACCCGCGACCTGATGCACCAGGTCGCCGATGGCCTGGCGCCACACGGCGAGTTGCTGGGCGATGGCTTCCACCTGGGCTTCAACATCAGCGCCCGGCACCTCACCGAGCCGGGGCTGTTCGAGGATTGCCAGGAGTTCCAGGCGCGGTTCCTGCCGCATCGTCCCGAGTTGACCCTGGAACTGACCGAGCGTGAGCTGATCGTCTCCAGTGGGGCCATCGACGAGTTGTTCGACAATCTCCATGCTCAGGGCGTCTACCTGGCGATCGACGACTTCGGCACTGGTAACTCCAGCCTGGCGTACCTGCACCGTTTCAAGGTCGACGCGCTGAAGATCGACCGCAGTTTCGTCGCGATGATCGGAGTGGACGCGCTGTCCTCGCACATCCTCGACAGCATCGTCGAACTGTGCGGCAAGCTGAATCTGCGGATCGTTGCCGAAGGCGTGGAGACCGAGGAACAGTGGCGCTACCTGGCGCAATGCGAGGTGGACGTGCTGCAGGGCTATCTGTTCGGCAAGCCGATGGCGCTGGCCGCCTTCATCGAAGCGCTGAAGGCCAGAAACGAAAAAGCCCGCTGAATGAGCGGGCTTTCAAGTGTTCCCTCCACTGAGGAGAGGGAGGATGGTGCCCGGGAGGGACTAGAACCAATCGCTACAGGCTGCATGGCTGCTGGATTTCATTGGTTTGATGTTCTGTCGATACCCCCAAATGTACCCCCAAAACGAAAAGTACCCCCCATCGTTGAAGGTGGTTTGATCGTTTTTTGATCGCCTTTGCTGGCGCCGATTTCAGCCGACGAGCGGTGCCGTATGGCTCGACCAGG
The DNA here is from genome assembly GCF_001675465.2 of Pseudomonas sp. AU12215. Classification (NCBI taxonomy): domain Bacteria; kingdom Pseudomonadati; phylum Pseudomonadota; class Gammaproteobacteria; order Pseudomonadales; family Pseudomonadaceae; genus Pseudomonas; species Pseudomonas sp. AU12215. The sequence goes on from NZ_MACM02000039.1 coordinate 42,858, forward strand.
CGCGCAGCGCGACCGGGTACTTTCCGTGCGTACCGAGTTGCGTATCTGCTCCAGGTGCCTGCGGCGCCAGAACGAAACTCGGACCTGTAGTTTTCCGTAGTCGCCCGGACGACTCTTCCAGGCTGGCGCTTATTTGCAGCCGGCCAGCATCAGCCCCGCGAGCTTGGCCTGCAGGTCGGCGCTGCCTTCTGGGCTGACGAAGACGCGGCGCTCTCCGCCCTCGCCTGTAAGTTCGGCTCGATAGCTGATGTCGAAGGCGCCCCCGCTGCTGTTGAGGAAGAACAATCGCCCGCTCCCTGTAGTGCTCCAGAGACTGTCCTGATGAAATGCGGACGATTCGATCTTAAAGCGGCCCTGGCAGCTAGGAACCGAATCGAGCATGGCCAGCACCTTCTGCCCATGCTGCTCCATCAGGCCGGTGGCCTTTCGCTCGAAGTCGCCGTTCAGGTTGAACTGTGCAGCCGCGTAGTAGACGCCGCCGATAATCACCAGCAGCCCAACAAGCCCAAGTACCTTGCTCATGCGTTCCTCCTTGATCGAGCCGAAATGGCTGGGCGCCAGTCTGCCATACGGGGATACGTTGATCAGCTCATGCCTGGCTTCCCCCAAGGGTACGCACAATCTGCGTACCCTTTTCGTCATCGTCGAGCAGCTCGTGCCCGGCCAATGCCGCGCGCCCGCACGACCACCATGTTAATCGGTCAGCAGTTCGCGCGTTGCCGGTTGCGAACCTTCGCGAACATCCTGTTTCCTTGGAAACCAGTCTGGAAACCGTGGCGCGGAAACCTGGCTCCAATGGGTGATCGTCTGATCGCGCAGGCCATCTCTATTCGAATCTACTCTGGAAATGGATGCCCCGCAGTCAGCGCCCGAGCCTGCGCTCGATCCTGTCGAGCATGGTGCGGACGTCACCCAAGGCGCGGCGATCCACTGCCTTCAACTGCTCGATCTTCCGGTTGAACGTCCGCCAGTGCATACCCTTGGGCTTGGGGATGCACTGGGCCGGCACTGACAGAAAGCCTTCATCGCAGCCCAGGGCATCGCGCAGCTTGAATGACCGTTCGGACGCCAGGTCGCGCTTGTTGGTCTGCTGGCAGCGATAGTTCAGGCGCAGGCAGTGGCGGCAGGCAAACATGCCGTAGGAATAGAGCTTGGCCACCCGGCGCCAGCAGCAAGGGCACAGGAACAAGGGGCGACTCCCGCCAAAGTGGCAGGGTGTCCAGGTGATCGCCACGGGGTAATCCTTCGCCTCGGTTTTGCCCTGCATCGTTACGTTGTAGCGCAGGCGCACACGCTCCAGGCTCTCGACCTCCAGGCCGATGCTGGCGCGGACCTCGCCGTCGCGTGACCACTGCCAATTGCCGCGCCAGCCGGCCACCAGTACGCCGTCCCGCTGTAACGAACGGACGTCCAGGGCGCGGTAGTCCTCGACGGCGTTCTTCTCTCGTGCTCTGCTCATTGCACCAACCTAAATGCATAGGGAAACGCATGAAAATAGTAGCCGTTGCCCTGCTGGCACTGCTCCCCATGCTGGCGCAGGCCGAACAGGTGTTTATCCAGCCGTCGGCGCCGGTGCAGGCTGGGCAGATGGTTGATGCCGACACGGTGCGAGCGGTTCTTTACCCGGGGCGCTCGTGCTCGCTTCCGTTGCCCGATGCATCGCGGATGCATCACGCCATGGTCAGTACCAGCGGATTGCGTGAGGCTCGTTGCTGGGCCTCACCGCTCGGCGACTCCATCACTACGATCAGCGCCAGCGGGAACCAGTCTTCTCTCCCTAGGAGTGAGCTGGTGCCGGCACGCACAGCCTCCGGCCTGCGGTTCGAGGTACTGGGCGCGCCAGGGCAATCGCCGTTGGACACGCCCAGCCTCTGACTACGGCGTCGGCCCTCCGCTGGTGCTGCTTCCTGCCTGGACGCCGGTGTGCTTGTGGGTCTGCAGGCTGATCGTTCCGGCCTTCACGTCGCCGGTCGTGGTCACCTTGCCGTTCACGACCACGTCGGCATTGATCGTCAGGCCGGCAGGCGCAGTGATCGCCACCGCGCCACCAGGCGCCACGGAAATGAAGGTTGCCCCGTCGTCACTCCGCAGTTGCGCTGCACTGGTGCTGACCGCGCCGATCACTCGCGGCTGCGACCGGAAGCCCAGCAGCGCGAAACCGTCGGACCTGTCGTGCATTCGGTACTCTGCTGGCGCTTGTACACCGCCCGATTGCCACCAGGCGTCAATGCAGCGCGAAGCGAACACCACCAGGCACTCGTCGCCAGGCTTCACAGGAAAGGTCAGCGTGCATCCGCCGCCGGCTGGGAACTGCACCGGGCAGTCCAGCAGCAGCGGCATATCCACCAGGGTCTGCGTACCGCTCTTGTCGCGCACCCGCGACTGGATGGCTGGCTGAACCGTGCAGGTCATCGCTACCGCGTCGAAGCTCTCGATGAGGCCGGGGAGGGCTGTCCATGTTCTGCTGCGTGAAGTATCGGCGGACACCTTCAGGGCAACCCGCAGATCCCCGTGTCGTTCCAGTTGATTCATGTGGGCATCCTCAACCGAAGGGTTTGATCGGGGTAACGGGGTCGGCTGCGGTGCTGCTGGGCAGCAGTTCGCGGGGCACGCTGGCATCGACTGCCAGGCACACTGTGTCGGTGTACCAATCGTTACCCCGGGTATCGCCGGAGTGGTTGGCGATCATCACGTAGTACAGGCCGTCGTCGTTGAGCTTGTTCTGCATGGCGATCATGGCGTTGTCGGCGCCAGCCTTGATCGAAGGGTTGAACCGGTACTGCTGGATGCTGCTGTTGTTCAGCTGGATCAGTCGCCCGATCTTCACGCTTGGGTTCAGCAGCATCTTCACGTTGATCCCGCCATTGGTCTGCTCCGGCAGGCCCACCATGCCGGTGGCGGCATTGATCGGCAGCGCTTCGCCGGGCAGGTAGTTGCCCAGGGGGATGATGTACAGCTTGCCGTCCTGGATGCTCCATTTCGCGGATGCAGCGGCGGTAATGTCGTCCAGGTAGTCGCGCACCATGCCGTGCATCACCTTGCCGCGAGACAATGCCTGCTGAGGGAGCGGCGGCGCATAGCCGAGGGTTACGCCGTGATCCTTCATGGCCTTCAGGCAGACGCCAAGTTGGTCATCGAGGGTGGCGCCAGCGGCCAGCGAGGTACTCACCACGGCGAAGTTGTAGGCGCTATCGCCGTCCACCGCCGTGATATCCAGGTAGGTATCGGTCTGGCTTTCGCGGCCACGGCGAACCTGTATCACCGTGCCGTCGAAGATCACCCCGAAGTTGCCTTCGTAGCCTGCCTCCAGCCGAACCCGGGTGAACTCCGTTTGAACCAGTTGAGCGGTCTTGTCGCTCACGTTGTAGACGCGAATGTCAGCGGTGTTGGGGGTGCTGATGTCGCCCCGGCGAATAGCAAAGCGAATCCGCAGCTCCGACAAGTCCAGGGCCTCGGTGTTATCACCGATGGTCAGCTTGATGCTGCGCAGATACTGAGGGGTGCTCATAGGTGTTTCCTCTGATTGGGTAGGGATGCAGCAGAGATGGGAAGCGATCGGGGGCGACCGGGCGCTGGCGGATACCCCAATCACGGCTTCACCTCGGCATCCGGCCAGCGATAGCGGGCGGCCTCCAGGGCCTCGGCATGGGTCATGGGCTCGCCCACCATGGTGCAGATGGGTTTGCCGCCCAAGGTGATCGTCCAGGCGTTGCGGCGCGGCTCTGCACTGATCGGCGCGTCATTGGTTGCGGGAGCGGTGTGGACTTCCTCCAGGCGTTCAGCAATGGGCGCTGGCGCCGGGTCTGGTGACAGGCCCATCAGGCCGGCGAGGCTCATCAGGTTTCCCATGGCGTTCTCCCTTTGCATTTTGCGTAGGGAACATAGGGAACATAGGGACAAGCCAGTAACGACGCGGCCTGTAGCTGTTCCCTACCGTGTTTTGCCGTAGGGAACAGAGGGAACAGCGAGGGGGCGGACATGGCGGCCTGTTCCCTCTGTTCCCTACCACAAAAAAGCGTAGGGAACAGCCGGAGGCCTTGCGGCACTAGGGCTGTCCCTATGTTCCCTACGTTCCCTGCGGAAAAATGAAGGTGCATTACTGATCCGGCCCCAGGCGCGCCGGGTTGATCCAGTACAGGCCGGGGTTGCTGCCGTCAGGAAGGCGCTTGCGATGCTGCTGCTTGCCTGGCTCCTTCTTGGCGAGCGCCCCCACCTTGTCCAGCGCCAGTGTTGCGCGGGCCAGGTCGAAGCCCTTGGCCGCTTCCTCCAGGCCGGAGCGGGTGAACAGGTACAGATGCCCATCGTTGCCGGCCTCCCAATAGCCCGCACGGTCGCGCACAACCTCCGCGCCGGCCTCCACGGACTGGAAGCGACTGCCACCGTGACGGTCGATGAAGTCAGCAACAGCGCGCAGAATCTGCCGGTCCTCGCTCGGGCCTTCGCCGCGACCGGCTCGCCACACGTTGAACAGCTCCAGCATGGCGGCGCGGACGGTGCCGGCTTGCAGCGGCAGGATGCCGAACTGAATCGCCAGCTCCCCGGCCATGGCCACCAGGGCGAAGCGTTCGGCGGCGCGGCTCTCCTGGCCGCTGGCGCTGGGGTACTGCTCGCAGAACTTGGCCAGCAGGTTCGGCAAATCCTCTAGGTCGCCAAACTCCAGCAGCTTGCGGATGAAGGCGGGGCCGGCGTGGCCGTAGTGCGTCACGCTGGCGCGCTGGATAGCGTCGGAGAACTCCCTTCCGCCCGGATGGCCGTGCAGGTTGTCCCATGCGCCGTAGGGGCGGCTGGCAGGGATATCCAGCAGGCGGATTTCCTGGCCGGCACGGGAACGCTTGCCGCCCTCTGCCATCAGCGCCGAAAGCCCCAGCTCGCCGGAAGAGAACAACATGACGCGCCAGCGCTTGGCAGCCCGGGCCGTCCCGGTGCGATTGGCCCTGGCCTTCCCAGTGCCGTTGGCGATGGCATACACCACAGAGCCAATCTCCCTGGGGTCGGCCTCACCGATTTCGTCCAGCGCCAGCAGCGTGTCATTACGTTGAGCGGCGATACCCTCCAGCCCGTTGCCGGTGGCCCGCCAGGTGCGTTTGAAGTCCTCGCCATTGCCCCAGGTGGATGCGCCGGCCAGGATAGCGCTGCTCTTGCCGGTGGAACTGTCGCCAACCAGGTGGAAGCCACCGCCCGAGCGCTGCACGTGGTACAGCAGAGGTCCGGCCAGTGCTGCGCACACGCTGAGCATCAGCAGGGGGTTTCCCTCGCACCTGGCGCCGATCTCGGATTGCCAGCCCTCCAAGGTGCCGGCCTCCCGGTAGTCGTCCAGGTTGGCGGCCTCGCTCTGGAAGATGGCAGCGCCGGTGCCGATGTTCTGCCGGGGCATGATAAACAGGGACGCGGTGTGCCATCCCGTGGTGGTGGCAGCGATCACCCGATCTCTCGGGTACTGACTGGCGATGTACTGGCATACCTGCGCCCGGCGCTTGTAGTCGATATCCAGGCCCATGCTGAGCAACACGCCAAGGATGGTGTCCGGCTTGCCGGCCAGCAACTCGTTAGGCATGGCCCAGGACAGTTCTCGGTGGTCGGCGTTGCGGAAGCGCAAGAGGCGCCCATAGTCGCCGTTCTGGCCTTCATTGCGGGTGACTGCATCGACGTGAAGAGGTCCACACAGCCACTCGTCATAGGGGATTTCCACCCCGGTTTTCTCGTCCACCTTGTGCCCGTGATACCAGACGCCAGGACGGAGCTTCTTGTTGTCCAGGGTGATGCCATGGTCATAAACGCAGTAGCAGGGACGCTCCAGCGGCGCGGCCTCAGGTTCGGGAATCAGGGCAAGGTGTTTCTCGGCAGGCGCGGTCATTGCGCAGCCCTCCAGGTGGCCAGGTCGTTGAAGTCGGTGAGGCTCAGCGGCTCATCGCCCCGCCAGGGCGGCAGGATCAGGCCGCACCCCAGCGTGGCGGCGGCCTTGACTGCAGATGTCCGCCCCGGATTGCCCTCGGTCTGGCGGTCGTCGTCGCCGGCAACGATCAGCAAGGCGTCGGGGTGATCGCGCTGGAGCTGGCGCCCGACCTCCAGCAGGTTGCCGGCGTTCATGGCGCAGGCGACGGCGGAACCGGTCTCGGCGTGGATCGTGGCGCCCGTGGCCCAGCCCTCGCAGATGTACAGGCGACCACCAGGCTCCAGGGTGCCGATGGGTGAATAGGCGCCCTTCACCCGGCCACCAGACAGAAAGCGCTTTTCCCCGTCTGCGGCGATGCGCTGCAGGTTGCACAGGTAGCCGTCGGCGTAGAGCGGCACCAGCAGCACGTCGCCTTGCTGGCGCAGGCGGTGGGCGGCGACCTGCTTGCGCGCCAGATACGGGTGATCGGCAGGCGCTGGCTCGCTGCACTCCCAGGCACGTCCAGCACGCACGGCAGCATCTAGCTGGCGCTGGTGCTGCTCGGCTTCACGCTGGCGCCGGGCCTGCTCGATGCGCTGGCGCAGCAGCTCCGACTCTCGGAAATCAGCAGGGCGGCGACTGCTCCAGGTCTGAGAGCCGCCAGCCTTCCAACTGCCGAAGCAGCCGGAGGCGATGCCGTCCAGGTACAGCACATACCAGCCGTTGAGCGTGCCGGGTTTGTCGCCAGGTACTCGGAAGCGGTGGATGGCTCCGTCTGGCTCGGGCATGAAGTCGAGCGCCCCATAGGCGCCCTGGATGGCATCGCGGAACAGGATCACGGGGTCAGTCATTGGACACCTCCCGGCGCAGCCATCTCGCAACAGTGTCGAGGGAGGGGGCGCTGCCATCGGTCATGGCGAACTCGATTAGTTCGGCGGAGACGCCCATCTTTTTCAGGAGGCGCCGGATCGTGCGGCTGCTCATGCCGGCCTTCGGGCCGTGAGTGGAGCTGGCAACCTCGAGCAGTGCCTTGCCTGGCATCAGAGCATCACTTGGGGTGGCGCTGGCTTTCTTCGGGCAAGCCGATCCCGTCGGCGCGAGGGCGCCGTTTTTTGCGGTCATGGTGGTTACTCCTGGGCTTCGGCGGCGTCGAGTTGCTTTTGCATCTCGTTGGCGCGCTGGTCCGAGTAGTTGGTCAGGTCATGGGCCAGGTAGCTGGCGAGGCTGGCCAGGTCTTTGGCGTGGCGCATCCGGGCCTCAGGAATGGCTCTTCCACTTTCCAGCGTGTCGCAGATCGCCACGGCCAAGGCATTGAGCCAACGCGACTGCTCCGTGCAGTAGCGAGCGTGCTCGATGGCGTCATCGGCGATCTGGGAGAGCTTGGTTGCCTGCTCGGTCATGCTCATTGCGCACCCCCTACCATCTCCAGGCTGCGGGCCTGGGCCATGTGGTGGTTGTAGCGAGCGAGGCGGGTGGTCAGGCTGGAGTTCGCGCGGAGGGCGGCCAAGGCCATGGCCTTGTGTGCAGCGGCGCGTGCGGACGGATTGAGGGCGTGCGAGTGCTTCATGGGTGTAGCTCCATTCGGTCGGTAGGAGCTGCCACGATTCGCCGCGAAACGAATGGAGGTGGCAGCCGTGCGCGGGTTCGCGGACCGGCCCGAATGGACGCCGGCACACCCGAAGGTGTCCCACGCACAGCTGCCACCATAGAGCGACATTGCGGACGCAAAAAAAGCGCCTGCAATGCTATGGGGGCGCTTGTGCGCCATTCGGAGGTTCGGGCCGCGACGCCCGGTCACGGGATTTACCGTGACGGGCGAACCATAGCGCCAGCGGGAACGCTTGGCAATATTGGGGAGTATCGGGAGGGCGATCATGCGGCCACCTTCCCCACCGGATCGGCGCTCAGGTAGTAGGTGGCCACCTTCTGGTGCGCACGGCCTTGGTCATCCTCCAGCCTGCTCAGGTGGGTGACGATGTTGTGGCCCATGGCACGCAGCTCGGCGATGCGGGCTGCAGGGCGCAGGATGTTGAGGTGGCGGATAGCCTGGAAGGTATTCAGGGAGCCATTCTCACGCATGTAGGCAAGTGCCCGCGCACGCTGGGCGTTGCCGCTGGTATCATCGACGCGCATTTCTTTGTGGCTGGCCTTCTGGGTTTGGCCATTTTTTTTGTCCGTCATTTAGGCGGCCTCCCCACGGCTTGCGGCGATGCGAGCGTCACACCAGGCCGTCACCTCGGATTCGATCCAGACAACAGACTTCGGGCCGAGGGTGACTTGTGCGGGGAAGGTGCCGGCAGCCATGCGGCGGTAGATCTCAGTGCAGGACAGGCCGGTCATTTCTTGCACGACCTGGCGCTTGATGAAGCGGCGGATGGGTTGGGTGGGGCTGGTGGTGTTTGCCATTCTTTGCGGCCTCCTGGGCAGCGTTGGGAATGGCTTACACGGTAAAAGCGCGGGGTAGGGTGACAGCTAGGGCTGACATAGTGTCGGTTCTTACTGACACCCCGCCTTGTCAGCCTTCCGGCAAGGCGTCCGGCTTGATGGCTGCTGCTAGTTCAATTGCTTTTCGGGCTGCTTCACCGTTCACTTGGCGGGGCAGGCCCAATGCTTCACCAATATCAATCCCGACCTCCTTCTGCGTCGGTAGGCGCTTGTCCAGGGTGTAGTCGGCCCAGTATTTCAAGGCAGCAGCGAGCATGACTTCCAGTTGCTTGGTGGCGTAAGGGAAGATCAATCCAGGCGCATCGGGCTTCGGAACGGGCACAGCTCGCTGGTTATCGTGAAGCTCCTTCAATTGCCGCGCCATCTCGCGGAAAACTGCGTCATTGCGGTTCTTTTCTTCAGTCTGTTCTGTCAGTTGATGATCAAGTGCGGCAATCATTCGCTCTGCATCTTCGGCCCGCTTCTGCATAGCGGCGAACTCTGCAGGTGTGCGCGAGAGTGCTTGGCGTATGGAATCTAGCCCGGCATTGGCGTCCTTTGCGCGGCGCTCGCGCAGCTCCGACTCTATGACTTGGCGCGCCGCCCGCTCTTGCTCCAGCTCTTGGCGAAGGGTCTCTATTTCAGCTATGTGCTCTGCTGAACCATTAATTTTCGCGCCAAGGGCTTCTATTTCTGCAGGTTTGAAGAGCGGAACTCTTCTGGCATTCGTCGTGAAAGCCTTATCAAAGACGGCGTCGCCGAAATCGCTATCGCTCATATCCCAGGCATCAGACTTGACGTTAACTGAGTACACATACAATTCGCCGAAATCAGATATGCCCCAATTAATCGTGCCGGTGATCGGAGCCATGTCGCTAATGAGTTGGTATTTCAGGTTCCCATCAGAATCGTTTACCTCCACTCCGCGGCAGTCGAGATACATCCGGCAGTGGCCGGCGTTACATAGCTCACACAGTGCGCGGTAATCCAAATCGGTTTGTGTCAGGCGCTTTAGCCAATCAATCGCCTGATCCGCGTCAATTCGGTCAAGCAGCCGGTAAACCTTCTCCATCCTCACGCCTCCCCAGGCGCCCCCACTGGATTGATCGGCCAGCCAGGCAGGTGGGGAACCTTCTTTTCGCCCCGTCGGGCTAGGCTGGCCAAACGCTGATGCCCGGATACTGGGTATCCGAACAGTGATGGCCTGATCTTAGCGGCGCTTTTACGTGGAACAAAGGGGAATCGTCGGGTGGCGCTGGCAATCATTCGTCGGGGTGGTGAAAGCGCCACGGTGTGGCGTTCACCTCACGCCTTGCGCTTGATGCTCACTACGTTGGCGCCGGTGCACAGGGCGTCGATCGAATCGGCCCATGCCTGCATCATTTCCCGGCGCTGCTCCAGGTAGGTGGCGTGGTTGTAGGTGTCGCGCATCTCGTCCGCGTCACCATGGGCGAGCTGGCGCTCGATCCAATCACGGTTGTACCCGCGGCCATTCAGCTCGGTGCTGAGCAGGTGACGGAAGCCGTGGCCGGTCTGCCGTCCTTTATAGCCAGCGTCACCCAGGGCCTTGTTGATGGTGTTTTCGCTCATGGGGCGAGCGCTGTCGTTGCGGCCAGCGAATACCAATTCATGGTGGCCGGAGATTTCGTGGAGCTGGCGCAGGATCGCCACGGCCTGGGTGGGCAGCGGCACCAGGTGCGGGCGGCGGGCCTTCATCCGTTCCTTGGGAATCGTCCAGGTGGCGGCGTCGAGGTCGAACTCGCTCCACGGTGCGGCGCGCAGCTCACCCGGGCGAACACCGGTCAGCACCAGCAGGCGGATGGCGCTGCGGGTCAGGACGTTGATGGTCGCGTCGTCGATTTCACGCAGTAGCTCGGGCAGCTCCGCCATGCTGACGTGTGGGTGGTGGCGAGTGGTTGGCGCATGGGCGGCCACCACGTCGAGGTCAGTCGCCGGGTTTGCATCCACTGCGCCCTTGGCCAGGCCGAAGCGGAAGATCTGGCTGAGCCACTGGCGAACCTTCTTGGCGACGTTGTGGGCGCCGCGGCTCTCGATGCTGCGCACCAGGTCCACCAGCTCGGGGCGGGTGATGGCTTTTGCCGGGCGTTTGCCCAGGGTGGGGATCAGGTCCGACTCCAGGTAAGCGAGGGCTTTCTCAGCAGTGGACTTTGCCCACCTGGGGGTACGGTAGGTGTGCCACTCCCGCGCCAGCGTCTCAAAGGTCAGGGCATCGCTGAGCTGAGCCGCCTTCTCGGCCTGGCGCTCGGCGCTTGGGTCTTTGTCCTGCGCCAGCAGTTCCCGGGCATCGTCACGCGCCTTCCGGGCTTGTTGCAGGCTGACAGCAGGATAGGCGCCCAGCGCCAGCAGCTTCTCTTTCCCGCTCACCCGGTACTTCAGGCGCCACAGTCTGGAGCCGTTGGGGTTCACCAGCAGGTAAAGCCCCTGGGCATCGCTGAGCTTGTAGGGCTTGGCCTTCGGCTTGGCGGTTTTGATGGCGCTGTCAGTCAGGGGCATGGCGGCAATCCTGGGGGTATCGAGCTGGACCAAACTCGGGATACCCCCGGATATACCCCCAAATCTTTGGGCTTACAAGGGAAAGGTAGGGAATCGCAGGCAACAAAAAACCGGCTCAAGGGCCGGTTTCTTTGGGGTTTCGGGTCTTTTAGGGAAGTCCCGAGAATATCGTGTGGTGCCCCGGGAGAGACTCGAACTCTCACTCTGTCGCCAGAAACGGATTTTGAATCCGCCGCGTCTACCATTCCGCCACCGAGGCAATGGGCGCGCAGTATAGGGAGCCGCTCTGCGCCGGTCAATCGGCTCGAATGGTCAGAATTTGGCATTTCCAGTAAGATACGCGCCCCTTCGAGATAGCTCTTCCCATGCGCGTCGCTGACTTTCATTTCGACCTGCCCGAGGCGTTGATCGCCCGCCATCCGCTTCCCGAGCGCCGCTCCAGCCGTCTGCTGGTGCTGGACGGTCCGAGCGGCGAGCTCAGCCATCGGCAATTCGCTGACATTCTCGGCTTCCTCCAGCCGGGTGACCTGATGGTGTTCAACAACACCCGGGTGATTCCTGCCCGCCTGTTCGGCCAGAAAGCTTCCGGCGGCAAGCTGGAGATCCTCGTAGAGCGTGTGCTCGACAGCCACCGTGTGCTGGCCCACGTGCGTTCCAGCAAATCGCCCAAGCCGGGCTCGAAGATCCTTATCGACGGCGGTGGCGAAGCTGAAATGCTGCAGCGCCATGATGCGCTGTTCGAGCTGGGTTTCAGTGAGGACGTGCTGCCGCTGCTGGAGCGCGTCGGTCACATGCCGTTGCCGCCCTATATCGACCGCCCCGACGAGGACGCCGACCGCGAGCGTTACCAGACCGTCTACGCCGAGCGCGCGGGCGCTGTTGCGGCGCCGACTGCCGGCCTGCACTTCGATGAGGCGCTGCTGGAGTCTATCCGCGCCAAAGGTGTGGAAACTGCGTTCGTGACCCTGCACGTCGGCGCCGGTACCTTCCAGCCGGTACGTGTAGAGCGCATCGAAGACCACCATATGCACAACGAATGGCTGGAAGTCAGCCAGGAGGTGGTCGATGCCGTGGCCGCCTGCAAGGCGCGTGGCGGTCGTGTGGTCGCCGTCGGCACCACCAGCGTGCGCTCGCTGGAAAGCGCCGCCCGTGATGGCGTGCTCAAGCCGTTCAGCGGTGACACCGACATCTTCATCTTCCCGGGCCGGCCGTTCCACGTGGTCGACGCCCTGGTGACCAATTTCCACCTACCCGAATCCACCCTGCTGATGCTGGTCTCCGCCTTCGCCGGCTACCCCGAGACCATGGCTGCCTACGCGGCGGCAGTGGAGCAGGGCTATCGCTTCTTCAGCTACGGCGATGCCATGTTCATTACCCGCAACCCGGCACCGCGCGGCCCCGAGGACTGATCCATGAGCTTCATGAAATTCGAACTGCTGGCCACCGAGGGCAAGGCCCGTCGCGGCCGCCTGACCTTCCCGCGCGGCGTGGTGGAAACCCCGGCCTTCATGCCGGTGGGCACCTACGGCACCGTGAAGGGCATGCTCCCGCACGACATCGAGGGCATCGGCGCGCAGATCATCCTCGGCAATACCTTCCACCTGTGGCTGCGCCCGGGCACCGAGGTGATCCAGAAGCACGGCGACCTGCATGACTTCATGCAGTGGAAGGGGCCGATCCTCACCGACTCAGGCGGTTTCCAGGTGTTCAGCCTGGGCGCGCTGCGCAAGATCAAAGAAGAGGGCGTGTACTTCGCCTCGCCGGTAGATGGCGCCAAGGTCTTCATGGGCCCGGAAGAGTCCATGGCCGTGCAGCGTGCGCTTGGCTCGGACATCGTGATGATCTTCGACGAGTGCACCCCGTACCCGGCCGAGTTCGACGTGGCCAAACGCTCCATGGAGCTGTCGCTGCGCTGGGCCAAACGCTCGAAAGCTGCTCACGGCGACAGCCCGTCGGCGCTGTTCGGCATCGTCCAGGGCGGCATGCACGAAGAGCTGCGCATGCGCTCGCTCGAGGGCCTGCAGGAAATCGGCTTCGACGGCCTGGCCATCGGCGGCCTGTCGGTGGGCGAGCCCAAGGAAGAGATGATCCGCGTGCTGGACTTCCTGCCCCGGCACATGCCGGCTGACAAACCTCGTTACCTGATGGGTGTGGGCAAACCCGAGGACCTCGTGGAAGGTGTGCGCCGGGGCGTCGACATGTTCGACTGCGTCATGCCCACCCGCAATGCGCGCAATGGCCACCTTTTCGTTGACACCGGGGTGATCAAGATCCGCAACGCGGTGCACAAGCACGACGAATCTCCGCTGGACCCGACCTGCGATTGCTACACCTGCAAGCACTTCTCCCGCGCCTACCTCTACCACCTGGACAAGTGCGGCGAAATGCTCGGCAGCATGCTCAATACCATCCACAACTTGCGGCATTATCAGCGGCTTATGGCTGGTTTGCGCGAGGCAATCCAACAGGGTACATTGGCGAACTTTGTCGACGCCTTCTACGCCAAGCGCGGCCTACCCGTGCCGCCGCTGGCGGACTGACCTTATTCATCGAAAAAGCTTTGAGACAGGAGTTTCCAATGAGTTTTCTGATCCCCGCTGCCTACGCTGACGCCGCAGCCCCGGCCGCTGCTGCTGGCCCGGCCGGTACCGGCTTCGAGTGGATTTTCCTGGTCGGTTTCCTGGTCATCTTCTATCTGATGATCTGGCGTCCCCAGGCCAAGCGCTCCAAGGAGCACAAGAACCTGCTGTCCGGCCTGCAGAAGGGCGATGAAGTCGTCACTTCCGCCGGTATCGCCGGCAAGGTGACCAAGGTGGCCGATGACTTCGTCGTCGTCGAGGTTTCCGACAACGTCGAGCTGAAGTTCCAGAAGGCCGCGATCGCCGCGACCCTGCCGAAAGGCACCCTGAAGGCGATCTGATCCACCTCTTAGAAACCCAACCGACGGGGCGCAAGATGCGCCCCGCGTCATAACGGGCGGTGTCATGCTCAACAAGTATCCCCTGTGGAAGTATCTGCTGATCCTGGCGGTCCTGGCCGTCGGTTTCATCTATTCCGCACCCAACCTCTATCCTGACGATCCGGCCGTCCAGATCAGCGGCGCGAGCACTGCGCTGCAGGTCACCCAGGCCGACGTGGACAAGGCCAGCAAGGCGCTCGCCGACGCCGGTATCGCCGTGAAGGCGGGCTCGCTGGGCAAGAACAGCGGCCTGATCCGCCTGGTCAAGCAGGAAGACCAGTTGCCGGCCAAGGACATCGTCCGCCGTGCGCTGGGTGACGACTACGTAGTCGCCCTGAACCTGGCCCAGACCACGCCGAACTGGCTGCGCAACATCGCCGCCCACCCGATGAAGCTGGGTCTGGACCTGTCCGGTGGTGTGCACTTCCTGCTGGAAGTGGACATGGACAAGGCTGTCGACGCTCGTATGAAGGTCTACGAGAACGAGGTCAAGAGCGCCCTGCGTAAAGAACGCGTGCGCTACCGCAGCCTGCCGGTGCAGGACGGCGGCATCCAGCTGGGCTTCACTGAAGAGGCCGACCTGGACAAGGCCAAGTCGATCATCGCCAAGGATTTCCGCGATTTCGAAACCGCCCAGAGCGAGCGCAATGGCATGCAGGTCCTGCGCCTGGCCATGACCGCCACCAAGCTGGCCGAAATCCGCGAATACTCGATCAAGCAGAACCTCACCACCGTCCGCAACCGTGTGAACGAACTGGGCGTGTCCGAGCCGCTGGTACAGCGCCAGGGCGCCAACCGCATCGTCGTCGAGCTGCCGGGCGTACAGGACACCGCCGAAGCCAAGCGTATCCTCGGCAAGACCGCGAACCTTGAGTTCCGCCTGGCCGCCGAGCCGGATGCGATCAAGTCCTCCACCGAAACCTTCGATTTCCGCGAGCCGCGTCGTCCGCCGGCGACCCTGGAGCGTGGCGTGATCATCACCGGTGACCAGGTCACCGACGCCAGCGCCAGCTTCGACGAGAACGGCCGTCCGCAGGTGAACATCCGTCTGGATGGCCACGGCGGCGAGCTGATGAACCGCGCGACCCGCAACAACGTCGGCCGCAGCATGGCGGTGGTGTTCATCGAGCAGAAGCCGATCACCCGCTATACCAAGCAGGTCGTCGACGGCGTCGAGCAGGAAGTCGCCGTACAGGCGTTCAAGGAAGAGAAACAGATCATCAGCCTGGCGACCATCCAGTCGCCGCTGGGCAACCAGTTCCGCATCACCGGCCTGGACGCTCCGGGCGAGTCCTCGGAACTGGCCCTGCTGCTGCGCGCCGGTGGCCTGGCTGCGCCGATGTACTTCGCTGAAGAACGCACCATCGGCCCGAGCCTGGGTGCCGACAACATCGCCAAGGGTATCGATGCATCCCTGTGGGGCATGGTCTTCGTTTCCCTGTTCATCATCGTCATCTACCGCTTCTTCGGCGTGATCGCCACCGTCGCCCTGGCCTTCAACATGGTCATGCTGGTGGCGTTGATGTCGATCCTCGGTGCGACCCTGACCCTGCCGGGTATCGCGGGTATCGTGCTGACCATGGGTATGGCGGTGGACGCCAACGTGCTGATCTTCTCGCGGATACGCGAGGAGCTGGCGGCGGGCATGTCGACGCAGCGGGCGATTCACGAGGGCTTCAACCGTGCCTTCACCGCGATCATCGACGCCAACCTGACCTCGCTGCTGGTCGGCGGCATCCTCTACGCCATGGGCACCGGCCCGGTGAAGGGCTTCGCCGTGACCATGTCCCTGGGTATTCTCACCTCGATGTTCACTGCCATTCTGGTCACCCGCGCAATGGTGAACCTGATCTACGGCGGCCGCGACGTTAAGAAGCTGTGGATCTAAGGGGCCAGAGATGAATATCAAGATCGGTACTATCAACTTCATGGGTGTGCGCAACATTGCGTTCGCCGCGACCCTGATCCTGACCCTGATCGCCCTCGGCAGCTGGGTCTTCAAAGGCATCAACTTCGGCCTGGACTTCACCGGCGGTACGTCGATCAAGCTGAGCTACGAGCAGCCTGCCGACCTCTCCAAGGTCCGCGAGCAACTGGTCGCCGCCGGTTACAGCGAGGCCGTGGTGCAGAGCTTCGGTGACACCCGCGACGTGCTGGTGCGCATGCCCAGCGAGGACCCGGAGCTGGGCAAGAAGGTCGCCACTGCGCTGCAGAAGGCCGACGCTTCCAATCCGGCCAAGGTCAACGGCGTCGAGTACGTCGGCCCGCAGGTGGGTGAAGAGCTGCGCGACCAGGGCGGCCTCGGCATGCTCCTGGCGCTGGGTGGCATCCTCTTGTACGTGGGCTTCCGCTTCCAGTGGAAGTTCGCCCTGGGGGCGATCCTCTCGCTGATCCACGATGCCATCATCGTGATGGGCGTCCTGTCGTTCTTCCAGATCACCTTCGATCTGACCGTGCTGGCCGCGGTGCTGGCGGTGGTGGGCTACTCGCTGAACGACACCATCGTGATCTTCGACCGGGTGCGCGAGAACTTCCGCGTGCTGCGCAAGGCCAGCCTGATCGAGAACATCAACATCTCGACCAGCCAGACCCTGCTGCGGACCATCGCCACCTCGGTGTCGACCCTGCTGGCCATCGCCGCCCTGCTGTTCTTCGGTGGCGACAACCTGTTCGGCTTCTCCATCGCCCTGTTCGTCGGTGTGATGGCGGGTACCTACTCGTCGATCTACATCGCCAACGTGGTGCTGATCTGGCTGAACCTGTCCAGCGAGGACCTGATTCCTCCGCCGAGCAAGGAAGTCGACGAGCGCCCGTAATAGAGCGCTCCGGGCTTTCGACAAAACTCCCGCTTCGGCGGGAGTTCTTGTTTGTGGGCAGTAGCTCACGGGTTTGTTGGAACTTTCTTACAAATCCTTTGCTCCAAGGCAGGGTAAAGGGCAAGGCCCGAATGAGAAGAAAGACCAGGAGAACCCTATGAACAAGTCGTTGCTAATCGGTACCGTGCTGGGCGCTGTAGGCGTGACTGCCGGTGGCGCCGTGGCTACCTACAGTCTGGTGGACCGTGCGCCGCAATACGCCGAGGTGCTCGCCGTTCAGCCGGTCAAGGAAACCATCAAGAATCCGCGCCAGGTCTGCAAGGACGTGGCAGTGACCCATCAGCGCCCGGTCAAGGACCAGCATCAGATCGCCGGTACCGCCATCGGCGCCATTGCCGGCGGCCTGCTCGGCAACCAGATCGGCGGCGGCAACGGCAAGAAGATCGCCACCGTGGCAGGCGCCATCGGCGGCGGCTACGCGGGTAACAAGGTGCAGGAAGGCATGCAGGAGCGTGATACCTACACCACCACCGAAACCCGCTGCAGCACCGTCAACGATACCAGCGAGAAGGTCGTCGGCTATGACGTGAAGTACCTGCTCGATGGCAAGGCTGGTCAGGTCCGCATGGATCGTGATCCGGGCTCGCAGATTCCGGTCGACAAGAGCGGTCGACTGGTCCTGGGGCAGCAATAAGCCGTCGCCAGGTGTAAGTGGAAAAGGCGCCCAATGGGCGCCTTTTTCTTTTCCACCCTTGTGTAGGAAGTGCGTTCTCGCAGGCACAAAAAAACCCGGCATCGCCGGGCTTTTTCTGGTGCCGCTCAGCTTAGCGCTTGAGCGAAGCCGGCAGGTGCGGCTGGATGCTGGTCAGCAGTGCCTTGAAGCACTTGGTGTTGCCGGCGACGATCTGGCCCTTCTCGAGGAACTCATGACCGCCGGTGAAATCGCTCACCAGGCCGCCTGCTTCCTGGATCAGCAGGGCGCCGGCTGCCATGTCCCACTCGGACAGGCCGAATTCCCAGAAGGCGTCGTAGCGGCCGGCGGCGACGTAGGCCAGGTCCAGGCTGGCGGCGCCAGCGCGGCGGATGCCGGCGGTCTGGCCGACCAGGCTGCGGAACATGCCCAGGTAGGCATCGAGGTTGTCCATCTGGCTGTCGCGGAACGGGAAGCCGGTGCCGAGCAGTGCGCCTTCCAGGCTCTTGCGGTTGCTCACGCGCAGGCGGCGACCGTTCAGTGCGGCGCCGCGGCCACGGCTGGCGGTGAATTCTTCCTGACGGACCGGGTCGAGGACCACGGCGTGCTCGAGGCGGCCGCGGTATTTGCAGGCGATGCTGACGGCGTAGTGCGGAACACCGTGGATGAAGTTGGTGGTGCCGTCCAGCGGGTCGATGATCCACAGGTAGTCGGCGCCTTCGCCGCTGCCTTCGAGCATGCCGCCTTCTTCGCCCATGATCCCGTGGTTCGGGTAGGCCTTGCGCAGGGCGGTGACGATGGAGAGTTCGGCTGCGCGATCGACTTCGGTGACGTAGTCCTTGGCTTCTTTCTCGTTGACCGACAGGGTATCCAGGCGTTCGATGGAGCGGAAGATCAGTTCACCGGCGCTGCGAGCGGCGCGCAGGGCGATATTCAGCATAGGCTGCATGGAGAGGTCACCTGGGTCGTTAAAGAAAGCCGGACATTCTAGCAGAAAGCGCCGGCGTTCATAGAGCGACCTGTCGCCTGCGTGGCGCAAGACCCACCGCTGCGGTAGGATTCCCTCCCTTTTTCGCTTTATGTGTGGAGTCGCGCGTTGCTCGACAAAATTCGCGTGGTGCTGGTCAACACCAGCCATCCCGGCAATATCGGCGGTACGGCCCGTGCGATGAAGAACATGGGCCTTTCGCGCCTCGTGCTGGTCGATCCGATGGATTTCCCCAGCGGTGAAGCGCGCGCGCGTGCTTCCGGTGCCGATGACATTCTCGACGCGGCCGTGGTGGTTCCGACCCTGGAAGATGCCCTGGTGGGCTGCAGCCTGGTACTGGGCACCAGTGCGCGCGATCGCCGTATTCCCTGGCCGCTGCTGGATCCCCGCGAGTGCGCCACCACCAGCCTGGAGCACGTCCAGCAGGGTGGTGAGGTCGCGCTGGTGTTCGGTCGCGAATACGCCGGCCTGACCAACGAGGAGCTGCAGCGATGTCAGTTCCATGTGCACATCCCGGCCAATCCCGACTTCAGCTCGCTGAACCTGGCGACGGCGGTGCAGGTGCTGGTCTACGAGGTGCGCATGGCCTGGCTGGCTGTTCAGGGGCAGCCGACCAAGCAGGAGAAGGTCGAGTCCACTGCGATGCTCAACAGCGTTCCGGTGACGTCGGACGAGCTGGAGCGTTTCTACGCGCACCTGGAGTCGACCCTGGTGGATATCCAGTTCCTCGATCCGCAGAAGCCGCGCCACCTGATGTCGCGCCTGCGCCGCCTGTATGGCCGTAGCGGGGTCAGCAAGCTGGAGATGAATATCCTGCGGGGTATTCTCACCGAGACACAGAAGGCTGCCCGCGGGGAGCTTTCCAAGCGGAGTGATGAAGATGTTTGAGCGTGTACGCGAGGATATCCAGAGCGTATTCCATCGTGACCCGGCGGCGCGCAACGCCTTCGAGGTGCTGACCTGCTACCCGGGGCTGCATGCCGTCTGGCTGCATCGCCTGGCCCATGGCTTGTGGACTTCCGGCTGGAAGTGGCTGGCGCGCATGGTGTCGAACTTCGGTCGCTGGATGACCGGCATCGAGATTCATCCGGGGGCGAAGATCGGTCGCCGGTTCTTCATTGACCACGGCCTGGGCATTGTCATCGGCGAAACCGCCGAAATTGGCGATGACGTGACCATTTATCAGGGTGTGACCCTGGGTGGCACCAGCTGGAACAAGGGCAAGCGCCATCCGACCCTGGCCGATGGCGTGGTGGTGGGAGCGGGTGCCAAGGTGCTCGGTCCTTTCACGGTGGGTGCTGGCGCCAAGGTCGGTTCCAATGCTGTGGTGACCAAGGAGGTACCGCCTGGGGCAACCGTCGTGGGTATTCCGGGTCGCATCATCGTCAAGGATGACGCGGATGCGGATCAGGCCGCCAAGCGCCAGGCCATGGCAGAAAAGCTCGGGTTCGATGCCTATGGCGTCAGCCAGGACATGCCCGACCCGGTGGCGCGCGCCATCGGTCAGTTGCTCGATCACCTGCAGGCGGTCGACGGCCGTCTGGAGGGCATGTGCAAGGCCCTGACGGCCCTGGGCAGTGACTACTGCGCGAAGGATCTTCCGGTTCTGCGGGAAGAGGACTTCGCCGGGGTCAAGGACCAGGAGAGCAGCCAGTCGGCGCAGTGATGTGCCGACGCCGCCATTACTGTTAGAATACGGCGCCGTTCGCTGGCTAAATCCGACTAAAGTAATAGGTCTTATAGTTGACTTAAATAGTCGGAAAAGAGCATACTTCCGCCATACCAGCGATTCTTCCGGATTTCCCCATGCGATTGACCACCAAAGGCCGCTATGCCGTTACCGCCATGCTTGACCTGGCGTTGCACGCCCAGCGTGGCCCGGTTTCTCTCGCCGATATCTCCGAACGCCAGGGTATCTCCCTGTCCTACCTGGAACAGCTGTTCGCCAAGTTGCGCCGTGGCAACCTGGTGGTCAGCGTGCGCGGTCCGGGCGGCGGCTACCAGTTGTCCCGTGACATGACCGGTATCCACGTCGCCCAGGTGATCGATGCAGTCAATGAATCGGTCGACGCCACCCGCTGTCAGGGTCAGGGTGACTGCCACTCCGGCGATACCTGCCTGACCCATCACCTGTGGTGCGACCTCAGTCAGCAGATTCACGAGTTTCTCAGCGGCATCAGCCTGGCCGACCTGGTCGAGCGCCGCGAAGTTCAAGAGGTCGCCCAGCGCCAGGACGAGCGTCGCTGCTCCGGCAGCAAGTCGCTGCGCCTCGACAAGATTGAAGCGTCCGCCATCGATTGAGCGAACGCCCGCCTGTAGGAGTTACCTGATGAAATTGCCGATTTACCTCGACTACTCCGCCACCACCCCGGTGGATCCGCGTGTCGCTCAGAAAATGGCCGACTGCCTGCTGGTTGACGGCAATTTCGGCAACCCGGCCTCGCGCTCCCACGTCTTCGGCTGGAAGGCCGAGGAAGCGGCTGAGAATGCCCGTCGCCAGGTCGCCGAGCTGGTCAATGCCGACCCCCGCGAGATCGTCTGGACGTCCGGTGCCACCGAGTCCGACAACCTCGCCATCAAGGGTGCCGCGCACTTCTACGCGACCAAGGGCAAGCACATCATCACCTCGAAGATCGAGCACAAGGCGGTCCTGGATACCTGCCGCCAGCTGGAGCGCGAAGGCTTCGAAGTGACCTACCTGGAGCCGACTCCCGAGGGCGTCATCACCCCGGCGATGGTCGAGGCCGCCCTGCGTGACGACACCATCCTGGTGTCGGTCATGCACGTGAACAACGAAGTCGGCAGCATCAACGACATCGCCGCCATCGGCGAGCTGACCCGCGCCCGTGGCATTCTGCTGCACGTCGATGCCGCCCAGTCCGCCGGTAAAGTCGACATCGACCTGGAGAAACTCAAGGTCGACCTGATGTCCTTCTCCGCCCACAAGGTCTACGGCCCCAAAGGCATGGGCGCTCTGTACGTGCGTCGCAAGCCGCGTGTGCGCCTGGAAGCCCAGATGCACGGTGGCGGCCACGAGCGCGGCATGCGTTCGGGCACCCTGGCGACCCACCAGATCGTCGGCATGGGCGAAGCCTTCCGCATCGCCAAGGAAGAAATGCACCAGGAAATGGCCCGCATCGAAGGCTTGCGCAAGCGCTTCTTCGATCAGGTGCAGGACCTGGAAGAGCTGTACCTCAATGGCAGCCCGGTTTCCTACGCGCCGAACATCCTCAACGTCAGCTTCAACTACGTCGAGGGCGAGTCGCTGATGATGTCGCTCAAGGACCTGGCCGTTTCGTCCGGTTCCGCCTGCACCTCGGCCTCGCTGGAGCCGTCTTACGTGCTCCGCGCCCTGGGTCGCAACGACGAGCTGGCGCACAGCTCCATCCGTTTCAGCTTCGGCCGCTTCACCACCGAAGAAGAGGTCGATTACGCCGCCAAGAAGGTGGTGGAAGCCGTTTCCAAGCTGCGTGAGCTCTCGCCGCTGTGGGATATGTTCAAAGAGGGTGTCGACCTGTCCAAGGTCGAATGGCAGGCCCACTGACCCGCCCCGTAGAAGTGAGGATTAGCCATGGCTTACAGTGACAAGGTCATCGACCACTACGAAAACCCGCGCAACGTCGGCAAGCTCAACGCCGAAGATCCGGATGTCGGCACCGGCATGGTCGGTGCTCCCGCTTGCGGCGACGTGATGCGCCTGCAGATCAAGGTCAACGAGCAGGGCGTCATCGAAGACGCCAAGTTCAAGACCTACGGCTGCGGTTCGGCCATCGCCTCCAGCTCCCTCGCCACCGAGTGGATGAAGGGCAAGACCCTGGACGAAGCCGAATCGATCAAGAACACCACCATCGCCGAAGAACTGGCCCTGCCGCCGGTGAAGATCCACTGCTCGGTACTCGCCGAGGACGCCATCAAGGCGGCCGTGCGCGACTACAAGCAGAAGAAAGGTCTGCTCTGAAGCGATTCGTTGAGTAAGGAGTTCCCATGGCCATCAGCATGACCGAAGCCGCCGCCAACCACGTTCGCCGCTCCCTCGAAGGGCGCGGCAAGGGCGAGGGCATTCGTCTTGGCGTGCGTACCACCGGCTGTTCGGGCCTCGCCTACGTGCTGGAGTTCGTCGACGAACTGGCAGCCGAGGACGAGGTGTTCGAGAGCCACGGCGTGAAGGTCATCATCGACCCGAAAAGCCTGGTCTACCTCGACGGCACGGAGTTGGACTTCACCAAGGAAGGCCTCAACGAGGGCTTCAAGTTCAACAACCCGAACGTGCGCGGTGAGTGTGGCTGCGGCGAAAGCTTCAACGTCTGAGGCTGGGTGTGGGTAGTCCCTGTCACTTCGCGCTGTTCGACCTGCAGCCGGGCTTCCGGATCGATCTGGAAGCCCTTGGCAATCGCTATCGGGAGTTGGTGCGTACCGTCCATCCGGATCGTTTCGCCGATGCTTCCGAGCGCGAGCAACGACTGGCGCAGTCCAAGGCCGCCGAGCTCAACGATGCCTACCAGACGCTGAAGAGCGTCCCGCGTCGCGCGCTGTACTTGCTGGCCCTGCGTGGCGATGCATTGCCGCTGGAAGCCACGGTGCAGGACCCGGAGTTCCTGCTGCAGCAGATGCAGCTGCGCGAGGATCTGGAAGATCTGCAGGACAACGCCGATCTTGATGGCGTGGCGCAGTTCAAGCGTCAGCTGAAATCCGCCCAGCAGCGTCTGGAAGAGGATTTCGCCGATTGCTGGGATGATGCCGCCCGTCGTGAGTTGGCCGAGCGTCTGGTTCGCCGCATGCAGTTCCTCGACAAGCTGGCGCAGGAAGTGCGGCAGCTCGAAGAGCGACTCGACGATTAATCCGCGCGGCCCGCGCCGCGCCCGATAGCCTGATTAGAAACCGCATGGCCCTACTGCAGATCGCCGAGCCCGGACAAAGTCCCCAGCCACACCAGCGCCGCCTGGCGGTAGGGATTGACCTGGGCACCACGAATTCCCTGGTCGCTGCCGTGCGCAGCGGCGTCGCAGCGCCCTTGCCCGATGATCGCGGCGAAGTGATCCTGCCTTCTGCGGTGCGCTATCTCGCCGATCGCATCGAGGTGGGGGAGAGCGTTCGCGCCAACGCCTCGCAAGACCCCTTGAACTCCATCATCTCGGTCAAGCGCTTCATGGGGCGCGGCCTGGAAGATGTGAAGCAACTGGGCGGCCAGCTGCCGTATCGCTTCACCCAGGGCGAATCGCACATGCCCTTCATCGAGACAGTCCAGGGGGCCAAGAGCCCGGTGGAAGTCTCGGCTGAGATCCTCCGTGTCCTGCGTCAGCGCGCCGAGTCGACCCTGGGTGGCGAGCTGGTGGGCGCGGTGATCACCGTTCCCGCCTATTTCGACGACGCCCAGCGCCAGGCCACCAAGGACGCCGCGCGTCTGGCCGGCCTCCACGTTCTGCGTCTGCTCAATGAGCCGACCGCTGCGGCCGTGGCCTATGGCCTGGACAAGAACGCCGAGGGCGTGGTCGCCATCTATGACCTGGGCGGCGGTACCTTCGATATTTCCATCTTGCGCCTGACCCGTGGCGTCTTTGAGGTCCTGGCCACCGGCGGCGATACCGCCCTGGGCGGCGACGACTTCGACCATGCCATTGCGGGCTGGATCATCGAGCAGGCCGGTCTCTCGGCCGACCTCGATCCGGGCGCCCAGCGCCGTCTGCTGCAGACTGCCTGCGCGGCCAAGGAAGCGCTGACCGACAGCGCCAGCGCGGCCGTTGCTTATGACGGCTGGTCTGGTGAACTGACCCGCGCCCAGCTCGAGGCTCTGATCGATCCGCTGATTCAGCGCAGCCTCAAGTCCTGCCGTCGCGCAGTCCGTGATTCCGGTGTCGAGCTGGAAGAGGTCAGCGCCGTCGTCATGGTGGGCGGCTCGACCCGCGTACCTCGGGTGCGCGAACTGGTGGGCGACCTGTTCGCTCGCGACCCGCTGACCGATATCGATCCGGACCAGGTGGTCGCCATCGGCGCGGCCATCCAGGCTGATGCCCTGGCCGGCAACAAGCGCGGCGAAGAGTTGCTGCTGCTGGACGTGATTCCCCTGTCGCTCGGCCTGGAAACCATGGGCGGGCTGATGGAGAAGGTGATCCCGCGCAATACCACCATTCCGGTGGCCCGCGCCCAGGAGTTCACCACTTACAAGGATGGCCAGACGGCCATGATGATCCACGTGCTGCAAGGCGAGCGCGAGCTGGTCAAGGACTGTCGATCCTTGGCGCGCTTCGAGCTGCGCGGCATTCCGCCGATGGTGGCTGGCGCGGCGAAGATTCGCGTCAGCTTCCAGGTCGACGCCGACGGGTTGCTGGGCGTTTCCGCCCGTGAATTGTCCTCGGGCGTCGAGGCGAGCATCCAGGTCAAGCCTTCCTACGGCCTGACCGATGGCGAAATCGCCCGCATGCTGCAGGACTCCTTCCAATATGCCGGCGATGACCTTGCCGCCCGCGCCCTGCGTGAACAGCAGGTCGAGGCCCAGCGCCTGCTGGAGGCCGTGCAGTCGGCGCTGGACGCTGACGGCGAACGCCTGCTGAAGGCCGACGAGCGCCTGGTCATCGATGCCGGCATGGACTCGCTGCGCGAGCTGGCCACCGGCAGCGATACCGTCGCCATCGAACAACAGATCAAGCGTCTGTCCCAGCTGACCGACGCCTTTGCCGCGCGCCGTATGGACGCCACCGTCAAAGCCGCATTGGCCGGTCGCCGGCTCAACGAAATCGAGGAATAAGCGAAGATGCCGCAGATTGTCTTTCTGCCCCACGCCGAGCACTGCCCTGAAGGCGCGGTGATCGAAGCCCAGCCGGGCGAAACCATCATGAAGGCAGCGCTGCGCAATGGCATCGAGATCGAGCATGCCTGCGAGATGTCCTGTGCCTGCACCACCTGCCACGTGATCGTGCGGGAGGGCTTCAATTCGATGGAAGCCTCCGACGAGCTGGAAGACGACATGCTGGACAAGGCCTGGGGTCTGGAGGCGGATTCGCGCCTGTCCTGCCAGGCAGTGGTCGGCGAGACGGACCTGGTGGTGGAGATTCCGAAGTACACCATCAACCAGGTGTCCGAAGGTCACTGAGGCGGAGCGTTCACATGAGTCTGAAATGGGTTGATGTGCTCGAAATCGCGATCCAGCTGGCCGAGTCCAAGCCGGATGTCGATCCGCGCTACGTGAATTTCGTCGATCTGCACCGCTGGGTGCTGGCATTGCCGGAGTTCAGCGACGATCCTTCCCGCGGCGGGGAAAAGGTCCTGGAGGCCATCCAGGCCGCCTGGATCGACGAAGCCGACTGAGGGGGCGGCTCACCAGAGCCGCGTACCCATTTGTCATGAACCCGCGTATAATTCGCGGGTTTTATCTTTAGGTGAGCTGTCGAAAATTTCCCCAGGGGAATTTTCCAGTCGCCGGCCCTGTCGCAGTCGGGCCGGTTTCGCGGCCTTCGCCCTGCGGGCTCGGCACGCGGCAAACCCTAGAATCGCAGGAGCTCCTGGCCATGCCAGGGGCTTCTTGGCATTACCAACCTTGCTTTTCGGAGTTATTTCCATGGCCCTGCAACGTACCTTCTCCATCATCAAGCCCGACGCCGTTTCCAAGAACGTCATCGGCGAAATCCTGACCCGCTTCGAGAAAGCCGGTCTGCGCGTTGTCGCTTCGAAGATGGTTCAGCTGTCCGAGCGCGAAGCTGGCGGTTTCTACGCCGAGCACAAAGAGCGTCCCTTCTTCAAGGACCTGGTTTCCTTCATGACCTCCGGCCCGGTCGTCGTTCAGGTTCTGGAAGGCGAAGATGCCATCCTGCGCAACCGTGAGCTGATGGGCGCCACCGATCCGAAGAAAGCCGACGCCGGCACCATCCGTGCCGACTTCGCCGTTTCCATCGACGAGAACGCCGTACACGGTTCCGACTCGGAAGCTTCGGCTGCCCGCGAAATCGCTTACTTCTTCTCCAGCACCGAGGTGTGCGAGCGCATTCGCTGATCCGTCAGTGAATGAGCGAGGGTGAATCCATGACTGATACCGCTGTAAAGGCCAACCTGCTGGGCATGACCAAGCCCCAGCTCGAGGAATTCTTCGAGTCCATCGGTGAAAAGCGCTTCCGCGCCGGCCAGGTGATGCAATGGATTCACCACTTTGGCGCCGTCGATTTCGACGCCATGACGAACGTCGGCAAGGCCTTGCGCGAAAAGCTCAAGGCCGTTGCCGAAATTCGCCCGCCGGAGATCGTCAGCCAGGACATTTCCTCTGACGGTACCCGCAAGTGGGTCGTACGCGTGGCCTCGGGCAGTTGCGTCGAGACCGTGTACATCCCGCAGGGCGGCCGCGGCACCCTGTGCGTGTCGTCCCAGGCCGGTTGCGCGCTGGACTGCAGCTTCTGCTCCACCGGCAAGCAAGGCTTCAACAGCGACCTGACCTCCGCCGAGATCATCGGCCAGGTGTGGATCGCCAACCAATCGTTCGGGACCATCCCGGGCAAGATCGACCGTGCCATCACCAACGTGGTGATGATGGGCATGGGCGAGCCGCTGCTGAACTTCGATAACGTCGTGACTGCCATGAGCATCATGATGGAGGACCTCGGCTACGGCATTTCCAAGCGCAAGGTGACCCTGTCCACCTCCGGCGTGGTGCCGATGATCGACAAGCTCGCCGAGGTGACCGACGTGTCCCTGGCACTGTCGCTGCACGCGCCCAACGATGAACTGCGCAACAAGCTGGTGCCGATCAACAAGAAGTACCCGCTCGAAATGCTGCTCGACTCCTGCTACCGCTACATCACGCGCCTGGGCAAGGAGCGCGTGCTGACGGTGGAGTACACTCTGCTGGCCGGCGTCAACGACCAGCCCGAGCATGCCGAGCAGTTGATCGCATTGCTCAAGGATTTCCCTTGCAAGATCAACCTGATTCCGTTTAATCCGTTCCCGCATTCCGGCTACGAGCGTCCGAGCAACAATGCCATCCGCCGTTTTCAGGACATGCTGCACAAAAGCGGCTTCAACGTTACGGTTCGCACCACTCGCGGCGACGACATCGATGCCGCCTGTGGTCAGCTGGTAGGCCAGGTGATGGACCGCACCCGCCGCAGCGAACGCTATATTGCCGTACGACAGCTGGCCGCCGATGCCGAACAGGCTCCGACCAACGCCACTCGAAACTGAACTAGGGAGGAATCCGATGACCCTGCGCGCCGCGCTGTTCTTACTGTTGGCAACCGTGCTGACGGGTTGCGTGACGACTGGTAAACAGGATCCTCTGAAAACCGAGAAGGGCCGGGACGAGGCGCGTGACGCCTACATCCAGCTTGGTATCGGTTACCTGCAGATGGGCAATACCGAGCAGGCCAAGGTGCCGTTGCGCCAGGCGCTGGAGATCGACTCGTCCAGCGCTGACGCCCACGCTGCGCTGGCGGTTGTCTACCAGACCGAAATGGAACCCAAGCTCGCCGAGAGCGAGTACCGCAAAGCGCTGTCCGCGCGTTCGGGAGATGCCCGTATCCTGAACAACTACGCGAGTTTCCTGTTCGAGCAGAAGCGCTACAAGGAAGCCTACGACACCTATATGAAGGCCACCGAAGACGGCCTTTACTCCGAGCGCTCGCGCATCTTCGAGAATCTCGGCATCGTCAGCCTCAAGCTCAACGACCGGGTCCAGGCCAAGCAGTACTTCGAGAAGGCCGTGCGCCTGAATCGCAATCAGCCGGGGGCACTGATCGAACTGGCTGACCTGAACTACCAGGATCGCGAGTACGTGCCGGCCCGGACTTTCTACGAGGAATACCTCAAGCAGGGCCCGCAAACCGCACGCAGTTTGCTGCTGGGGATTCGACTGGCGAAGATTTTCGACGACCGGGATACCGCTGCCAGCTACGGGCTGCAACTCAAGCGCCTGTATCCCGCTTCTCCTGAATACCAGGCATACCAGGCGGATAAATGATGAATACGTCGCAGTCCGATGTCATCGGCACGACCCGCGCCAATCCTGGCGAGACCCTGCGCCAGGCGCGCGAGAACAAGGGCTGGAGTACCGCTCAGGTCGCCGGTCAGCTGAATCTCACCGAGAATGCGCTGCGCCAGCTGGAGCAGGGCTCCTTTGACCAGTTGCCGGGCCACACCTTCGCCCGTGGCTACATCCGCGCCTACGCCAAGCTGCTGGGCATGGACCAGGCCCAGATGGTCACTGCCTTCGATCAGTACACCGGCACCGATGCCAGCGGCAGCAACGTCCAGGCGCTCGGCCGCGTGGTCGAGCCGGTGCGCCTGTCGCGCAACCTGTTGCGCCTGTTCAGCCTGGCCCTGTTGGCCGTGCTGATCGGCTTCGGTTACTTCTGGTGGCAGGAACGCTCCGCGCGTCCGGCCGAGACGGGCAGCCTGAACATGGAGCACGTCGAGGTCGAAAGCGCCGACGGCACCACTGAAATCCACACCCTCGACGAGCCGGAAGATCAGGCCGTCGCCGAGGACCAGGCCAATACCCCGCCGGTTCCGTCCGAGCCCGCTGGCGACAGCGGCACCGCCGAGGCTCCGGCCGAAGGTACTCCGCCGGCCACTGCCGCACCTGTCGCTCCGGGCACACCCGCCGTACCTGAAGCCGCACAGGCTCCCGCACCGGCAGTTCCAGCCCCGGCGCAACCGCCGGCTGCGCAACAGCCCGCCGTACCGGCGAACCCCGCTGCACCGGCCGAGGCGCCGGCTGCTCCTGTGGTCGCGGCCGCCGGGCAGGGCGTGGTCAAGGTTCAATTCACCGCCGATTGCTGGACCCAGGTGACCGATGCCGACGGCAAGGTCATCCTCGAGGGCCTCAAGCGCAAGGGTGATTCGCTGGAAGTCGCCGCCAAGGCGCCGGTCCAACTGCGCCTTGGCTTTGCCCAGGGCGCCCAGGTCAGCTACAACGGCCAGCCAGTTGAAGTTACCCCTGCGCGCGGTGGCACCGCACGCCTGAAGTTGGGTGGACAGTAAGATGCATTGCGAGTCTCCGATCAAACGTCGCCTGTCCCGGAAAATCTGGGTAGGTAACGTGCCGGTAGGTGGGGATGCCCCCATTGCCGTGCAGAGCATGACCAACACCGACACCCTGGATGTGGCGGCCACCGTGGCCCAGATCCGCCGTCTGGAAGACGCCGGTGCCGACATCGTCCGCGTCTCCGTGCCGGACATGGACGCCGCCGAGGCGTTCGGCAAGATCAAGCAGCAGGTGAAAGTCCCGCTGGTGGCCGATATCCACTTCGACTACAAGATCGCCCTGCGCGTGGCCGAACTGGGCGTCGACTGCCTGCGTATCAACCCCGGCAACATCGGTCGCGAAGACCGGGTCAAGGCCGTGGTCGATGCCGCCCGCGAGCGCAATATCCCGATCCGCATCGGCGTCAACGCCGGCTCGCTGGAAAAGGATCTGCAGAAGAAGTACGGCGAGCCGACTCCCGAAGCACTGCTGGAGTCGGCCATGCGCCACGTCGACCACCTGCAGCGTCTGGACTTCCAGAACTTCAAGGTCAGCGTGAAGGCTTCCGACGTGTTCATGGCCGTCGCCGCCTACCGACTGCTGGCGAAAGAGATCGAGCAACCCCTGCACCTGGGCATCACCGAAGCCGGTGGCCTGCGTTCGGGCACCGTGAAGTCGGCCGTGGGCCTGGGCATGCTGCTCGCCGAAGGCATCGGCGACACCATCCGAATTTCCCTCGCTGCCGACCCGGTGGAAGAGATCAAGGTCGGCTTCGACATCCTCAAGTCGCTGCGCCTGCGCTCCCGTGGCATCAACTTCATCGCCTGCCCGAGCTGCTCGCGGCAGAACTTCGATGTGGTGAAGACCATGAATGAGCTGGAAGGCCGCCTGGAGGACCTGTTGGTTCCGCTGGACGTCGCCGTGATCGGCTGCGTGGTCAACGGCCCGGGCGAAGCCAAGGAGGCCCACATCGGCCTTACCGGTGGTACGCCGAGCAACCTGATCTACATCGACGGCAAGCCGACGCAGAAGCTGCAGAACGATAACCTGGTGGATGAGCTGGAACGGCTGATCCGCGAAAAAGCGGCCGAGAAGGCCGAGGCCGACGCCGCACTCATCGTGCGCGGCTGACCGCAACAAGGATCCTAAGTGAGCAAGTCCCTGCAAGCCATCCGTGGCATGAACGACATCCTGCCGGACCAGACCCCGGCCTGGCGCTATCTGGAGCGCACTTTCGCCGATCTGCTGGACGCCTATGGCTACAGTGAAATCCGCATGCCGATCCTGGAATTCACCGAACTCTTCGCCCGCGGCATCGGTGAAGGCACAGACGTGGTCGACAAGGAGATGTACACCTTCCTCGATCGCAACGGCGAATCCCTGACCATGCGTCCGGAGGGCACTGCCGGTTGCGTGCGCGCTGTGCTTGAGCACGGCCTGTCCGGTGGCGGCCAGGTACAGAAGCTCTGGTACACCGGCCCGATGTTCCGCTACGAGAAGCCGCAGAAGGGCCGTTACCGCCAGTTCCACCAGATTGGCGTGGAAGTCTTCAACCTGCCCGGCCCGGACATCGACGCCGAGCTGATCATCCTCACCTGGCGCCTGTGGCAGAAGCTGGGCATGGCCGACGCCGTGACCCTGCAACTGAACACCCTGGGCTCCGGCGAAGCTCGGGCGCGTTTCCGCGAGGACCTGGTGGCCTACCTGCAGGAGCGCTTCGACCAGCTTGATGAAGACAGTCAGCGCCGCATGACCACCAACCCGTTGCGTATCCTCGACAGCAAGGTGGAGGCCACCCAGGCCCTGCTGGTCGGTGCACCGAGCCTGCATGATTACCTGGACGAAGAGTCGATCGCCCACTTTGAGGGCTTGAAGGCCCGCCTGGACGCGGTCGGCCTGCGCTACGAAATCAACCAGAAACTGGTGCGTGGCCTCGACTACTACTGCCGCACGGCTTTCGAGTGGGTCACCGACAAGCTCGGCGCCCAGGGCACCGTATGCGGCGGGGGCCGCTACGACGGCCTGGTCAGCCAGTTCGGCGGCAAGCCGACGCCGGGCGTGGGCTTCGCCATGGGCGTGGAGCGCCTGGTGCTGCTGCTGGAAACCCTGGGCGTGGTCCCGGCGGAGCTGAATCGCCCGGCCGACCTCTATGTCTGCGCCTTCGGCGAGCCGGCCGAGCTGGCCGCGCTGACCCTGGCGGAACAACTGCGCTCGGCTATCCCGGGGCTGCGCCTGCTGGTCAATGCCGGCGCCGGCAGCTTCAAGAGCCAGTTCAAGAAGGCCGACAAGAGCGGCGCACAGTTCGCCATGATTCTGGGTGACGACGAACTGGCCAACCGCGTGGTAGGTTTCAAGCCCCTGCGTGGCGAGGGCGAACAACAGAATATCGCCTGGGATGCTCTGCCCGAGCACCTGGCTGCCTGCCTCCAGCAGGCCTGAATCGAGCGGATAGGAGTATTGGGGTGAGTAACCGTACCGAAGAAGAACAGATCGCTGACATCAAGGACTGGTGGCAGCGTAACGGCATGCCCCTGCTGACCGGCGCCGCTCTGGCGCTGATCGTGGTGTTCGGCTGGCAAGCCTGGAAAAAGTACCAGACCAACCAGTCCCAGGGCGCTTCCATCATTTACCAGGCCCTGCTGGAAACCGCGTTGAACCCGGCCGGCAAGCCCGACACCGCCAAGGTCGCCGAACTCGCTGGCAAGCTGACCACCGAGTACGCCGGTACTCCGTATGCCCAGTACGGCCGCCTGTTCGTCGCCAAGGTCGCCGTGGACAACGGCAAGCTGGATGATGCTGCCCTCGAGCTCAAGGCCGTGGTCGACAAGCCGGTGGATGCCACCCTTGGCGAACTGGCCCGGCAGCGCCTGGCGCGTGTCCTGGCTGCCCAGGGCAAGGCCGAGGACGGTCTCAAGCTGCTCGACGGCAACGTCGACAAGGCCTATGTAGCCACTCGCGAAGAACTGCGCGGCGACCTGCTACTGCAGCTCAAGCGCAACGACGACGCCCGTGTCGCCTACGAAAAGGCCAAGGCTGCCCTGCCGGAAGACGCCGCCGTTGGCGCCCTGCAGATGAAACTCGACGACCTGGCCAAGGGAGACGCCTGAGATGTTGCGTTGGAAACACGTTGCACTGCTGGCACTGACCCTGATGGCTGTGGGTTGCAGCAGCAATAGCAAGAAGGAACTGCCGCCGGCCGAGCTGACCGATTTCAAGGAAGAGGTCCGCCTGGAGAAACAGTGGAGCCGTTCGGTCGGTGACGGCCAGGGCGACCTGTACAACCTGCTCGAGCCCGCTGTGGATGGCCAGACCATCTACGCCGCGTCTGCCGAAGGCCGCGTCATGGCCATGCAGCGCGAAACCGGCGAAGTGCTGTGGAAGAAAGACCTCGACCTGCCCATCTCCGGCGCCGTCGGCGTGGGTAACGGCATGGTCCTGCTGGGCACTCTGCGCGGTGACGTGATCGCCCTGGATTCCGGTTCGGGCGAGCAGAAGTGGCGCGCCAAGGTGAGCAGCGAAGTACTGGCAGCCCCGGCCACCAACGGTGACGTGGTAGTCGTGCAGACCCAGGACGACAAGCTGATCGGCTTCGATGCCGCCACCGGCAATCAGCGCTGGATCTACGAAGGCACCGTGCCGGTGCTGACTCTGCGTGGCACCGGCGCTCCGCTGATCGCTGGCCGCCTGGCCCTGGCCGGCCTGGCCAGCGGCAAGGTCGTCGCCGTGGACGTCGAGCGTGGCCTGCCGGTTTGGGAGCAGCGCGTTGCCATTCCGCAAGGCCGTTCCGAGCTGGACCGCGTCGTCGACATCGACGGCGGTCTGCTGCTGGTCGACAACGTTCTCTACGTCGCCAGCTACCAGGGCCGCGCCGCGGCGCTGGACGTAGGCACCGGCCGCGTGCTCTGGCAGCGTGAAGCTTCCAGCTACGTCGGCGTCGCCGAAGGGACTGGCAGTGTGTTCATCAGCCAGGCCAGCGGCACCGTGGAAAGCCTCGACTCCCGTGGTTCGTCCTCGCTGTGGAGCAACGACGCGCTGGCTCGCCGCCAGCTGTCCGCTCCGGCCGTGCTGTCGAGCAACGTGGTTGTCGGTGACCTGGAAGGCTATGTGCACCTGCTGAGCCAGGTGGACGGTCGTTTCGTTGGCCGCGAGAAGGTTGACGGTGACGGCGTGCGGGTTCGCCCGCTGGTAGTCGGCAGCTGGATGTACGTGTTCGGCAACAGCGGTAAGCTGGCCGCCTACACGATTCGCTAAGCTGAGTGTTACTGCCGGCCGCTGCCGTGAAAAACGGCAGCGGCCGTCGTGTTTTCTGAAAATCAAATTTCCTGGAGAGCCGCATGGTTCCCGTAATAGCCCTGGTGGGCCGCCCGAACGTCGGCAAGTCCACCCTGTTCAACCGCCTGACCCGCACCCGTGACGCCATCGTCGCCGAGTACGCAGGTCTGACCCGCGACCGCCAGTACGGCGAGGCCAAGTGGCAGGGCAAGAAATTCATCGTCATCGATACCGGCGGTATTTCCGGTGACGAAGAGGGTATCGACGCCAAGATGGCCGAGCAGTCGCTGCAGGCCATCGAAGAGGCCGATGCCGTCCTGTTCATGGTCGACTCCCGCGCGGGCCTCACCGCCGCCGACGAGATGATCGCCGACCACCTGCGCAAGAAGAACAAGCGCACCTACCTGGTGGCGAACAAGGTCGATACCGTCGATCCGGACATCGCTCGCGCCGAGTTCAGCCCGCTGGCTCTGGGGCATGCGATCCCGATCGCTGCTGCCCACGGCCGTGGCATCACCCAGATGCTCCAGGAAGCGTTGGGCGAGATGTTCGCCCCGGAGCCCGAGGCGCCGGAAGACAACGACCTGCCCAGCGAGCTGGAAGAGGTCGCCGAGGGCGAGGAAGCCAAGCGCATCCCCGGCCCGAGCGAGAAGGATGGCATCAAGATCGCCATCATCGGTCGCCCCAACGTCGGCAAGTCCACCCTGGTCAACCGCATGCTCGGTGAAGAGCGGGTGATCGTGTACGACCAGGCCGGCACCACCCGCGACAGCATCTACATCCCCTTCGAGCGCAACGAAGAGAAGTACACCCTGATCGACACCGCCGGCGTACGTCGTCGCGGCAAGATCTTCGAGGCGGTGGAAAAGTTCTCGGTGGTGAAGACCCTGCAGGCGATCCAGGACGCCAACGTGGTCATCTTCGTCATGGACGCCCGCGAAGGTGTGGTCGAGCACGACCTCAACCTGCTTGGTTTCGTGCTGGAGACCGGCCGCGCGCTGGTCATCGCGCTGAACAAGTGGGATGGCATGGAGTCGGCCGAGCGCGACTACGTGAAGACCGAGCTCGAGCGCCGGCTGATGTTCGCCGACTTCGCCGACATCCACTTCATCTCCGCGCTGCACGGCACTGGCGTTGGGCACCTGTACAAGTCGGTGCAGGATTCCTTCCGCTCCGCCGTGACCCGCTGGCCCACCAGCAAGCTGACGCAGATCCTCGAGGACGCCATCCAGGTCCACCAGCCGCCGATGGTCAACGGCCGCCGCATCAAGCTGCGCTATGCGCACCTGGGGGGCGCCAACCCGCCGTTGATCGTGATCCACGGCAACCAGGTGGATGCGGTGCCCAAGGCCTACACGCGCTACCTGGAGAAGACCTTCCGCCGCGTGCTGAAGCTGGTCGGTACGCCGATCCGCATCGAGTATAAGGGCGGCGACAACCCGTTCGAGGGCAAGAAGACCCAGCTCACCGATCGCCAGGTCAACAAGAAGCGCCGCCTCATGTCTCACCACAAGAAGGCGGAGAAGAAGAAGAAGGACAAACGTAAATAACGTCTGTCAGGCTTTAGACCGCAAGCCGCAGGCGATAGAGTAGGGACTTCCCTCCCATCGCCTGCAGCCTCCAGTCACGCCATGCTTACCAGCAAACTGCCGAATGTCGGCACCACTATCTTCACCCGCATGTCCCAGCTCGCCGCCGAAAGCGGGGCGCTGAATCTCTCCCAGGGCTTCCCGGACTTCCCCGGCCCCGCGCCGCTGCTCGAGGCGGTCGCCCGCCATGTCATGGCCGGAAACAACCAATACAGCCCGATGACCGGCCTGCCGGCGCTGCGCGAACAAGTAGCGATCAAGGTTGCCAGCCTGTATGGGCGTAGCGTCAGCGCCGACACCGAGGTGACTATCGTTCCTGGTGCGACGGAAGGTATCTTCTGCGCGGTGCAGGCTCTGATCCGCGCCGGTGATGAGGCCATCGTCCTCGATCCTTGCTACGACAGCTACGAGCCTTCGGTAGAGCTGGCCGGTGGTCGCTGCGTGCATGTCGCCCTGAGCCAGCCGGATTTTCGCATCGACTGGCAGCGCCTGGCGGATGCCATCACCCCGCGCACGCGCCTGATCTTCCTCAACAGCCCGCACAACCCCAGCGGTGCGCTGATCGACCGAGCCGATCTGGATCGCCTGGCCGAGCTGATCCGCGACCGAGAGATCTACGTGGTCAGCGACGAGGTCTATGAGCACCTGATCTACGACGGCGTGCAGCACGCCAGCGTGCTGGCCCATGACGAACTGTATCCGCGCGCCTTCGTCATCAGCTCCTTTGGCAAGACCTACCACGTTACCGGCTGGAAAACCGGCTACGTGGTGGCGCCGCCGGCGCTGTCGGCGGAGATGCGCAAGATCCACCAGTACGTGAATTTTTGCGGCGTGACGCCGCTGCAGTGGGCGCTGGCCGATTTCATGGCCGCGCATCCCGAGCACTTGCGCGAGCTGCCGGGCTTCTACCAGGCCAAGCGCGACCTGTTCTGCGACCTGCTGGAAGGCTCGCGCTTCACCTTCCAGCGCGCCGCCGGCACCTATTTCCAGGTGGTCGATTACTCGGCGATCCGCCCGGACCTCGATGACGTCGCCATGTCCAAATGGCTAACCCGCGAGCACGGCGTGGCTGCCATTCCGGTCTCGGTGTTCTACCAGCAGGCCCCGGCGGACATGCGCCTGGTGCGCTTCTGCTTCGCCAAGAAAGAGGAGACGCTGCGCCAGGCAGCGGAACGACTATGCGCGATCTGAGCCAACTATCAGACCTCAAGCTTGCCCTCGTGCAGACCACCCTGGTCTGGCACGACGCCAAGGCCAACCGCGAGCGCTTCGAGGCGCTGCTGGAAAGCGCCCGTGGCGCAGACGTGGTGATCCTGCCGGAGATGTTCACCACCGGCTTCTCCATGGATTCCGATGCGCTGGCCGAAGCGGAGGAGGGCGAGACTTACGTCTGGCTGCGCGAACAGGCGGCGAAACTGGACGCCGTAGTCTGCGGCAGCGTGATCATCCGCGCCGCTGACGGCAGCCATCGCAACCGCCTGCTCTGGGCGCGCCCGGATGGCGAAGTGCAGCACTACGACAAGCGCCACCTGTTCCGCATGGCTGGCGAGCACAAGCACTACACGCCGGGCGAACAGCAGGTGCTGCTGGATTGGAAGGGCTGGCGGATTCGCCCGCTGGTCTGCTACGACCTGCGCTTCCCGGTGTGGAGCCGAGATGCCCAGGACACTGACCTGCTGCTCTACACCGCCAACTGGCCGGCCGCGCGCCGCCAGCACTGGAATCGGCTGTTGCCGGCGCGGGCCATCGAAAACCTGTGCTACGTCGCGGCAGTCAACCGGGTCGGTGAAGACGGCAAGGGCCACGCCTATTCCGGTGACAGCCAGGTGCTGGATTTCCAGGGAGACAATCTGCTGGCCGCCGGGAATGCCGATGGCGTCTTCCAGATAGCCTTGAGCGCGGCGGAGCTGGCGGCTTACCGGGAACGCTTCCCGGCCAATCTCGACGCCGACCAGTTCGATATCCGTTTGTAGTCGCAGGCCAGTCGCCCCGCTCAATACGCACTGGCAGCATTCAATCGCTGGATCGCCTCATCGCTCAGCTTCAGGTCGACTGCTGCGATCAGGTCCGGCAACTGTTCCAGTTTCGAGGCGCTGGCAATCGGCGCGGTGATGCTGGGACGTGCCATCAGCCAGGCGAGGGCGACCTGCGTCGGCGTAGCGCGGAGTTCGCCGGCCACTTCCTCCAGCGCGTCGAGAATGGCAAAGCCGCGCTCGTTCATGAAGTTCTTCACCTTGTAGCCGCGTACGCTGCTCTTGCCCAGGTCCGCCTCGCTGCGGTACTTGCCGGTGAGGAAGCCCGCCGCCAGCGAATAGAAGCTGATCACGCCCAATCCCAGTTGCTGCACCGTGGGCTCCAGGTTGGTCTCGTAGTTGGCGCGGTCGTAGAGGTTGTAGTTGGGTTGCAGGCTCTGGTAGTTCGGCAGCTTCAGGCGGTCGCACACTTCGCACGCTTCGCGCAGGCGCCTGGCCTCCAGGTTCGACGCGCCGATCACCCGCACCTTGCCGCTCTTCACCGTTTCGGCGAAGGCGCCCATGGTTTCCTCCATCGAGGTGTGCGGGTCATCGCAGTGGGACTGGTAGAGGTCGATATAGTCGGTCTGCAGACGCCTGAGCGAGCGTCCCAGGGCCTGTTCGATGTATACCGCCGACAGGCCCTTGTGACCGTTGCCCATGTCCATGCCGACCTTGGTGGCGATCTGTACCT
Source organism: Pseudomonas sp. AU12215 (assembly GCF_001675465.2). Lineage (NCBI taxonomy): Bacteria > Pseudomonadati > Pseudomonadota > Gammaproteobacteria > Pseudomonadales > Pseudomonadaceae > Pseudomonas > Pseudomonas sp. AU12215. The sequence goes on from NZ_MACM02000039.1 coordinate 80,631, forward strand.
GGCTGCGCTTGCCGGTTTTCTTCAGCCATTTGCCGATCAGGATTTCTGACTCCCCGCCCTCGTGCCCCGGCACCCAGCGCGAGTACACGTCGGCGGTGTCGATGCAGTTGAGACCGGCGTCGAGCAGCGCATCGAGCAGACGGAAGGAGGTCGCTTCGTCGGCGGACCAGCCGAACACATTGCCGCCGAAGACCAGCGCGGGAATCTTCAGGCCCGATTGTCCGAGTTCGCGTGTACGCATCGGCTTTGCCTCCTCAGGGGTGTGCGAGAACCCTCAGTGTAGACGCCGCCTCTGCCCGCGCCGGGCGGAATAACCGGCAGCCGGCAGCCAGCTGGTCTATCATGGCGGCCAGCCCAATTTCCGAGTGCCAAAGATGACCACGACTCCCTACCTGCTGGACCAGCTGGAAACCGCCGACATGCTCTTGATCGACGGCCTGCATGCCTGGCAGTTCGAGCTCAACGAGGCACTGCTGGACCAGGCGGACGCCGCCGCAAACGCCGGGCAACCCTTCGCCAGCGAAGACGTGGTGCTGCAGATCGAATCCATCGACGGTCGTGACCGCCGCGAATGGCGCTTCAGCTACAACCAGGTGATGGAGGCCAGCTACCAGGCCGAGGACGAGAGCTGGCTGCTGCAGGGCGGGGAGCAGCAGCACCGTCTGTGTTGCCTGGGCGCCGTGACGGCCAGTGGCGACGATGAATGAAGAAGGCCCCGAAAAGGGGCCTTCTTCGTTTCAGGGCCTTCAGAACGCCAGCGGGTAACTGGTGATGAAGCGCACCTCGTCATAATCGCTGGCGTAGCTGCTGCGCACGGTGGAGGTGCGCATCAGGAACGACAGTGCCTTCAACGGTCCGTCCTGGATGGTGTAGCCGATATCCGTATCGCGTTCGTACTCGTGGCCATCGCCCTTGCCAGGGCGCGCAATGTCGGTGCCCTTGGTGTAGCGTGTCATCAAGGTCAGGCCCGGCAGCCCGAGGCTGGCGAAGTCGTAGTCGTAGCGCAACTGATAGGAGCGCTCCTGCGCCCAGAAGAACCCGCCGTTGGTGACCCAGTTGACCAGGTAGGGTTGCGGCGTGTTGCCCAGCAGCATGGGGAACATGTCCTCGCCCAGCATGCGCTGGTAGGTGGCCGACAGCGTGTGGCCGCCGTGCTTCACGCCCAGCCGCGCCCCGTAGGCGCGGTTGTCGATACGACCGGACAACGCCTGCCCGGATTCCTCGTTGTGGAAATAACTCAGGGTGCCGAGCAGCGCGGTGTTCTCCCCGACCGGCTGTTTGAAGTTGGCTCCCACATAGTGTTGGTCATAGATGTCCTCGAGTTGGGCGACGTAGTAGCTGGTGGACAGCCCCGGCGTCCATTGCGCGTCGACGCCGCCCAGGTTCAGCTTGTTGCTGTCCTGGCTGGCGGGTCGAGTGGCGAGGTAGAACGACTCGCGATCGCTGGAGGCGCGGGTGCTGGTGTTCCACAACTGGGCCGCAGTGAACTTGAAGCGCTCCGACTCCTTCGACTCCAGCATCACGCCCTGGAAGGTCTGCGGCAGTACGCGCACATCGTCCTGGAAGATCACTGGCAGACGCGGCTCCAGCAGGCCGACCTTCAGCGTGGTCTTCGAATAGCGCAGCTTGAGCGTGGCGCCACCACGGCTGAAGTCGTCCACCGGCTCGCCGGTCGAGCGGTCATAGGGCAGGTTGCTGTCGTTGCTGGTGCCAGCGCCGCCGTCGAGCTTCAGGGCGTAGAAACCGGTGAAATCCACACCGACACCGAGGGTGCCTTCGGTAAAGCCCGAGCTGAAGCGTGCCAGCACGGCTTGGGACCAGCTACCCGCCTGGGACTGCGGAGCGTTGTCCTGGCGGTAGTCGCGCAACATGTAGAAGTTGCGCAGGGTGGTGTCCAGGCGGCTGTCGTCGATCAGGTCGGCCTGGGCGCAGAGGGGCAACAGCGCGCTGGAAAGCAGCGCACTGGCAAAGCGATTACGCAACATCGTCATCTCCTGGGCTCGGTTCGCCGGGGCGCGGGGCGACCCGCCGGCGAACGGCCCTATGTCTTGTCGGGCGGACGCGGTCAGTTCGCAGCGGCTGTGGTGCTGTTCAGCGGCGCGGCGGCTTCGGGCCGGGCCCGTTGCTCTTCGCCCAGGCTGCGGCGGAAGTGCTTGCGACCGCTGCCCAGCAGCCACAGGCAGAGCAGCCCGGCGAGGGTGACAATGATGCCGATGGAGGAGCCGACGGCCTTCGGGTCCTTGAAGTAGTGGTCGGTGAGCAGAGCCACCAGCGTGGTGCCGACGCCCAGGCCGATCAGGTTGGAGACCAGCAGGAACAGCGCCGACACCTGCGCGCGCAGGCGGTTGGGCGTGAGCACCTGCATGGCGGCCGCCGAGGTGGAGATGCAGAAGGCGCAGAAGAACATCGCCGGGCCCATCAGCAGCACCGACAACTGCAGGTTACCGGCTGTCACGGAGCCGATGACGAAAGGAATGGTGCAGGCGGCGCCGAGCATGCCGCTGATCAGCGCGGCGTCGCTGCGCCCGCGCTTCTGCAGCCCGTCCACCAGCCAGCCGGCGCAGAACACCCCGGCAGTGTTGAGCACCAGCAGGATGCCGCCGAGGATGTAGCCCACCTCCAGTGGCGACAGGCCGTATTGGCGGATGTACATGGCCGGTGCCCAGCCCATCAGCGCGTACTGGCACATGGCGAAGAAGGAGAAGCCCAGGTAGTGGCAGGCGAAAGTGGCGCGATGGCGGCGCAGGAAACGCAGCCCGTCACGAACCGTTGCCTTTTGTTCCCGATCGCCCAGCTTGCGCTCCGGGTCGCGGATGGTCAGCGCGATCAGCAGCGCCACTAGCACGCCGGGCAGGCCGACGATGAAGAATGCGATCTGCCAGGAGCGCACCTGGCCCAGCCAGCCCAGGTCGATGGCCGGCACGTCGCGCAGCGCCTCGATCACGTAGCCGCCGACCAGGAAGGCCAGGCCACCGCCGAGGAAGGCACCCATGGAGTAAAGCCCCAGTGCGCGGCCGAGCTTTTCCTTGGGGAACAGGTCGCTGAGCATCGAATAGGTCGCCGGAGTCAGCGCGGCCTCGCCGACGCCCACGCTCATGCGCGCCAGGAACATCTGCAGGAAGTTCTTCGACAGCCCGCACGCGGCGGTGGCGATGCTCCAGAAGGCCACGCCGATGGCGATGATCCTGACCCGCGAGGAGCGGTCGGCGAGGTAGGCAATGGGCAGGCCCATGAAGGCATAGAACAGCGAGAAGGCCAGCCCGCTGAGCAGGCTGAACTGGGTGTCGCTGATCTGCAGATCGGCTTTGATCGGCTCGATCATCAGCGAGAGGATCTGCCGATCAACGAAGGAGAAGATGTAGGCCACCATGCATAGCACGACGACATACCAGGAATAACGGGAAGCACGGACGGATAGCGGGTGGGGAGATTGCGGGTTCACGGTTACTGGCTCCTGAAGCGGGTGAAGGCAGATGGCCAAGCACGTCGAGCTCGTTGTTGTTGTAGGTAACCAGGCGCCTCTGTACGCAAGGCAGGGGCGGCCGAAAGTGTCTGATTGCGTGACACGATTTTTTGTTTGCCTGCCGCTTTCACGGCAGTGCACGCAAGACTAGGGAAGGGGAGAGCGGGGAGTAATCGGGGCGAGCCCCAGCATTGCGGAGACTTCCCCCTAGGGGGCTAGGGGGAATCTTTAGGTGATGTGCGGAGGATGATTCAGATCAGTCCGAACAGAGCCAGGACAAAGGCTCCGCCGAAGACCACGGCCATGACGGCGAGCAGGAACAGCAGGCTGACGCCGAAAGCGCGCCAGTTGGAGGCGAACTGGCCACCCTGGGCCGCATGCTGCTCGACGGCGCCGCCGGTGTGCTGCTTGGCGTAGTGATACATGCCGAAGACGGCGGCAATGTTGATGGGAGTGGCGGGGACGCTATCCGGCAGGAACATGCCCAGCAGGAAGATCGCGATGAGGGCACCGATGCCGGTGATCCAGGCTTTGCGCACCTGGGCGTGGCGGCCCAGACGTTTGAGGTTCTGGACGATGATCCAGGCTCCGGCGACCGGCGTGCCGAAGAAGGTGGCGATGCCCACGGCGGCGAGACGGTAGAGCGGTTCGCCCGTGGCGACGGCGGGGCCGTCCTGAAGTGCGGCGGCGGGCGTCTGGAAGGGGTTGTCCTGCGATGTATCGGTCATGTTTTCACTCCGTTGAAAACAGCCCCGGACGCACGAGGCGTCCGGGGCAAAGGGGGACTACGGTTGAACCAGACTTACGCTGCTTTCGCGTGGCCCAGCGTCACCGCACGGTTCAGGGCGCTGAACAGCGCGCGGAAACTGGCGGTGGTGATGTTTTCATCGATGCCGATGCCGTGCAGCGAACGACCACCCTCGACGCGCAGTTCGATGTAGGCGGCCGCGCGGGCGTTGGTGCCGGCGCCGATGGCGTGCTCGTTGTAGTCCATGATCTCGACATCCACCGGCAGCGAGGCGACCAAGGCTTCCAGGGTGCCCTTGCCCTTACCGTGCCAACGGTGCTGTTCGCCCTTGTGAGTCACGTCGATGTCGATGGCGCAGATACCGTTCTCTTCCTGCAGGCGGTAGTTCTTCAGGCCGAACGGGGAGACGGCCTGCAGGTACTCGGTCTGCAGCAGGGTGTAGATCTGCTCGGCGGTCATTTCCAGGCCGAGGCGGTCGGTCTCGTTCTGCACGACCTGGCTGAACTCGATCTGCATGCGGCGCGGCAGGCTGATGCCGTATTCCTGTTCGAGCAGGAAGGTGATGCCGCCCTTGCCGGACTGGCTGTTCACACGGATCACCGCTTCGTAGCTGCGGCCGATGTCCGCCGGGTCGATCGGCAGGTACGGCACTTCCCACACGGCGTCGTCTTTCTGCTGGGCGAAGCCCTTGCGGATGGCGTCCTGGTGGGAGCCGGAGAAGGCGGTGTGGACCAGGTCGCCCACGTACGGGTGGCGCGGGTGCACCGGAATCTGGTTGCACTCTTCCACCACCTTGCGCACGGCGTCGATGTCGGAGAAGTCCAGCTCGGGGTCGATGCCCTGGGTGTACATGTTCAGCGCCATGGTCACCAGGCACAGGTTGCCGGTGCGCTCGCCGTTGCCGAACAGGCAGCCTTCGACGCGGTCGGCACCGGCCATCAGCGCCAGTTCCGACGCGGCTACGCCCGTGCCACGGTCATTGTGGGTGTGCAGGCTGATCAGCACGCTGTCACGCTTGTTGATCTGGCGGCCGAACCACTCGATCTGGTCGGCATAGTTGTTCGGCGTGGCGCACTCGACGGTGGCAGGCAGATTGAGGATCAGACGGTTCGCTGGGGTCGGCTGGAACACGTCGATCACCGCGTTGCACACCTCGACGGCGAAATCGGTCTCGGTGGAGCTGAACACCTCCGGCGAGTACTCGAAGCCCCACTGGGTTTCCGGCGCGGCGGCGGCCAGGCGCTTGATGGTCTGGCCAGCGGCCACGGCGATGGCTTTCACGCCGGCCTTGTCCTGGTTGAAGACGATCTTGCGGAAGCTCGGTGCGCAGGCGTTGTAGTAGTGGACGATGGCTTTCTTCGCGCCCTTGAGGGACTCGAAGGTGCGCTCGATGAGGTCATCGCGAGCCTGGGTCAGTACCTGGATGGTGACGTCATCGGGAATGTGGCCGCCCTCGATCAGCTCACGAACGAAGTCGAAGTCGGTCTGCGAGGCGGACGGGAAGCCCACTTCGATTTCCTTCAGGCCGACCTGCACCAGGCACTTGAAGAAGCGCATCTTCTTCTCGGCGTCCATCGGCTCGATCAGGGACTGGTTGCCGTCGCGCAGGTCGGTGGACAACCAGATCGGCGCCTTGTCGATGATCTTGTCCGGCCAGGTACGGTCGGGCAGGGTGATCTGGGTGAAGGCGCGGTATTTCTTCGACGGGTCTTTCAACATGCTCATGAGCGGAATCCTTGTTCTCTGCGGCCTGCGGGGCCGGCGCATAAAAATCTGAATGAGGCGAAACCGGGGGAGGGGGGCTCAGCCACGCAGTCGCGGGCTGACCAGGCGCAGGCAGGCGTGTTGGCGAAGCAGGATGAGGGTGTGTGCGGTTTTCATGAGTGCCAAGCTAAAGGCCTGGAAGACCAATGGCAAGCATTTGGGGAAATTTGGTAGAAATAGTCTCTGGAGAATGTCCTGTGAGATTAAATTGTTTGAATAATTGATTTTGAGCAATTTTTCCTAGCGCTTAACGCTGTGCTTAACTGATTCTGCGTCTACTTGCCGCAGCGGAGCTTTGTCACTCCATGCGATCATTGCGCACCTCGCCTCAGGCGGGGCCCACCATCCCCAAGGACATTTCGTGACCCGTCGCACGCGACAAGGCGTAGGAACCTGGCTGGCGCTGTTCGCCATGCTGATGATCTATGTCGGCCCGCTGGTTTCCCAGTCGATGCCGATGGATCACGCCATGCCTATGGATCACGTCATGCCGATGGAGCATGGCAAGGCCATGGACCATGGTGCGGCGGTCGCCGCCATGGACGAGATGGCCTGTTCGGACGGGCACCGGGCTGCTGCACAACACGCGGCACCGACTTCCCACGGCGAGCAACCGCTCACAGCCGACGCCCTCATGGAGAAGTGCGGCTACTGCAGCCTGCTGATCCACAGCCCGCCGCTGACGCCGCCACCGGTTCTGCTCGATCACAGCATGCCGGTCGCTGGGGCCCCTGTCGCACAGCTCTCCTCCTCCAGTATTCCCGCCTCGCCGGTCTTTCCCGGCGCCCGCTCGCGCGCACCTCCTGCCCTGATCGGCTGACCCGCAATCCCGACTCCCCGACCCCGGCGCGGATGCCTGCATTCGCTTGCGCGCCGTGCGAGTACGCGTGGAGCGGGCGTCATCACCGATCATGGAATTAATGGAATGTCCCGCATGCAAATGCGCCGTCGGCAACGTGCCGTCGGCTTGCGCGCCCTGTGCGCGCTGACCGCCCTTGGCGGTTTCACTGCCGTCCCGGCGATGGCCGAAGAGGAAGATCACTCTTCGCATGTCACCGAACTGTCGCCCAGCGTCATTACCGCCGTGGCGCAGAGTTCGCCGCTGACCATCGTCACCGACCCCAAGCAGCCGCGTCAGCCGATCCCCGCCAGCGACGGCGCCGATTATCTCAAGACCATTCCCGGCTTCTCCGCCATCCGCAACGGCGGCACCAACGGTGACCCGGTGCTGCGCGGCATGTTCGGCTCGCGCCTGAACATCCTCACCAACGGCACCACCATGCTCGGTGCCTGCCCGGCACGGATGGACGCGCCCACCTCTTATATCTCGCCGGAAACCTTCGACAAGCTCACCGTGGTCAAGGGCCCGGAGACCGTGATCTGGGGCCCCGGCGCCTCGGCCGGCACCATCCGCTTCGACCGTGAGCCGGAGCGCTTCGGCGAACTGGGCACGCGAATCAACGGCAGCCTCACCGCCGGCTCCAACGGCCGCTTCGACCGCGTGCTGGACGCCGCCGCCGGTGGACCGCTGGGCTACGTGCGGGTCATCGGCAACAAGTCGCAGTCCGATGACTACGAGGACGGCAGCGGCAACACCGTGCCCTCGCGCTGGAACAAGTGGAACGGCGACGTGGCCGTGGGCTGGACGCCGGACGCCGACACCCTGGTCGAGCTCACCGCCGGCAAGGGCGACGGTGAAGCGCGTTACGCCGGACGCGGCATGGATGGCTCGCAGTTCAAGCGCGAGAGCCTCGGCCTGCGCTTCGAGAAGTCCAACATCGGCGAAGTGCTCGACAAGCTGGAGGCGCAGGTCTACTACAACTACGCCGACCACGTGATGGACAACTACAGCCTGCGCACGCCGTCGGGCATGGGCATGATGGCCGGCCCCATGGCTTCCAACGTCGACCGCCGGACCCTCGGCGGGCGCCTGGCCGCCACCTGGCGCTGGGACGACTTCAAGTTGATCACCGGCGTTGACGCGCAGACCAACGAGCACCGCGAACGCTCCGGCATGGGTATCAATACTTATGACGAGCAGCCGTGGGACAAGGATGCCGTGTTCCACAACTACGGCGCTTTTGGCGAGCTGACCTGGTACGCCGCCGACCGCGACCGCGTGATCACCGGTGCGCGCCTGGACCGCGCCTCGGCCAAGGATTATCGGCAGAGCACCGGCTCGGGGATGATGGCGATGCCCAACCCCACGGCCGACGACACCCGCGCCGACACGCTGCCCAGCGGCTTCGCGCGCTATGAGCACGACCTGGCCGACACGCCGACCACGCTCTATGTCGGCCTTGGCCACGTGCAGCGCTTCCCCGACTACTGGGAGCTGTTCTCCCCGGACAAGGGACCGACCGGCTCGGTCAACGCCTTCGACAGCATCAAGCCGGAGAAAACCACCCAGCTGGACTTCGGCGCGCAGTACGAGGACGAGAAGCTCAAGGCCTGGGCGTCCGGCTATGTCGGCGTGATCCGCGACTACATCCTGTTCGACTACATGCCCGGCGGCATGATGGGCCGCACCTCCCAGGCGCGGAACGTCGATGCACGGATCATGGGTGGCGAACTGGGCGCGGCTTACGCGCTGACCAGCAACTGGACCGCCGACGGCACCCTGGCCTACGCCTGGGGCAAGAACACCACCGACGATACTGCGCTGCCGCAGATGCCGCCGCTGGAGGCGCGTTTCGGCCTGAGCTACGAGGAAGGCGACTGGAGCGCCGGCGGTCTCTGGCGCGTGGTCGCGCACCAGGGCCGTATCGCCGAGAACCAGGGCAACGTGGTCGGCTACGACTTCGACGAAAGCCCCGGCTTCGCGGTGTTCTCGCTCAACGGCGCGTACAAGCTGAGCAAGAACCTCAAGGTCAGCACCGGCGTCGACAACCTGTTCGACAAGGACTACGCCGAGCACCTGAACCTGGCGGGCAACGCCGGCTTCGGCTACCCGGCCAACGACCCCGAATCGATCCACGAGCCGGGACGTACGTTCTGGACCAAAGTGGACTTCTCGTTCTAATGCCCGACCGGCCCCCGCCGGTCGGGGGCCTCCTTGCGTGAGGAGATCAACGAATGCAGAAGAAGACATTCGATTTCTACAACCAGGCCTGGCGCTGGCACTTCTATGCCGGGCTGTTCGTCGCGCCGTTCATGATCCTGCTGTCGCTCACCGGGATCATCTACCTGTTCAAGCCACAGCTCGACCCACTGATGTACAGCGACCTGCTGACGGTGAAGCCGGGTGAGGTGCGGCTGTCCGCCGACGAACAACTGATGCATCTGCATCACCAGAACCCGCAGTTGCAGGTCAGCCAGTACCTGCCGGCACCGGCTGCCAACCGCAGCGCGCAGTTCGTTGCGCAGTTGGACGGGCGCGAGGTGAATGCCTTCGTCGACCCCTACAGCGGCAAGCTGCTCGGTGTGCAGGACGCGAAGTCCAACCTGCAGGCGATGGCCCGTGCGCTGCACGGCGAGCTGATGATCGGCACCGTCGGCGACCGACTTATCGAGCTGGCCGCCGGCTGGGGCATCGTATTGGTGGTGTCTGGCCTGTACCTGTGGTGGCCGCGCAAGCGCTCTCTGCGGGTGCTGCTGTGGCCGGACCTGTCCCGCCGCGGCCGCGCGCTGTGGCGCGACGTGCACATGGTGGTCGGTTTCTGGGGCTCGCTGCTGATGCTGTTCATGCTGCTCACCGGCATGACCTGGACCGGCTTCTGGGGCAAATCCTTCGCTGATGTCTGGAACCGCTTCCCGGTAGCCATGTGGAACGACGTGCCCAAATCGGACCTGGAGGCGCGCACGCTCAACGAGGCGCACCGCCAGACCATTCCCTGGGCGATGGAAAACACCCCGATGCCGATGTCCGGCGGCGCCCACGCCGAACACATGGCCCATGGTTCCGGCGGCATGGCGATGCCGCAGATCAGCTTGCAGCAGGTGGTCGATACCGCCGACAAGGCCGGCGTGGTGCCGGGCTATGCCGTCGCCCTACCCAAGGGCGAGCAGGGCGTTTTCACCGTCTCGGTGTTCGCCGACGACTCGCGCAACGACGCCACCCTGCACATCGACCAGTACACCGGCAAGGTGCTCGCCGACGTGCGCTGGAAGGACTACGGGCTGGTGGCCAAGGGCGTCGAGTCCGGCGTGATGCTGCATGAGGGCAAGATGTTCGGCCTGTTCAACCAACTGCTCATGCTCGGCGTCTGCCTGATGATCCTGCTCAGCGCCGTCAGCGGCCTGTGGATCTGGTGGAAGCGCCGTCCGCAGGGGCGACTCGGCGTGCCGCCGATGCCGCACGCGCTGCCGGTATGGAAGGGCGGGGTGGCGCTCATGATCATCCTCGGTGTCGCCTTCCCGCTGGTGGGCGCGTCGCTGCTGCTGGTGTGGGCGCTTGACTGGGCGGTGCTGTCGCGCCTCAAGTCGCGCAGCCCGGCGCTGGGTTGATGCGTGCGCTGTTCAACCCTGACGCCTGCCGCGAGGCAGGCTATGCTGCGGCGCGATCGTTTCGTCCGCCGCCCGATGTTTTGCCGCCGATCCGGCGGAACCGATCACAAGCCAACTGGAGTCTCGAACATGCGTAAAACCCTGCTCGCTTTCGCTGTCCTGCTGGGCTTCTCCGGGGCCGCCATGGCCCACGAATACGAGGCTGGCAACCTGCATATCGACCATCCCTGGTCGCTGTTGCTGCCGGCCAACTCGGTGAACGGCGCGGCCTACTTCATCGTGCAGAACCACGGCAAGGACGCGGACCGCCTGCTCGGCGCCGACACCGACCGCGCCGCCAGCGCCGAAATCCACCAGCACGTGGAGAAGGACGGCATGATGAAAATGCAGAAAGTCGAGGGCGTGGATATTCCTGCCGGCGGCAAGGTCGTCTTCGCGCCTGGCCAGTACCACCTGATGCTGTTCGGCCTGAAGAAGCCGCTCACCGATGGCGAGCGCTTCCCGCTGACCCTGCACTTCCAGAAGGCCGGCGACGTGAAGGTCGAGATCGCGGTGCAGAAAGAAGCCCCACTCTCTAAAGGAACAGAAGGGGGCACCGACATGGGCCACGACATGCACGGCATGCAGATGAACTGATGAGCGACCGGCTCCTGCGCCCCTTGGTGTGGGCGCAAGACGGCGAGTGGCTGCTGGGTTTCGACGGCAGCTACTCGAGCGACTCGATCCTGCGTGTCGAGAGTGCCGCCGATGGTTTCATCCTGCGCGAGGAGCGACTGGCCGAGACGCAGACCAAGCGCTATCCCTTCGCTGATCTGAAAGATGATGTCACGGCGGCCGACTGGACCGCCGTGGTCGTCGACGAAGAAGGCGAACGCCTGGGCTTCGCTATCGCCCGCTACGAAATCTGGAATCGCCGTGCGGTACTGGACGACCTGTTCGTCCTCCCCGAGGCGCGCGGGTTGGGCGTAGGCAAGCAACTGCTGGAAGGCTGCCTGGATTGGGCGCGCGGCACCGAGGCGCGCCACCTGTGGCTGGAAACCCAGAACCTCAACCTGCCGGCGGTAGGCTTCTACCGCTCGCGCGGCTTCTCCCTCAGCGGGCTTTCCACCGACCTCTACGACCCGGCGCAGGTGCTGCCCGGGGAGATGGCGCTGTTCTTCAGTTACCCGCTGGCCTGAGAGCCAAGCGGGTCTGCCGCGCCGCGAGAATCAGCGCGAAGCCGATGCCGTAGGCCAGCACGTCCAGCCAGTCCGGCGTGGCGCCCAGCACGATGCGCAGTGCGCGGTTGCCGATCTGCCAGTGGAGGGTCGCGGCGAGGAACTGGCCGAATTCGATCAGCAGCCCGCAGGCCAGCGCTGCGCCGGCGAGCCAGTGCGCCGGTGCATCCAGCGCCGCGCGAAACAGGCAGTACAGCCAGATCACCGCCAGCACGTCGCCGCCGAAGCCGCGCAGCCAGCCGAGGTGCGCGCCGGCCGTGGCCAGCCAGACCAGCACGGCGAACCAGAGCAGCGCGAACAGCGCACTGCGTCCATCGAAACGAAGTCGCATCAGGGCTTGAACGCGCCGATGAAGATCGCCGGGTCGACGCGGGCGTCGTTCAGGCTGACGTTCCAGTGCATGTGCGGCCCGGTGGCGCGGCCGGTGGCGCCGACACGGCCGACCACGCCACCGCGTGGGAGCTGATCGCCGAGTTTCACGTCGATCTTCGACATATGGCAGAACATGCTGATGAAGCCCTGGCCGTGGTCGACGAACACGGTGTTGCCGTTGAAGAAGTAGTTGCCGATCAGGATTACCTTGCCGGCGGCCGGTGTCTGGATCGGCGTGCCGGCGGGCACGGCGAAGTCGAGGCCCGAGTGCGGGTTGCGCTCCTCGCCATTGAAGAAGCGGCGCAGGCCGAAGGGGCTGGAGAGCGGGCCGTTGACCGGCTTGTCGAGTACCAGGTTGCTCGGTGTGCCGGGGCTGAAGCTGCGGTACGCGGCGGTCTGCTCGGCCAGCTCGCGGTTGATGCGCTTGAGGTCTTCGGGCAGCGGGTTCACCTGGCGGGTGTTCTTCAGGGTGATGTGCTGCTCTTTATAGTGCTTGGCGCCAACGGTGAAACCGAGGTTGCGGCTCGCGCCGGCCTGCTTCACGGCGATCTGCTGGTTGCCGGCCTTGGTGGTCAGCGGGATGCCGACGATGGCGATCCAGTCGCGGCCTTCCTCACGCACCACCAGCACCGGCTTGCCCTGGAAGGTGGCGGTGGGCACGGCGGCATCCTGGCCCAGTTGCACCACGGCGACACCGCCGGGCACCGGCTTGTTCAGGGTACGGCTGATGAAGCCTTCGGCGTGGGCGGGCAGGGCGAGGAGGGTGGCGGCGAGCAGGCAGAAGAGTCGGAACATGGCGCAATCCGTGGACGTGTCGGCGGATGAAGCGGGCAGTCTACACGGCGCTCTCCGGCGAGCGGGACGATTTCGTCGAAAGCGGAACGTCGTGGCAGGGCGCTCCTGCAGGTCCGGGCTCCCCGGCAGAGGAGAAAGCTAGCGGAGCAGGCCCTCCAGCTGCTGGCGCCACAGCTGTTCCAGCGGCAGCACCTGCGCCGGGCCATAGATGGCGTGGGGCTTGCCCAGGTGCGCGGCCCACAGCTGGTCGCCGTAGTCGTAGTGCCACCATTCGCTGGACAGGTTGCTGAACCCTGCATCGCTCATGGCGTTGAACAGGATCCGACGGTTGTCGCGGATGCGCCGCTGCTGCTCGTCCGGCGCGGCGATCTCTTCGTAATGGCGGGTATAGGAGCGCGGCGTGGCTTCGTCGAACAGGCTGCCCATGTCCAGCCAGCGGCCTTCGCTGTCGCACAGGGTCAGGTCGATGGCGCCGCCGGTCAGGTGCGGGCTCGGCGATTCGGCGCGGGTGCTGGGCGGCGCGACGAATTCGCGGGTGCGCCGGGTCAGCTCGGCTGGGTCGGCGTCTGGCTGGTGCTGGCGGAGGATGTCGTAGAGCGTGTCGTACAGGTGTTGCTGCACGGCGAACGGCCGCCAGGCGTCGAGGATGACCAGGCGCAGGCCATCGGGCAGCAGGCTGGCAGCGTGCAACAGGCGCTCGAATATTCCCGTTCGGGCATAGCACTCCGGTTGTGCGTTGGGCACGCCGAGGCGGTGATAGGCCGGCCATACCGCGAAACCCGTGGCGATGCCCATGGCCTGCAGCGGTTGGTGGCACTCGACGATAGGCACGCGGAAGGCCTCGGCCCAGTCCGGATCGGGTTGCGGCAGGATTGGTGCGAGCAGGTCGGTCATCGGTTCTCAGTCCAGCAGCGACAGGGTGACGGGCGCCTGGTGGTTGTCTTCCACGCGCACTTCCAGCTCGCCGTCGCCCAGCTTGGCCTTGAGGCGCTGACCGTTCTTCGTCTGCGTGGCGCTGCGGATCGCCTGGCCCTTGTCGTCCAGCAGGATGCTGTAACCGCGCCCCAGTGTCGCCAGCGGGCTGACGATGTGCAGCGTCTGCATCAGGCTGTCGAGGCGCTGGCGCTGTTCGCGCAGGATCGCGTTGGTAGCGCGGGGCAGGCGGGCGCTGAGATTGTCCAGGCGCTGGCGCAGCAGGGCCAGGTTGCGCCCAGGGTGTTGCGCGGCGAGGCGAGTATCCAGACGTGCCACACGCTCCTGGCGGATCTGCAGCTGGCGCTCGAAGGCCCGGCGCAGGCGCATGTCCAGGTCATCCAGGCGCTGGGATTGCTGGCGCAGGCGCTCGCCGGGGTGGCGCAGGCGCCGCGCGGTGCCTTCCAGGCGCAGCCGTTCGCGGGTCAGACGGTCCTGGATGCGCAGGATCAGCCGGCGGCGCAGGCTGTCCAGGCGCTGTTGCAGGTCGCCGCTGTGGGGCGCCAGCAGCTCGGCGGCGGCCGAGGGCGTCGGTGCGCGCACGTCGGCGACGAAATCGCTGATGGATACGTCGGTTTCGTGGCCCACGGCGCTGACGATGGGCGTCACGCAGGCGGCGATGGCGCGGGCCACCGGTTCCTCGTTGAAGCACCAGAGGTCTTCCAGCGAGCCGCCGCCACGGGCCAGGATCAGCGCGTCGAAGCCCTGCGCGTCGGCCAGCTTGAGTGCGCGGACGATCTGCCCGATGGCTTCGCGGCCCTGTACGGCGGTGGGGACCAGGGTCAGCTCGACCTGCGGCGCGCGGCGGCGGAACACGCTGATGATGTCGCGGATTACCGCGCCGGTGGGCGAACTGACGATACCGATGCGCCGGGGATGGGCCGGAAGTTCGCGCTTGCGCTCGGCGGCGAACAGGCCTTCGGCGGCGAGTTTCTCTTTCAGCGCCTCGAAGGCCAGTCGCAGCGCGCCATCGCCGGCGGGTTCGACGGTGTCGGCGATCAATTGGTAGTCGCCGCGCCCTTCGAACAGCGAAATCTTGCCGCGCACCCGCACGGCCAGGCCGTCGCGCAGGGCCTGGCCGTGCGGGT
>NZ_MACM02000040.1:0-9777 GCF_001675465.2 Pseudomonas sp. AU12215
GCAAAGCTGSGACRAGCTGCAATGGCTGGTGGCCGCCCTGTCGGTAGGCCTGGGCTTCGGCCTGCAGGCGATCTTCTCCAACTTCGTCTCCGGCCTGATCATCCTCTTCGAGCGCCCGGTGCGGATCGGCGACGTGGTGACCATCGGCACGCTGTCCGGCACCGTCAGCCGGATTCGTATCCGCGCCACCACTATCACCGACTTCGACCGCAAGGAAATCATCGTCCCCAACCAGACCTTCATCACCGGGCAACTGGTGAACTGGTCGCTGAGCGATACCGTGACGCGGGTGACCATCAAGATCGGTCTGGCCTACGAGAGCGACCTGCCGCTGGCGCGCAAGATCATGCTCGACGCGGCCCACGCCAACCCGCGCATCCTGCGCGACCCGGAACCGGTGCTGTACTTCACCACCATCAGCGCCAGCACCTTCGACTACGAACTGCGCTTCCATGTGCGCGAACTGGGCGACCGCAATCCGGCGGTGGACGAGACCCTGACTCGCATCGCCCTGGCCTTCCGCGAGGCCGGCATCGACATGGCCTTCAACCAGGTCGACGTGTTCCTGAAGAACTTCCAGGGCCAGGAAGCCCAGGTCATCGTCGGCCAGCAGCAGCCCACCGCCACGCCCGTGAAGATCAGCCAGGACAAGCCCAACGGCGACAAGGCCTGAGGCTGGACGCCTCCGGACATATCCGAGCACAATACTCGGACATGTCCGGAGTTAGCCTGTGAAAAAGCTCGACGAACTCGCCTTCGATAACCGCTTCGCCCGCCTGGGCGACGTGTTTTCCACCGAAGTCCTGCCCGATCCCATCGCCGACCCGCGCCTGGTCGTCGCCAGCCGCTCGGCCATGGCCCTGCTCGATCTCGACCCGAGCGAGGCGGATACCCCGGTGTTCGCGGAAATCTTCGCCGGCCACAAGCTCTGGGAAGAAGCCGAGCCGCGCGCCATGGTCTATTCCGGGCACCAGTTCGGCTCCTACAACCCACGCCTGGGCGACGGCCGCGGGCTGCTGCTGGGCGAAGTGGTCAATGCTGCAGGCGAGCACTGGGACCTGCACCTCAAGGGCGCCGGGCAGACCCCCTACTCGCGCATGGGCGACGGCCGCGCCGTGCTGCGCTCGTCGATCCGCGAGTTCCTCGCCAGCGAATACCTCAACGCCCTCGGCATCCCCAGCAGCCGCGCCCTGTGCGTCACCGGATCCAGTACCACGGTGTGGCGCGAGACCCGGGAAACCGGCGCCATGCTGCTGCGCATGGCGCCCAGCCACGTGCGCTTCGGCCACTTCGAGTACTTCTACTACACCCAGCAGGAAGAGCAGTTGAAGACACTCGGCGAGTTCGTCCTGCGCGAGTATTTCCCCGACAGCCTGAACGACGAGAAGCCCTACCTGGCATTCTTCCGCGAAGTGGTCGAGCGCAACGCGCAGATGATCGCCTGCTGGCAGGCCTACGGTTTCTGCCACGGCGTGATGAACACCGACAACATGTCGATCCTCGGCATCACCTTCGACTACGGCCCCTACGCCTTCCTCGACGACTTCGACGCCAACCACATCTGCAACCACTCCGACGACACCGGCCGCTACTCCTTCAGCAACCAGGTGCCCATCGCCCACTGGAACCTCGCCGCGCTGGGCCAGACGCTGGTGCACTTCGTCGAAGTCGATGACCTGCGCGCCACGCTGGACCTGTTCCTGCCGCTGTACCAGGCCCACTACCTGGACCTGATGCGCCGGCGCCTGGGCTTCACCACTGCCGAGGATGGCGACCTGGAGCTGGTACAGCGCCTGCTGCAGAGCATGCAGAAAGGCGCGGTGGACTACTCGCTGTTCTTCCGCCGCCTCGGTGAGCAGGCGCCGGAGCAGGCGCTGGCCGTGGTGCGTGACGACTTCGTCGACCTGGCCGGCTTCGACGCCTGGGCTGCCGACTACCGCGCTCGCGTCGAGCGCGAAGGCGGCAGCCAGGACGAACGCCGCGCGCGCATGCACGCCGTCAACCCGCTTTACGTCCTGCGCAACTACCTCGCCCAGGAAGCCATCACAGCCGCCGAGCAGGGCAACTTCAGCGTCGTGCGCCGCCTGCATGAAGTGCTCAGCCGGCCCTTCGAAGAGCAGCCCGACGCCGAAGCCTTCACCCGCCGTCCGCCGGACTGGGGCAAGCATCTGGAGATCAGTTGCTCCTCCTGAGCCGGTTATAAGCTCAGCCAAAAGCGATCTAGCGACGCCCTGGCCAGATTGCTCCCGGTCATTGACCGGGGCCGGGCGCCGCTCGCATCCTCGGGGCTTTCTGCCACAAGGACGCTCGAACAATGAAACCGGAAACCCTGGCCATCCACGCCGGCTACAGCCCCGACCCGACCACCAAGGCCGTGGCCGTGCCGATCTACCAGACCAGCTCCTACGCCTTCGACGACACCCAGCACGGCGCCGATCTGTTCGACCTGAAGGTCGCCGGCAACATCTACACGCGAATCATGAACCCCACCAACGCGGTGCTGGAGGAGCGCGTGGCCGCGCTGGAAGGCGGCGTGGCAGCGCTGGCCGTGGCCTCCGGCATGGCCGCCATCACCTACGCCATCCAGACCGTCGCCGAAGCCGGCGACAACATCGTCTCGGTGGCCAAGCTCTACGGCGGCACCTACAACCTGCTCGCCCACACCCTGCCGCGCTTCGGCATCCAGACCCGCTTCGCGCCGCATGACGACATCGCCGCCCTCGAAGCGCTGATCGACGAACGCACCAAGGCGGTGTTCTGCGAATCCATCGGCAACCCGGCCGGAAACATCGTCGACCTGCAGGCCCTGGCCGACGCCGCGCACCGCCACGGCGTGCCGCTGATCGTCGACAACACCGTCGCCACGCCGATCCTCTGCCGCCCGTTCGAACACGGCGCGGACATCGTCGTGCACTCGCTCACCAAGTACATCGGCGGCCACGGCACCAGCATCGGCGGCATCGTCGTCGACTCCGGCAAATTCCCCTGGGCCGAGAACAAGGAACGCTTCCCGCTGCTCAACACGCCCGACCCGTCCTATCACGGCGTGACCTACACCGAAGCCTTCGGCCCCGCCGCCTTCATCGGCCGCTGCCGTGTCGTGCCGCTGCGCAACACCGGTGCCGCGCTCTCGCCGTTCAACGCCTTCCTCATCCTGCAAGGCCTGGAAACCCTCGCCCTGCGCATGGAGCGCCACTGCGAGAACGCCGTGAAAGTCGCGCAATACCTGCAGGACCACCCGCAGGTCAGCTGGGTGAAGTATGCAGGTCTCGCCGACCACCCCGAGCAGGAACTGGCGCTGCGCTACATGGGCGGCAAGCCCGCGTCGATCCTCTCGTTCGGCATCAAGGGCGGGCAGGAAGCCGGCGCGCGCTTCATCGATGCGCTGAACCTGGTGGTGCGCCTGGTCAACATCGGCGACGCCAAGTCCCTGGCCTGCCACCCGGCCTCGACCACCCACCGCCAGCTCAACGACGAAGAACTGCAGAAGGCCGGCGTACCGCGCGACATGGTGCGCCTGTCCATCGGCATCGAGCACATCGACGACATCCTCGCCGACCTCGCCCAGGCGCTTGACGCCGCCAAGGCCTGATCCCGTGGCAACCGAATGAGGCGCCAGGCCGGCGCCTCATTCGCGGGTCAGCGCCCCTGCAATATCTCTTTGCCATCATTTTGCAGACGAGCCCACCGGCCTTTCCGTAGAATGCCGCGCAGCGCCGCAAGCCAGAGCGCGACCGCACCCAGCGGCACGCAAGCGAACAGGGATTTCGTCCGCCTTTCCCCGCCCATTCCTCTCCGACCCGCCTTCCAGGCGCCGGCCGGCGGATAACTTTTTTCGCCCGTGACCATACGGTTCCGTCCGATCCTGCCGATAGGGCTTGGACGTGGTTCGCCACCCTGGCCCCCAACAAGAACAATCTCCGAACGGCCTGACTTCACACAACCTTTCCTGGAGATCGTCAATGAACACCTGGATTTCCAACCTGAGCGTGAATCTCAAGTTGGCCCTGGGCTTCGGCCTGGTCCTCGCCTTCACCGCCATCCTCGCCATCGTCAGTTGGGTCGGCCTCGGCTCGCTGATCGACCGCAGCAACTGGATGAGCGATATCACCGAGCTGAACTCGCGCCTGACCAAGCTGCGCATCACCCGCCTGCAGTACATGATCGCCGACGGCGCCGAGCAGGAAGCTGCCAACGTCATGTCCACCCTGGCCGACTTCAAGGCGCAGCAGCAGAAACTGCGCGCCTCCTTCGTCAGCCCCGAGAACGTGCGCCTGCTCGACCAACTCGGCGGCGTCATCGCCGACTACGAGAAATCCCTGGCCGCCATGCGCGCCGGCTACCAGAGCGCCGGCATCACCCGAGGCGCCCTGCAGGACAACGCCACGCGCGCCGCCGAACTGACGGCGACCATCCAGCAGGACGTACTCAAGGCCCCCGCGGACGAAGAGCGCGCCACCCGCTTCCAGGCCATCACCGGCACCCGTGAAGACCTGCTACAGGCCCGCTACGACGTACGCGATTACCTGGCCACGGCCCTCACCAGCAACGGTGACGGCGTGACCCGCGGCCTGGACGAAAGCATCGCCGGCCTGCCGGCCCTGGAAAGCGTCCTCGGCGTCGCCGAAGCGCAGTACGTCCAGCAACTGGGCACTGCCCTGCGCGCCTATCGCGATGCCGTCACCACCCTGCGCGGCAACATGGCCGCCATCGTCCAGGCGCGCAAGGAAATGACCACCCAGGGCCAGGACATCGTCAAGATCAGCGAGAATCTCTACCAGCTGCAACTCGATCGCCGCGACGCCGAAAGCGCCAGCGCCCGCAGTCTGCAGACCCTGTTCACCCTGCTCGCGCTGGTCCTGGGCGGCATCGCCGCGCTGATCATCACCCGCCAGATCACCCGCCCGCTGCAGGAAACCATGGCTGTGGTCGACCGCATCGCCGCCGGCGACCTGTCGCAGACCGTCCAGGTCACCCGCCGCGACGAGCTCGGCCGCCTGCAGCAAAGCATGCAGCGCATGAGCCAGAGCCTGCGCGAGCTGATCGGTGGCATCCGCGACGGCGTCACCCAGATCGCCAGCGCCGCCGAAGAGCTCTCCGCCGTCACCGAGCAGACCAGCGCCGGCGCGAACACCCAGAAGGTCGAGACCGACCAGGTCGCCACCGCCATGCACGAGATGTCCGCCACCGTGCAGGAGGTAGCGCGCAACGCCGAGCAGGCCTCCCAGGCCGCCTCCGCCGCCGACCACCAGGCCCAGGACGGCGACCGCGTGGTGAACAAGGCCGTGGAGCAGATCGAGCGTCTCGCCGAGGAAGTCGAACGCTCCGCCGAGGCCATGCAGCGCCTGGAACAGGAGAGCGAGAAGATCGGCAAGGTCATGGACGTGATCAAGTCGGTGGCCGAGCAGACCAACCTGCTGGCCCTCAACGCCGCCATCGAGGCCGCCCGCGCGGGCGAAGCCGGTCGTGGTTTCGCCGTGGTCGCCGACGAAGTACGCGGGCTGGCCCAGCGCACCCAGCAATCCACCGAAGAAATCGAAGCCCTGGTCGCCGGCCTGCAGAGCGGCACCCGCCAGGTCTCCAGCGTCATGCTCGGCAGCCGCGAACTCACCGCCAGCAGCGTCGCCCTCAGCCGCCAGGCCGGCGAGTCACTGGGCGAGATCACCCGCACCGTGTCGAACATCCAGGCGATGAACCAGCAGATCGCCACCGCTGCCGAGGAACAGAGCGCCGTGGCCGAGGAAATCAGCCGCAGCGTGGTCAATGTGCGCGACGTCTCCGAACAGACCGCCTCGGCCAACGAAGAAGTCGCCGCCTCCAGCGTCGAACTCGCGCGCCTGGGTGGGCAACTGCAAACCCTGGTCAGCCACTTCCGCGTCTGACGCCCATGGCCGCTGGATCCCCAGCGGCCATCGGTCCGCGCTGCAAGCTTTACGCTTTGCTGTGCACTCCAGCGACAACAACCTCGGCCAGCGCGTCGTCAGGATCACCGTCGCACCCCCGCAGCGCACCGAGGCCGATCCGGCTTAGAGACAAACCAACGGGTGAAGCAGCAGGAATGCTCACACTGTCACTCTACCGGCCGAACCCTCCGCCGCGATTGGCGCAACAACGCTGACGCACTGATGAATCATCGTCGTTCAAAAGTCGATTTGCCTGCCGCCGACTTGAGTTTCGGCACCATTCTGGCCGGCCACCATAGCCGAGGCGCTAATCGCATTTTGATTCGCCCATTCACGAAGCTTCGCAAATTCCTCCTTGCGCATTTTGCTCATGGGGACCATGCGGGAAATAGTGGTTTCAAAATCAGCCATCGTCAGGTCGCTGGCATCGCCAGAACCGCTCATTCGCCGTGAGAACGCCTCGATCAGCGATTCCCCAACCCAAGCTTCGATTTCAGCCCCCGATAGCACAACATCCTTACCAAAATTCGATTCGCCCCCCAGAGCAGACAACAGGTCCAAGTCAAACTTCGCCGGGTCACGTTTCAATTTCTTCAGGTGTATTTCAAGAATCTTCTTTCTTTCCAATGTTGACGGGAAGTCAACGAAGAATATTTCATCGAACCGGCCCTTCCTCAATAGTTCCGGAGGCAAGCTGCCAATATTGTTAGCGGTAGCAAATACAAAGACCGGCGCCGTTTTCTCTTGCATCCAGGTCAATAGCGTGCCGAATACACGCGACGCCACCCCCCCATCGGACGCACCGCCGGAAGAACCGGAAAGCCCCTTTTCAATTTCATCGATCCATAAGATGCAGGGCGAAATCGCTTCGGCGGTGCGTAGCGCGGAACGAATGTTGGACTCTGAAGAGCCAACCAGTCCCTGGAAGATTTTCCCCATATCCAGGCGCAATAACGGCATGTTCCAGGACGACGAAACGCACTTCGCCGTAAGCGACTTGCCGCAACCGGGAACCCCGGTCAAGAGCAATCCCTTCGGGGTTCCGACACCAAATTCCTGGGCAGCCTGACCGAAACACTGACTGCGCAGATGGAGCCACTTCTTGAGGGTTGCCAAGCCTCCGACGTCGTCAAGATTCACCTTTGAGTCAATGTACTCCAGGATACCTGTCTTCCGTATAATTTGTTTCTTCTCGGAAAGCAGGTCTTTAACGGTGTTTTCATTGACACTCAGGCTCGATACCAATGAACGGGACAGGCTATTGTCAATCTCCAATTCCGTGAGGCCCAACGCGGCATCGATGAGTTTTTCCTTGGCATCGCTCGGCAGATCAATCTTGATATTTTCATTGCCTTGCCAGGAGCTTATGAACTTGCTGACCTGACCCGTGATTTCGTCGCGTGACGGCAAAGGAAAATCAACCAGCGTGATTTCCTTTTGAAGGTCAGTGGCAATTTCAAAGCTAGGCGCCACGATAATGCAATTGCTTCGATATCCGCGCGAGCGAATATTGATGGCAAAATCTCGAAGTCGACGACGATAGACGGGGTTCGAACTGGGGGTAAGATAATTATGGGCATCACAAAAAACAAAGATACTCTTGCTGTTTTCTTCTTTTGCTCTTTCTTCGCAAAAATCCAAGGCCACCTTCAAATCGAAGGTTTTTTCCCCAGCCACGGAGCCATTTATCTGCACGCCTTGGGTCGAGTTCCACACGAATAAACGATGGCCAAGCGCCTTGGCGATCTCAGAAATCTCACTGAGTGCGCGCTCTTCCTCGAACGACTCGATGACCAGAATCGCATAGCGAGCCTTTAGGTAATCAGTTATCTGCTTGGTGCGGTTCATGCCTAATATCCCTGTGCCTGAACTGAATTATATATGCATCGGAAGACCGGTCTTGGTCACACTGGAATTTGAAACAACAAATTCGACAACTCTTCTAGTACGGAAAAAATCAAGATCGACTCTGTCACTGGCCTTGATGATCTGCTTGTACTGATAGGGATGTTCCGCGTTATGCCGATACCGGCCAGCCAGCGTCACGTCTACGGCTTTAACGACACGAATCATGGCTTCATTCTGGAATATTTCTTTTGGTGTATAGCCTGTATAGAGTATCCAGTTTTTCTCGCCATTGACGGCATGGATCAATTGCTCCAGGGCTGCCGCCTGATCCAGCGGCTCCCCTCCGGAGAGGGTAACCCCGGCGATGTCGTGTGCATTTATCTTCTGCGCCAATGCCTCGACAGACATCAGCGTAGCCGCTTCGCGAGCATGGGTCCGCTGATTGAAACACCCTTTACAATTCAATGCACAACCCTGCACCCATAATGTCAAGCGCAACCCAGGACCATTAACGCAACTCAACTCCATGTGGTGTACGTTGATATGCATTTAGAGATTCGCACTGAGAACTTGAAGGGTTTGCTCCTCGTGAACGACGGTATATTCCGGCTTCCACTCGGTCACCAGCTCCGCAGTAGGACTGGAGAGTAGCGCTTCAAGCTCCTCGGTAAGCTTTGTGCAAATATCGCCTTTCACACCACGCACCTCCTCCATTACTTCGTCGCCCGTAAAGGTCACATGGATGCTGTATTCGTACTGCGGTCCAAACTCAATCTCGAACCCTTGAAGAGTTTCTTTCGTTCTGGCGGGAACACCTGAAGCTTCTATGCGCCTGATGGTTTCATCGATGGCTACGCTGATGTAGGCTTTCTGAAAGCTCAACGCCAAATCGGCCTTGATCGCCTCGTCTCCGTCCGAAACAGTGTCGCGTTCGATAAGGAGCCTGTAGGAGTTCTCCTCAATCTGGCAAACAAATAGGTTGAATCCATCAGCGGCTCGACCACACACCGCTCTGAATTGCTGACTGCCCATATAGCCGACTTTGCTCAATACCTTCTTACTGAATTCGCTGGGATACAGGAAAACTATATCTGTCTCCGGGTTGATCCCCATCTTGCCGAACGCTTTAGCAATGGCGTCCTCATTGACATAAGAAAATTCAAACCTTGTGCAATGCGACATATCAAAGCTCCAGCCTTCGTCTAGGAACGACTTCTTCGGCGCCCTGGATTGCCATTAACACCTCAGAATTCAGCTCGATGTTGCGTATCGGTGCCGCGGATGCAGACATGGCTTCGGGCGCAGAAGCGGCTGGCGTCGAGACTGGAGCGCCGGCATTGACCACTACACGACGCCTCTGCGCTGCCATCGGCGCATCACTACCGCCAAGCAGACTTGCATCAATTACCTCCAGCAGCCTTCTGATTACCAGAATTGGATTTGATGTGAGCTTGTCATACAGACCAATGCACAACAAAACATGGAGGCCATCACTGAAATTCAATTTGACACAGTAATTCTGCTCTTCACTACCAATGATACCAATGTGCGAAATCTGGTTAAGATCTCGCCTCATCTTTCTCCAGGAGCCCCCATCAAATACCGCCACAATCAACGTTGTTGCCGTTGTGGCAAAGGCATTACTCCCTTGCTCAACCTCGTTGGCATTGAAATTCTGATAACTGAGCAGAACCTTCTCGCCTACAGAGACCCCCAAGGCGCTTGCCAGGTATTCATTTGTCGAGAAATCAACATCCGCATGGAATTTAAAACTTTTTGACAGAACATAAAGAGCAAAGACTCCTACCAACGCAAAGAGTATTGCCTTTATCGTATCCGCCGGCGAAAGAATCACAAAAGCCAAAACAGCAAAAGCCATGACGCCGTAGCCGTAGTTTATGGCCTTCTGCATACTGAGCTTTTTATTTCGGCGGTTGCAGAAGCTGAGTGCAACACGGTTACTGGATTGAAGCAGGTGCATCATGCTGCAACGCCACTACCTCTGTCATGACCTCAATCGGGCATT
>NZ_MACM02000041.1:0-62862 GCF_001675465.2 Pseudomonas sp. AU12215
CGCTGGCCTGGATCGACAAGGCGCCGACCAGCACGCTGGGCATGTTGTTCATCACCGAGGACAGCAGCGCCGAGAGCAGGCCGGTGCCGAGGGCGGCGACCCACAGCCCCTGTTGGGCAAGACGGTCGAGCAACTGGGCAAGGAAGTCCGTGAGGCCGGCGTTCTTCAAGCCGTAGACCACCAGGTACATGCCGAGGGAAAAGATCACTACCTGCCAGGGCGCTTCGCGCAGTACACGGCGGGTGGAGATGCGCTGGCCGCGGGCGGCGACAGCGAAGAGGAGCGCGGCACAGGCGGCGGCCACGGCGCTGATCGGGATGCCCAGCGGCTCCAGGGCGAACAGGCCGACCAGCAACGCCAGCAGCGTCCACCAGCCGACGATGAAGGTGGCGCGGTCATGGATGGCGGCCTTGGGTTCCTTCAGCGCATGGAGCGCGTACTGCCTCGGGATGTCGCGGCGGAAGTACAGAAACAGCACCAGCAGGGTGGCGGCAATGCTGGCAAGACTCACCGGCAGCATCACCGAGGCGTATTCGGCGAAGCCCAGGCCGAAGTAATCCGCCGAAACGATGTTCACCAGGTTGGACACCACCAGCGGCAGGCTTGCGGTGTCGGCGATGAAGCCGGCGGCCATGACGAAGGCTAGGGTCGCGGCGGGGGAGAAGCGCAGGGCGAGCAGCATCGACATGACGATGGGCGTGAGGATCAGGGCCGCACCATCATTGGCGAACAGCGCCGAAACGGCCGCGCCGAGCAGCACGCAGAAGGCGAACAGGCGATGACCGCTGCCGTTGGCCCAGCGCGCCACGTGCAGTGCGGCCCACTCGAAGAAGCCGGCCTCATCCAGCAGCAGGCTGATGACGATGACCGCGATGAAGGTGGCGGTGGCGTTCCAGACGATGGCCCAGACGACCGGGATGTCGTGCAGCGAAACCGCGCCGGCGGCCAGGGCGATGATCGCACCCAGGGCGGCGCTCCAGCCGACGCCAAGGCCCCTGGGCTGCCAGATGACCAGAACGAGGGTGAAGATGAAGACTGCAATGGCGACCAGCATGGAGGATTCGCTCGGTGGGGATCAGCAGCAGGCGGCGTCACGGACGGGGCGGCCGTCCATGTTCTGCAGGCGCAGGGTGTTGTCGGCCAGCCACTGCCCGTTGGCCAGCAGGGTGACCTGCAGCATGTCGTGTACCCAGGTGGGTAGGTCGGGGTTGAGGCGGTAATACACCCACTGCCCCTGGCGGCGATCCAGCAGCAGGCCGCTGCTGCGCAGTTGTGCCAGGTGGCGGCTGATCTTCGGCTGGCTGTCGTCCAGCGCGCACATCAGCTCGCAGACACACAGCTCGCCCAGGCTGGCGATGAGCAGGGTGGCGCGAGCGCGGGTCTCGTCGGCCAGACACTTGAAGACGTCGGGTGGGGTAATCATGGCGCCGCCTAAATATATGGAAAATCGAATATACGTATTTCCATATATTAAGCGCAAGCCCCCGAAGCCTGATCCCGGCGGAGAGGGCAGTTCATCGTATTTTCTAAATTTAAATTGAATTTAGATTTAACCTGCTTCAGGCTTCCTGGCACTGTCCGCTGTTCAGGAATAATCATGGCCTCCCGCGAAGCTCGAAAAGATGGTGAAGCGACCCGCCTGCGCATCCTTGAAGCCGCCGGCGAACTTTGCGCGACGCTCGGCTTCGGCGAAACCAGCAACAAGGCCGTCGCCGCCAAGGCGGAGGTCGACCTGGCGTCGATCAACTACCACTTCGGCAGCCGCAACGGTCTCTATCAGGCCGTGCTGGGCGAGGCCCGCCGACGCTTTCTCGACATCGCCGACCTGCAGCGGATCATCCAGGGCGAGCAGGCGGCGCCGGACAAGTTGTTTGCGCTGACCGAACTGGTTGTGCGCAAGGCCGCGCGCGGGAGGGAGAGCTGGCACCTGCGGGTGCTCGCTGCCGAAGCCCTGGCGCCCAGCAGCCACGGTCAGGAGTTTCTGCACCCCGAAAAGGCGCTGAAGCTGACGTTGCTCAAGCAACTGTTCAGCGAGATCACCGGGATCCCCCCCGAAGATCCCACATTGGTGCCCTGCATCCTCAGCGTCACTGCGCCATGGGCGATGCTGCTGATCGGGCCTCGTGGAGGGCATGGCGCCCTGCGCGACATTCTCGACATGCCGGGTCCTGTGGTCGTCGCCCAGCTCTACAGCTTCACCCTGGCCGGCCTGCAGGAAGTGGGGCGGCAGCATCGCCAGCGCGCACTCTGCACGGGCGAATGAGCCGACTCCATTCCTTCCCTGTCCCACGCCACCTCATCTCATCAGGTCCGCCCCATGCAAACGGCCTCCGAAAATAGTCTGGCCACGAAGCTGAGCCCCCCGGACGACGCTCAGGTGACGCAGCCGTCCATTCCACTGCTGCTGGCGGCGTTGCTGCTGGTGATGTTCCTCGCGGCGCTGGACCAGACCATCGTGTCCACCGCGCTGCCCACCATCGTCGGCGAACTGGGCGGCCTGCACCTGTTGTCCTGGGTGGTGACCTCCTACCTGCTGGCCTCCACGGTCGTGGTCCCGCTGTATGGCAAATTCGGCGACCTGTACGGCCGCAAGCTGGTGCTGCAGACCGCCATCGCACTGTTTCTGGCGGGCTCGGCGCTCTGCGGGCTGGCGCAGAACATGACCCAGCTGATCCTCCTGCGCGCGCTGCAGGGCCTGGGCGGCGGTGGCTTGATGGTGGTGGCGATGGCGGCCATCGGCGACGTCATTGCGCCGGCCGAGCGTGGTCGCTACCAGGGGCTGTTCGGTGGCGTATTCGGCCTCGCCACGGTGGTCGGTCCGCTGGTGGGCGGCTTCCTGGTCGAGCAGTTGTCCTGGCGCTGGATCTTCTACATCAACCTGCCGCTGGGCCTGCTCGCCCTGCTGGTGATCGGCAGCGCGTTCAAGCCCCACGTCGCGCGGGTGAAACACGTCATCGACTACTTTGGCGCCTTCTTCCTGACCCTGGCCCTGGCTTCGCTGGTGTTGATCACCAGCCTGGGCGGCAGCACGCTCGAGTGGACCTCGATCGACATCCTGTGCCTGTCGCTCTTCGCCGTTGTCGGCGTGATCGGCTTCGTCCACGAGCAGCGCATCGCGGCGGAACCGATCATGCCGCTGCACCTGTTCCGCCACCGGACCTTCGTGCTCGCCGGGCTGATCGGGTTCACTGTCGGTGTTTCGCTGTTCGGCTCGGTGACCTTCCTGCCGCTCTACATGCAGGTGGTCAAGGACGCCACGCCGACCAGTGCGGGCCTGCAGATGCTGCCCCTGATGGGTGCGATGCTGATCGTCTCGGCTATTACCGGTCGCCTGATCAGCCGCTGGGGGCGTTACCGGGTCTTCCCCATCCTTGGCACGCTGCTGCAGGTCATCGCCCTGGCGTTGCTGAGCCGTCTGAACCTGCAATCGTCGATGTTGCAGATGAATCTCTACATGGCCTTGCTCGGCGCCGGGCTGGGCATGGTGATGCAGGTACTGATCCTGGCGGTGCAGAACAGCGTCGAATTTCGCCACATGGGCGTGGCGACCTCCGGGGCGACCCTGTTCCGCTCCATCGGCGGCTCCATTGGCATCTCGGTGTTCGGCGCATTGTTCTCTCACGAGCTGATGAGTCGGCTCGTGAGTGCCTTCCCGACCAGCGTCGGCTCACCGGCCAACCTGTCGCCGGCCGCTGTGCATGCCTTGCCCGCAGCGTTGCGGCAGGCTTACCTGGAAGCCTTTTCCGGATCGATGCACTGGGTCTTCCTGGTGGCGTGCATGGTCAGCGCCGTGGCCTTCGCGCTGTCGTGGCTGCTGCAGGAAGTACCGCTGCGCAAAGCCTGAAGACGCCTGGGTCACCTGTCCTTCACCGGGTGTCCGGCCCAGGTTCCGGGCGAGTTGGCGGCGCCGGAGAGGCGTCGAAACCCTCGCTGCGCAGTGGGCGAAGTTGCAGGAAATCGCCGAGCAGGGCTGGCTGGTCATTGAAGCTTGTCATGCCTGGTTCCAGGGACATGGAGCCAGGCTTATGGGGCGACCGGAAACTTGCACAGAGCCAATGGCACGTCCTTGCACGGTGCCATTGGCCGCTTAGTCGCTGCAGATGCCAAGAATCGCCCGCGCGGCCGACGCTGTGCCGCGCGAGGCCTGCATCTGTTCGCGTACGCTGGTCAGCCGTTGCTGCATCGCCTTGTCGCAGAGCAGGTCGGCCAGTGCGCCGGGCAGCGCCGCCAGCGGGTTTTCGAAGCGCGGCAGGTAGCGCGCCACGCCCACTTCCTCGGCGCGCCTGGCGTTGTCATGGCCGTCCCAGCAGTAGGGGATGATCACCGACGGCAGGCCGAAATACAGTGCCTCGCAGAAGCTGTTGTTGCCGCCGTGATGGATGAACAACTGGCATTCGCGCAGCACGGCCGGTTGCGGGTACCAGCTGTCGAGGTAGACGTTGTCGGGCACGCTGTCGTAGTGCTCGCGGTAGGCGCCGACGTTGATCAGGAAGCGGTAGGGCAGTTGCGCGACGGCATCGATCAGCTTGCGCATCATCTCGATATCGGCCGCGCCGAGGCTGCCGAAACTCACATAGATCAGCGCAGCATCGTCGTGCCGCGGGAACTGCGGCGGGATATACGGCGCCTCGCTGCGCACGCAGCCGTCGAGGTACAGATAGCGCTCGGCCGGCAGCGGATTCTGGCGCTCGTAGCGCACCGGTGTGGGTGAGAGCAACAGGTTGAGCCAAGGCGAATCTTCGAGGAATTGGCCGGCGGGCAGGGCAGGGTGACCGTACTCGGCGAGGAAGCGGGCGAAGCGTTCGTGCGCCGGCTTTGTCGCTTGCAGGTAGTGTTCGCGGTAGGTGGCGCAGGCTTGTGGATCGCTGCTGCTGGCGCCGGACAGGTAGGGCGGCACCGCGGGGTCGGGTAGTTCGGTTTCCGCGCAGGAGATCATCCGCACCCAGGGACAGCCGGCGGCGGAGATGGCCGGGAAGCTGACCACGTTATCCAGCACGATGGCATCGGGCTTGAGCCGGGCGAGCAACTGCTGCAGCGGTTTTTCCGATTCGATGGCGGTATCGATGATGGCTTCCCAGGCCGGCGCCACGTAGCTGTCGATCTGCGCCAGGGGCGGCTGGTCGAAGTAGGGCACGTTGCGCTCGATGAAGCGCTCCCAGTAATGCTGGTGGTCGGCGGCGGAGAGCGGCGAGTCCAGTTGCAGCGGGTACTCGGCGAAGCCGTACTCGGCGAAGATGCCCTGGAAATGCGCATGGCAGATGAACACCGGGCGTGCGCCGAGTTCGCGCAGGGCCTGGGCGATGCCGATGCAGTTCAGCGCGGCGCCGAAACTGGCCTCGGGGAAGAAGGCGATGGTTCTTGTTCTTTGCGTCATGGGCACATCCGGGTGTTGCTCACGGGCACTGCGTGAAACTGATACTGCATTTTTTCGTTAAAAAAAACACTGTGTGAGAAAAATAATCAGCGACGCCCCTGGGCGAACGACTGTGGAATCCCGCGGTTGGCGGTCTGCGGGCGTTGCGCGAAGGACAGCCGCAGGTGCAAGCGCATCAGGTCGGCGGCGACTTCCAGCTGGCCGCGCTCGATCTGCTCGATGATTCGCAGGTGCTCGCGCAGGGCTTCCTGCAGGCGGTGCACGCTGACCATCGGCAGCAGGTTGGGCAGGCGCCGCAGACGCTGGTGCTGCAGCAGAGCGTCGCCGACGAAACGGTTGCCGCAGCCCTGGGCGATCAGCTCGTGGAAGCCGATGTCCAGCTCGCGGAACTGGGCCACGTCGAAGCGCTCGATGGGCGCCGCCAGCAGTTCCTCCATGGCCCCGCGCAGCAGGGCGAGGCGTGCCAGGTCTGGCTCGAAGCCGGGGGCGAGGAGGGCTTCGGGTTCGAGGATCAGCCGATAGCGCAGGCTGTCTTCCAGCGCTGCGAGGTTGTTCAGCAACGGGCGGAACGACCAGCTCTGCCCGGCGCCGCGCTCCAGCACCTGGTCCTCGCTGAGTTGCGCCAGGACCTTCTGTGCCGCGACTCGGCCGATGTCGTAGCGGCGCATCAGCTCGCTGGCGCTCAGGCTGTTGCCCAGGCGACCGGCCATGCGATCCCGCAGTACCGAGGCGGCCAGGGCTTCTTCCTCGGCCTGGGGCAATGCCGAGCCGAGCACCTGGGCGGACGGATCGGCGGCGAGGCGATAGCCCTTGCCCGGCTCGTGGGCCACCAGTTGCTGCTCCTGCAGCAGGTCGAGCCCGGCGCGGATCAGCGTGCGCGACACGCCGAAGGTGCGCGCCAGTTGCTGCTCGGACAAGGCGTCGCCATCGGCGAGACCGGTGTCCTGGGCATGCTCGATGATCCGCCGGGCCAGTTCCAGGTGGTTGGTGCGCGGTCTTTTCTCGGTGTCCTTGCTCAAGCGGCTTCTCTCCGGCAGGCGTCGCAGGCTTGTGGGCGCGGGGCGCGGGGCGCCCCCTTATGCCACAGCGAGGAGGGTCCAACAAGAATGCAAGAAATGGTTGACTTCGCCAGTGGTTCGGTTTTTATTTTGAAAAAAAGACATGTAGTACGCTTTTCGTTCCGCTGCCGTTGACACACAAAAACAACCATCGTCAGGTGCGCAAGATGAAGCTGAAGACCATGCTCTACGCAGGGGCAACCCTCGCGCTCACGCTGTCCGCCACCACGGCCAGCGCCAAGGATCTGGTGATCTCCATCTGGGACGGCTACATGGCCCCGGACAACCTGGAGAAGTTCCAGAAGGCCACTGGCCTTGAAGCCGACAAATCTCTCCACGCCACCAACGAAGAAATCATGGGCAAGCTCATGGCTTCCGGTGGCGAAGGCTATGACGTGGTGTTCGTCTCTTCGCCCTTTGCCGAGATCCTGCACAAGCAGGGCCTGCTTGCCGAGATCGATCCGGCCAAGGTGCCGAACCTGAAGAACCTCTACCCCGAAGCGCAGAAGCTCGAGTACGACGTCGGCAACCACTTCTCCGTGCCCTACACCTGGGGCACCACCGGCATCTGCTACCGCTCGGACAAGGTCAGCCCGGCGCCTTCGAGCTGGAGCGACCTGCTCAAGCCCTCCGACGCCCTCAAGGGCAAGACCACCATGCTCGC
This sequence comes from Pseudomonas sp. AU12215, assembly GCF_001675465.2. Classification (NCBI taxonomy): domain Bacteria; kingdom Pseudomonadati; phylum Pseudomonadota; class Gammaproteobacteria; order Pseudomonadales; family Pseudomonadaceae; genus Pseudomonas; species Pseudomonas sp. AU12215. Next base: position 7,097 of record NZ_MACM02000041.1, read on the forward strand.
CACCGACCGCTGGCTGCTCGGCGCCGGCTTCCTGGCCAACGGCTGGTCGGTGAACGACGGCAACCCGGACCAGATCAACGCGGTGCGCGACCAGCTGATCGCCACCAAGAAGCGCCTGCTGTCCTTCGACGACACCACCTTCTACTCCAAGCTGGCTTCGGGCGAGGCGCTGATGGCCCACGCCTGGGATGGCTGGTGCAACTACGGCACCCAAGCCAACGAGTCGATCAAGTTCGTCGTGCCCAAGGAAGGTTCCGACCTCTGGGTGGACACCATGGTCGTGCTGAAAAGCTCGAAGAACCCCGACGCCGCCTACCGCTTCATCAACTACATGCTGGAGCCGGCGAACCACGCCTGGGTCGCGGAGAACATCCTCTACAAGGTGCCCAACCAGGCGGCGATGGCGACCCTGAAGCCGGAGCTGTTGGCCAAGTACCCCAACCTCACCACCACGCCGGCCGAACTGGTCAAGCAGCAACAGTTGCGTGACGTGGGGGGCTCGACGCAGAAGGCGTACACCCGCGCCGTAACGGAAATCATGGCCGCCCAGTAAGGCCGATGGGGCGTCGCGCTGGCGCCCCGAACTCTCTCCGGAATAACCCTGAAGCACCCCGCCTGGCGTGGGGTTGGGGGAACTACGCATGACCGCTTTATCCGCCGACCGCAAATTGTCGGCCTGGCTGCTCGCGCCCGGTCTGGGCTGGCTGGCCCTGTTCCTGCTGCTGCCGTGCCTGCTGGTGCTGGTCTACAGCTTCCTCGAGCGCGGTGCCTACGGCGGCATCGACTACGTGTTCACCTGGGAAAACTACCGACGCGCGGTGGACCCGCTATACCTCGACATCCTCCTGCGCTCGGCGAAGATCGCCGGCCTGGCCATGCTCTTCGCGGTGATCATCGGTTACCCGGCGGCCTACGCCATCACTCGCACCACGCCACGCCGGCAGGCGGTGTACCTGTTCCTGGTGATGCTGCCGTTCTGGAGCAACTACCTGATCCGCACCTATGCCTGGATCGTCCTTCTCAACCGCGAAGGTCTGCTCAACCGCCTGTTCAGTCTGCTGGGTTACGGCGGTGAGCCGATCAGCCTGCTGTACACCGACGCCACCGTGGTGCTCGGGCTGGTCTACAACTACATCCCCTTTGTCATCCTCGCCATCTACAGCTCGCTGTCGCGCATCGACAACGAGCTCTGGGAAGCCTCGCGGGACCTCGGCGCGTCCGGCTGGACCACTTTCCGCCGGGTGATCCTGCCGCTCTCGGTGCCCGGCGTGGCGGCCGGCGCGGTGTTTGTCTTCGTGCTCTCCATCGGCAACTTCATCACCGCCGACCTGCTGGGCGGCAAGCAGGTGCAGATGGTCGGCAACCTGATCTACGCACAGTTCCTTACCGCGCGGGACTGGCCGTTCGGCGCGGCGCTGAGCTTCTTCCTGATCGGCATCATGCTGCTCCTGCTGTTCATCCAGGCCATGGTCTCGCGCCGGGCCCAGGGCGCGGAGGGCGAACGCCATGCGTAATCCCTCCGGCATTGCCCTCGGCACACACCTGTGGCTGGTGTACGCCTTCCTCTATGTACCGATCCTGGTGCTGATCCTGCTGTCGTTCAACGCCAGCGGCCTGCCCACCGCGTGGGGCGGTGCGTCGCTGAAGTGGTACGCCAAACTGCTGGCCAATGCCTCGATCCAGCACGCGGCGCTGAACACCTTGATCGTCGCGCTGACCTCCACCTTCATCGCCTGCGTGCTCGGTACCTTGCTTGCGCTGGGCGTGGAGATGCGCGCCCGCAGCAGCGGCAAGAAAGGCAGCAACATCGCCGACACGCTACTGATGGCGCCGATGATCATCCCCGACATCGTCCTGGCCATCGCGCTGCTGAGCTTCTTCAACCTGCTGAAGATGAGCCTGGGGCTGCACTCCATCATCCTCAGCCACGTGGTGTTCAACATCGCCTTCGTCTGCGCGGTGGTGCGCACGCGCCTCAATCACTTCGACTATTCGATCCTCGAAGCGTCCATCGACCTGGGCGCCGGCTGGTTCACCACCGCGCGCCGGGTGCTGCTGCCGGCGATCTTCCCCGGCGTGCTGGCCGGCGGGCTGCTGGCGTTCACCCTGTCGGTGGACGAATTCATCATCGCTTTCTTCAACTCCGGCTCCGGCAGCGCCTCCACCACGCTGCCGATGCAGATCTATTCGATGATCCGCTTCGGCGTGACCCCGGAAATCAACGCCCTCGCCACCCTGGTGATGCTGGTCAGCTTCACCGCGCTGTTCGCCTCCCAACGTCTGAACAAGGTGCCCAAAGCCCATGACTAAGTCATCCGACCTGCTCGTGCTGGAGCAGGTGAGCAAATCCTACGGCGAGGGCCTGACGGCGGTGGACCAGGTGTCCCTGGCGATCCGCGAGAACGAGTTCTTCGCGCTGCTCGGCCCGTCCGGCTGCGGCAAGACCACCCTGATGCGGATGATCGCCGGCTTCGAGACGCCCAGTTCCGGCGCCATCTATCTCAACGGCCAGGACATCTCGCCGCTGCCGCCAAACAAGCGCCCGCTGAACCTGATGTTCCAGTCCTACGCGCTGTTCCCCAACATGACCGTGCGCGGCAACATCGCCTACGGCCTGGAGATGGAGAAGCTGCCCGCTGGCGAAATCCGCCAGCGCGTCGACGCGGTGCTGGACACCGCGCAGCTCGGCCCGCTGGCCAACCGCCGGCCGGACCAACTCTCCGGCGGCCAGCGCCAGCGCGTCGCCCTGGCCCGCGCCCTGGTCAAGCGCCCGCGCGTACTGCTGCTGGACGAACCCCTCGGCGCGCTGGACAAGAAGCTGCGCGAGAAGATGCAGCTGGAACTCAAGCGCCTGCAGCACGAGAGCGGCATCACCTTCATCATGGTCACCCACGACCAGGAAGAAGCCCTGGTGATGTCCGACCGCATGGCCGTGCTGCGCGACGGCAAGGTCTGCCAGTGCGGCAGCCCCAGCGAACTCTACGAGAACCCGGGCAGTCGCTTCGTCGCCGACTTCATCGGCGTCAGCAACCTGATCGAGGGCCGGCGCGTGGGCACCAATCGCCTGCAGGCCGGCGACCAGGTGCTGAGCATCGAGACCACAGCCGAGTCCAGCCCCGAGAGCGTGACGCTTGCGCTGCGCCCGGAGCGCCTGCGCGTGCTGACCGATGCCACGCCCGCCACTGACAACCAGATCCAGGGCCAGGTGGCGGAGGTCGCCTACCACGGTCTGGACACCAACCTGCACGTGAACACGGCGCTGTCCAGCAAGCCGCTGATCGTCCGCGTGCCGTCCTCGGACTACGACTTCCTCCGCCTCGCCGCCGGCATGCCGGTGCGCCTGGGCTGGGATGCGCGGCACGGCCGCGTGCTGACTCACTGATTGCCAAGAACAAGACCTACAGGAGAGCACCATGAGTAGTGAACGCAAGGTCATCGCCTTCTTCCCCGAGGCCGCCTACGGCCCGGCCCTCAACTCCGTCGGCATCGCCCAGGCCTGCGAGGCGCTGGGGCACAAGGCGGTGTTCCTCACCGATCCGGGCATGACCGGAGTGTATTCGGCCTACGGCTTCGAGGAGCACTACGTGAACATGTCCGAGCCGATGCCGGCCGAGGAGATGGCGCGCTACTGGACCGACTTCATCAACGGCCACATCCCCAACTTCCGCAAGGCGCCGATCGACCAGCTCGACAACTACGTGAAGGAGTGCTGGGAGGCCATCGTCTCCACCGCCAAGTGGGCGCAGAAGGAGCTGCCGGCGATCCTCGACAAGATCAAGCCGGACCTGATCTGCGTGGACAACGTGATCCTCTTCCCGGCCATCAAGCACTACGGCAAGCCGTGGGTGCGGATCATCTCCTGCTCGGAGAACGAAGTGCATGACCCGGACATCCCGCCGTACCTGTCGGGCATGAGCGTGGACGACAAGGAGGGCCACGCGCGCTTCCAGAAACGCTTCGAGGAGGTGATCGCGCCGATCCACGCCGACTTCAACGACTTCCTCGCCCAGTGTGGCGAGCGACCGTACCCGCTGGGCACCTTCTTCGAAGAGTCGCCCTACATGAACCTGTTGCTGTACCCGGACCCGGTTAAGTTCCAGCGCCGCCATCCGCTGCCGGCGCGGCAGTTCCACTACCTGCAGGGTTGCGTGCGCACCGACAAGCCCTACGAGATTCCGCAGTTCAAGGCGCACAACGACAAGCCGCTGCTGTACGTCAGCTTCGGCAGCCTTGGTTCCGGCGATGTCGACCTGCTCAAGCGCCTGGTCACCGCTATCGGCAAGCTGCCGTACCGCGCGCTGTTCAATGTCGGCGAGCACGTGGAGAAATACGACGACCTGCCGGACAACGTGATCGTTTCCAACTGGTACCCGCAGCCCTCGGTGATCGCTCAGGTCGACGGGGTGATCCACCACGGCGGCAACAACAGCTTCACCGAGTGCCTGTTCTTCGGTAAGCCGGCCATCGTCATGCCCTACGTCTGGGACGGCCACGACAACGCCATGCGTGCCCAGGAAAGCGGCCACGGCCTGCGCATGGACCGCTACGACTGGAGCGAGGAAGACCTGGCGCGCAACATTGCCCAACTGCTCGGCGATGACCTGATGAAAGAGCGCCTGGCGCGCACCAGCGACTACATGCGCTCGCGCAAGGGCCCGGAAGACGCCGCGCGCATCCTCGACCAACTGATGGGTGGCAAGGCGGTGAGCCATGGCTGAGTTCAAGGCCGACAGCACGGCGCCGCACATTCGCGGCGCCCGCGAGTACGACGACCTGGTGGACTGGGGCGTGCAGTCCGATGCGCTGGAGGGCGTCTCGCACTCCAGCGGGCGCCTGCTGTTCAAGGGGCCGAACAACAGTCCCGAGACCGGTCTGTGGGTCTGTACCCCCGGCCGCTGGCGGCTGTCGATCCCGCGCGACGAGCTCTGCCATTTCGTTGCCGGCCGCGCCACCTACCGCTCCGACGAGGGCGAAGTGATCGAGGTCGAGCCCGACACCCTGGTGCTGTTCCCGGCCGGCTGGACCGGCGAATGCACCGTGCACACCACACTCCGCAACCTCTACATGTTGGCGTGATTTCGTAGGGCGCATAACGCCTCAAGCGTTATCCGCCATCGACCTTGCACCGAATTCATCGGCGGATAACCGCAAGCGGTTATTCGCCCTACGCCTTACCCGGTCGCCCGTATGGGTTGCTATCGAAGGAGAAGTACATGAAGACCCCCGTTATCCATCGCCCGCTGCAAGTCACCGAACTCAAGGACTGGGGCGTGATCCCGACCATGCTCGAGGGCGAATCCCACGTCAGTGGCGTGGTCCTGCACAAGGGGCCCGAAGGTCAGTCCGAATGCGGCATCTGGCACTGCACGCCGGGCAAGTGGTTCTGCCACGTGACCAGCGACGAGTTCTGCCACTTCCTCGAAGGCCGCTGCACCTACGTGCACGAGTCCGGCGAGGTGATCGAGATCGAGCCGGACACCGCGGCCTTCTTCCCCAAGGACTGGAAGGGCGTGTGCACCGTGCACGAGACCATCAAGAAGGTCTACATGATCCGGTGATGCCATGAACCTGCCCTGTGAAACCACCCGCGCCGCTGCCCGCGAGACCTTCCTCGCCGGCAGCGGCCTGGCCGGAGAGACGCTGACCGCGCTACCGGCCGACGCCTCGGCGCGGCGCTACTTCCGCGTCGACGGCAAGGGCCTGCTGCTGATGGATTCGCCACCCGGCGCCGAGCCGCTGGCGCCGTACCTGCGGGTGGCACAACTGCTGCGCGACTGCGGGCTGTCGGCGCCGAACGTGCTGGCCGCCGACCGTGAGCTGGGCCTGGCGCTGATCGAGGACTTCGGTGACGCCACCTATACCCGGCTGTTCGCGGCCGGTCACAGCGAAACGGAGCTGTACCGTCTCGCCGTCGACGCGCTGGTGCGCCTGCACCGTGCCGGCCCGCAAGCGGCAGAGGGTGTGCCGGCCTACGACGGGCAGAAGCTGGGCGAGGAAGCGGCGCTGTTCATCGATTGGTACGCGCCGCTGCTCATCGGCGAGAAGGCCGCCGCGCAATTGCGCGAACGCTATCTCGCCGAGTTCGCCGCGCTCTGGCGAGACGCCTCGATGCGCCGCGAAGTACTGGTGCTGCGCGACTATCACGTCGACAACCTGATGCTGCTGGAGGGCCGGGACGACGTGGCGGCCTGCGGGTTGCTGGACTTCCAGGACGCGCTGTTCGGCGCGCCGGCCTATGACCTTATGTCGCTGCTCGAAGACGCGCGCCGCGACATTCCCGAAACGCTGCGCGTGACCCTGCTCACCCATTACCTCGGCCAGCGCCCGGAAGTGGACGGCCGGCGCTTCCTGGCCGACTTCCAGGTGCTCGCCGCGCAGCGCCACGCCAAGGTGCTGGGCATCTTCGTGCGCCTGGCCAGGCGCGATGGCAAGCACGGCTATCTCAAGCACCTGCCGCGCGTACTGCGGCTGTTCCAGCGCGCGCTGGATAACGAGCAGCTGCGCCCGCTGGCAGCGCTGCTCGACGCAAACCTGCCGAACTGGCGCCAGCCGCTGGAGAGCGACGTGATCGCCCAGCGTCTGGCCTCACCCGAATCCCTGCGGAGCATTCCATGACCGACTTTCACGTTGACGTGCCCCTGCGTTTCATCGGCCCTCACTATCAGGGCGTGGCGACGCAGCGCCTGCGCGACATCATCAATCCCGCTGACCTCACGCCCGTGGGCCGCATAGCCCTGTGCGATGCCGAGGATGTGGACGCCACCATCGACGCCGCCAACGCTGCCCAGAGCGAGTGGAAGCGTGTCGATGCGAAATCCCGCGCGGCGATCCTTCACCAGTTGGCCAACGCCATCGAGACCGACCAGGCGACTCAGCGCGAAGTGGCGCGGCTGATGACGCTGGAGATGGGCAAGCCGTTCCCCGAGGCCATGGGCGAGCTGGCCAACTGCGCGCCGATCTTCCGCTACTACGCCGAGATGGCCCGCGATGAAGCGGGCAAGGTAGCCGGCACCACCCAGCTCGGCTCGTTCCAGCATGTGCGCTACGAGCCCTATGGGGTGAGCGTGCACATCATGCCGTTCAACTTCCCCATCCTGCTGATGTGCTGGACCCTGGCAGCCTCGCTCGCGGCGGGCAACGCCTGCATCGTCAAGCCGGCGGAAAGCACCACGCTGTGCACGCTGAAATTCATGGAGCACTTCAAGGTGCTGCCGGCGGGCATGGTCAGCTGCGTGCCGGGCGATGCCAGCACCGCGCAGCGCCTGGTGCAGTCCGAGCGTACCCACGCCGTGGCCTTCACCGGCAGCGTCGCCGCCGGCAAGGCAGTGGCCGTGGCCTGCGCCGAGCGGATGAAACCGGCGGTGATCGAGGCCGGCGGCAGTGACCCGATGATCATCTCCCGCCACGCACCGCTGGAAGTCGCGGCGGCCGGCGCAGTGACCGCAGCCTTCCACCTGAGCGGGCAGATCTGCACCTCGGCGGAGCGCTTCTATGTGGTCGACGAAGTGCATGACGAGTTCGTTGCGCGTTTCGCCGAGCGGACTCGCGCGTTGCGCATCGGTCACGGGCTGGAGCGCTCAGAGATCGGCCCGATGGTCAGCGAAGCGGCGCGCGCCAAGGTGATTCGCCTGGTGGACGACGCCATCGCCAAGGGTGCCACGCTGGTCTGCGGCGGGCGCATTCCGCCGCAATTCCCGGTGGGCTGGTACTACGAACCGACCATCCTCACCGACGTCACCCCGGCGATGGCCATCTTCCACGAGGAGTGCTTCGGCCCGGTGGCGGCGATCTGCAAGGTGAAGGATTTCGATGAGGCCGTGCGCCTGGCCAATGACTCGCCCTTCGGCCTGGGCGCCTCGCTGTTCTCCACGGACCTGGCCGAAGCCATGGAAGCGGCGGACCGCCTGGAGGCGGGGATGGTCTGGGTGAACAATCCGCTGATCGACAACGATGCGCTGCCGTTCGGCGGCTGGAAGATGTCCGGCATGGGCCGCGAACTCGGTCGCCAGGGGCTGGATGCGTTCCGCCGCTCGAAGATGGTGATCATCGACCACCAGCCGCAGATTCATTCCTGGTGGTACCCCTACAGCGACGAGGTGTTCTACCAGGGCTGATCCTTCAAGCCGAGGTGCGGCCCAGCCTTTGCTGCAGCCGCGCCTTCACCTCGGACCACTCGCTGTCGATGATGCTGAAACGCACCGAGTTGCGCTTGCGGCCGTCGGGCATGATGCGCTCGTGACGGACGATGCCTTCCTGCACAGCGCCCAGGCGCAGGATGGCGGCGCGGGATTTCTCGTTCAGCTCGTCGGTGGTGAACTGCACGCGCACGCAATCGAGCTGCTCGAAGGCGTAGGTGAGCAGCAGGAGCTTGGCCTCGGTGTTGATCGGTGTGCGCTGCGCCGACAGGGCGAGCCAGGTGTGGCCGATTTCCAGCTTGCGGTTGGCTCGGTCGACCTTCCAGAAGCGCGTGCTGCCGACGATCTTTCCACTGCGCCGGTCAAGGATGGCGAAGGGCAGGACGGTTCCTTCCTCCAGGCCCTTTTCGGCCTTGGCGATATAGCCCGCGACCGTGTCCGGCCCGGGTACCACGGTGACCTTCAGGTTCCACAGTTCGCCATCGGCGGCTGCGTCTAGCAGGGCCTGCGCGTGTTCGGCGCGCAGGGGGAGGAGTTCGACGTGGTCGCCGATCAGGTGGGGACAGGTGAGGGCGTGCATGCTGTGCGGCTCTTCAGGACGAGGCTACAGCCTACCGGATGCCACGCGGTTTTCGTAGGAGCGAGGGGGACGCCGGGGCCTTGCTCGTGAACCGGCGCGATATGTGGATCGCCGCTGAATCCGATTGCGAGCAGGCTCCACCGTACGGCGGATAACGCTGAAGCGCTATGCGCCCTGCGAGGGCGTTTCAGCCGACGAAGCGATAACCCTTGCCGCGCACCGTCAGGATCAGCGGATGCGAGGGCGCTTCGCCCAGCTTGGCGCGCAGGTGGGCGATGCGCACGTCCATCGAGCGGTCCAGGCCGTCATAGGTAATGCCGCGCAAGGCGAGGAACAGCTCATCGCGGCTCAGTGTCTGGCCGGCGCGGCTGGCGAGGTACCAGAGCAAGTCGAACTCGGCGCCGGTGAGGTCGATGCGCTGGTCATCGCGATGGACCTCGCGCTGCCGTGCATCGAGGAGCAGGCCGGCGATTTCCAGTCGTTCGGAAGTGGTTCCGGGAGCCTCGCGACGCCGTAGCAGCGTGCGCACGCGGGCCAGCAGCAGGCTGGGGCGCACCGGTTTGCAGACGTAGTCGTCGGCGCCGTTTTCCAGGCCGTCGATCTGCTCGGTGTCTTCCGAGCGCGCGCTGAGCATGAGGATGGCCCCCGAGTAACCGGGGCGGATGCGCCGGCAGACGGACAGGCCGTCTTCGCCGGGCAGCATGCGGTCGAGGATCACCAGGTCCGGGCGTTCGTCCATCACCCGGGCGGCGGCGCGGGCGCCGTTGGCTTCGATGCTGGCGGTGAGACCGTGGTGCTCGAGAAAGTCGCGGGTGAGTGCGGCGAGACGCAGGTCGTCCTCGACGATGAGAATGCGGGTGGTTGTCATGGCTGCGGGAGTCAGAGGGCGCCGGGCAGCTTGTGGCTGCCCGGCGCTGCGGCATCAGAGTGTGATGCGCGCAATCGAGCCGTCGATCGACAGCCGAGTACCGTAGGGCTCCGACAGCGCGGCGAAGCGCTGCAGGATCGCTTGTGCATGGTCGCCTTCGGCCAGGCGCGGACGGCCACGGCGGTGCACCGCCTCGCCCAGGCCCAGGCTCACCGGGTGCAGTTCGATGCCGGTCAGGCGACGGCCGTCGAACTGGCACACCGGCACCAGGCTTTCCCAGAAGCGCGAGTCGGAGGGAAAGCTGCGGGTGTCGTTCTGGGTGCGCTGCAGGAAGACTTTCGACGGCGTCTGGTTGCGGTCCACGCGGAACTGCTCGTAGCTGTCCGCCGGCAGGCGCGACACCAGTTCGTTCTGACCGATGAAGTTGCCCAAACTGTAGAAGATCGGCTTGCCGTTGTAGATCTCCATGCCGCGCAGCAGGTGCGGGCCGTGGCCGACCACGATGTCGACGCCGGCATCGATCATGCGCCGCGCCACCGGCTGGACGAATTCGGCCGCCACTTCCAGGTCCCACTCGCCAGCGGCGTCGTGGCCCAGTTCGTGGGCGTGGATGCTCAGCACCACCACGTCCGACATCAGCCGCGCTTCCTCGACCCAGCGCAGGATCTCGTCCATGTCCTTCTTGCGCGGCAGGGTGCGCAGGCGCGAGGACTCGCCCTGGCGGAACAGCAGCGGGGTGAAGGGGCCGAATACCGCCAGCGACGGATCGGGAATCGGGTGGGCGAAGCCCAGGTCCACCGCGCCCTGGTAGAGGCGGTCCAGGCCGAGGCAGGCGATGATGCCGCGCATGGCTTCCATCTGCGCGCCGTCGAGCTGGTGCACGGTGTCGTAGCGCAATGGGTTGAGGCCGGGTCGGCCGGGCATGTCGCGGGTCTGCTCGCTGGCTTCCTGGCCCTTGCCGAAGGTGGAGGTGCAGGCCAGCAGCGAGACGGTGCCGGCGGGTTTGGTGCAGTACACCGGGCGGCGGGCTTCCTCCAGGTTGCGGCCGGTGCCGGCGAACAGCAGCTCGCGCTTGTTCAGCTGGGCGTGGGCGGCATGCAGGCCGGCGATGCCGTAGTCGAGGCTGTGGTTGTTGGCCGTGGAGAACAGGTCGATACCGCCCTCCACCAGTTCATCGAGGATCCACGCCGGCGCGCCGAAGTGCGAGCCGCCGCTTTCCAGCACGGCATCGCCCTGGAAGTCGTTGGGCAGCACTTCCAGGTTGGTGAAGCTGACGTCGGCGCCGCGCAGCAGGTCGAACAGCGGGCGCAGGGTTTCGTCGTCGCGGCTGTTCAGGCGGCGTTGCAGGATGCTGTCGCCGGTCAACGCAATCTTCATGGTCCACCTCATCGTTGGGGAGTCGCTGATGGCGGCGGACTTTAGGGCAACTCAAGGCTGCGGTCGGCTGAATCCTGGGTATCGCAATAGCCGTCGGTTATCGCTCGCGGAGCTTCGCGCGGGGGGATGGTCGCGAGCTTGCATTCTGGCTATGGGCATCACTTTTTTTCAGAAGTCAGGCTCGTGACCGCGCTCTTACCATGCGACCGCCTACCGGCCGACGAGCCGGGGGCAGGGGTGGCGCGGCTTGCCGTGACCAGCACGATCCAGGCGGAGAGCAGCATGAAAAGAACAATAACCGGCGCCGCAGGCTTCAGGCCGCACGCGCTGGCGCTGGCGACCAGCATGGCCCTTGGCGGGGCAACTTCGGCTCAGGCGGTGAGCTTCAACGTGGGGGAAATCGAGGGGCGCTTCGACTCGACGCTGTCCATCGGTGCGAGCTGGGCGATGGACAGCCCGGACAAGAAATTCATCGGTACCCGCAACGGCGGCACGGCGTCCAGCCAGACTTCCGACGACGGCCGCCTGAATTTCAAGAAGGGCGAAACCTTCTCCAAGATCTTCAAGGGCCTGCACGACCTGGAGTTGAAGTATGGCGACAGCGGTCTGTTCCTGCGGGGCAAGTACTGGTACGACTTCGAGCTGAAGGACGAGCATCGCCCGCTCTACGATATCGACGACAGTGGTCGAGACAACGCCGCCAAGTCCTCCGGCGTCGAGCTGCTCGATGCCTTCATCTACCACAACTACGACTTCCGCGATCTGCCCGGTACCGTGCGTCTGGGCCGCCAGGTGGTGAGCTGGGGCGAGAGCACCTTCATCCAGAACGGCATCAACTCGATCAACCCGGCAGATGTCGCCGCGCTGCGTCGTCCCGGTTCCGAGGTGAAGGAAGCGCTGATCCCGGTGAGCATGCTGTATTTCAACCAGGGGTTGACCGACACCCTGTCCATGGAGGCCTTCTACCAGCTCGAATGGGAGAAGACCGTGCCGGACAATTGCGGCACCTTCTTCGGCAGCGATGTGGCGGCCAAGGGCTGCGACATCAACATGGCGGTGAACGGCAGCGACTTCGACCGCGACATCGACGGCACCGGCATCAGGGGTGGCTATGGCTACGTGCCGCGAACCAGGGACCATGACGCCCGCGATGGCGGTCAGTTCGGCGTGGCGTTGCGCTGGATGGTCAATGACACCGAGTTCTCCGCCTACGCGATGAACTACCACAGCCGCACGCCGACCAGTAACTGGGTGGTGGGCAAGGGCGCGCTGGCCGACCCGGTGGGGGGCCTGATCGGGCAGGGCGGGCGCAGCACCGCCAGCTGGTACCTGGATTACCCCGAAGATATCCGCCTCTACGGCCTGGGCTTCAACACCACCTGGGGCAGCACGGCGGTGCAGGGCGAGATCAGCTACCGGCCGAACATGCCCATGGGCATCAACTCAAGCGACGTTTCCGGTGCCGCGACGCTCGGCTCCGCGGCGACCAGCCCGCTGGTCAACGGCGGCCTGCCGATCTTCTCCAGCGGCTGGGCGGACTCGAGCTACGGCTCGCTGATCCAGGGCTACAAACGCCTCCCTTACACACAGGCGCAGATGACCTTCACCAACACCTTCGACCAGATCCCGGTGATCGGCGCCGAACGCCTGACCCTGGTCGGCGAGATCGGCTTTGGCCATATCGCCGACCTGGGCTCCACCGACGGCTCGGACCTGCGCTTTGGTCGCAGCAGCGTCTATGGCAATGGCGAACTGGCCAGCGCCGGCACCTCCGCGTTGCTGGGACTGTCGGGCAATGCGATCTGCCAGAAGGTGGTGAACACCGCCAACCCCGGCCAGTGCGACGACAAGGGCTTCTACACCCAGAATTCCTGGGGTTACCGCGTGCGCGCCGGCCTGGAATACAACGACCTGATCGGCGGCATCTCGTTGCGCCCGAACCTGGCCTTCTCCCACGACGTGGAAGGCTACGGCCCGACCTTTAACGAGGGCGACAAGTCAGTCAGCGTCGGCGTCGATGCCGAGTACCTGAGCCGCTACACCGCGAGCATCAGTTACACCGATTACTTCGGCGGTGATTACAACGTCAACACCGACCGCGACTTCCTCGCCGTCAGCCTGGGCGTCAGTTTCTGATGCCTATCCGTCCCAGAGGTACAAGCATGAACAACAAGCAATGGTTGCAGGCGGGTTGCCTGACGCTGAGCCTGCTCGCCGGGCAGGTCATGGCCGCGGTCGGCGCCGACCAGGCCGCGCGCCTGGGCAATGAACTGACGCCTGTGGGTGCTGAAACAGCGGGCAACGCCGATGGCAGCATTCCAGCCTGGACCGGTGGCCTGGCGCCCAATGCCGGCAAGGCCGACGCTGGCGGCTTCCTCGCCGATCCGTATGCGGCCGACAAGCCGCTGTTCACCATCACCGCGCAGAATGCCAGCCAGTACCAGGACAAACTCACGCCCGGCCAACTGGCCATGTTCCAGCGTTTCCCGCAGACCTATCGCATCCCGGTCTACCCCAGCCACCGCAGCGCGAGCTACCCGCAGGCGGTGATCGATGCGGCGAAGAAGAACGCCACCGCCACCTCGCTGGCCGAAGGCGGCAACGGCCTGACCAACTTCCAGATGACCGTCCCGTTCCCTATTCCGCAGAGCGGCCTGGAAGTCATCTGGAACCACGTTACCCGCTACCGCGGCAATGCGATGCTGCGCACCACCGCGCAGATGAACCCGCAGACCAACGGTGACTACACCATCAGCTACATGAAGGAGCAGTTCGCCTTCCCGTTCGGGCTCAAGGACTACGACCCGGCGAAGATGAACAACATCCTCTACTACTTCCGCCAGGAAATCCTCTCGCCGCCGCGCCGCGCCGGCAGCGTGATGCTGGTGCTGGAGACCATCGATCAGGTCAAGGAACCGCGCATGGCGTGGATGTACAACGCCGGCCAGCGCCGCGTGCGCCGCGCCCCGCAAGTGGGCTACGACAGCCCCGGCGCGGAAGGCATGCGCACCTACGACGACTTCGACATGTTCAACGGCGCGCCGGATCGCTACGACTGGAAACTGGTGGGCAAGAAGGAGCTGTATATCCCCTACAACAGTTTCGCGCTCGACTCGCCGACGCTGAAGTACGAGGACATCGTCAAGCCCGGCCACCTCAACCCGGACCACACCCGCTACGAGCTGCATCGCGTGTGGCATGTGGTAGCGACCCTTAAGCCGGGCCAGCGCCATATCTACAGCAAGCGCGACCTGTACATCGACGAAGACAGCTGGCAGATCGCCGAGGCCGACGCCTACGACGGTCGCGGCAGCCTCTGGCGTGTGTCCGAGGGCCATGCGCGGCCGTTCTATGACCAGCATTTCACCTGGCTGACGGCGGAGACCCACTATGACGTACTGTCCGGCCGCTATACGGTGTCCGGCCTGCGCAACGAAGAGAAGAGCAGCTACGACTTCGCGGTGCAGTCGAGCAGCAACGACTTCACGCCCAACGCCTTGCGCGCCACGGGTATCCGCTGACAGCGGGCTCTACTGGCGCTCACCGGCGCTCCTTGTGTTTATCAGCGGCCTTCGGGCCGCTTTTTTTTCGCCTGCGCCTCGCTCGCTCCTGCAAATTCATGCGAACACGACCCGCCGGTCCCGCTCCGTTTACCAACCGTTACTCACGCAGGCCTCGTTTTTGCTTTATGTTCGGACCTGTTACCGATCCCCGAGCCGTCGTTCAAGCCATGAAGTTGCATCAACTCCGCGCCATCGTCGCCATCTGCGAGAGCGGCAGCATCCAGGAGGCTTCGCGCCTGCTGCATATCTCACAGCCCGCCCTGTCCAAAAGCATCAAGGAGCTGGAGGCCGAGCTGGGCGTGCCGCTGCTGGTGCGTTCCAACCGCGGCATTACCGCCACCGAATACGGCGAGCGCCTGGTGCGCCGGGCGCGCCTGGTGGTGGAGGAGGTGCGCCGCGCGCGGGATGAAATCGAGACGCTCAAGGGCGCGATGGACGGCCGCGTGGCCATCGGGGTGTCGCCGGTGACCCCCAGCCAGCAGTTCGCCAGTTGCCTGCTGCGTTACCGCAAGCGCTACCCCAAGGTGCAGTTGCAGATCAGCGAACTTCGTCCGGCCAAACTGCTCGAAGGCCTGCGCGAAGGTCAGCTGGATCTTGTGCTCACCTCGCAGCCGGCCTCGCGCAATGTCGATGGTTTCCACTGGCAGGAGCTCTACGCCCAGCCCACTACGTTGGCAGTTCGCAAGGGACATCGACTGCGCAGCGCCCGCTCGCTGCACGAACTGCTCGACGAGGAATGGCTGGTGCCCGACTCGCTGGATGTCTCCCTCGCCGGGCAGATGTTCGAGCAGTACCAGGTGCGTTATCCGGAGCGTGTCATCGAGTGCGCCTCGGTGGTGCTCTACGCGGAGCTGGCGGCCAATACGGATGCGGTGAGCTTCTGGTCGCGGAGGGTGTTCGACCTGCCCATCGTGTCCAGCACCCTGGAGGCGCTGGACATCGCCGAGACCGTGCCGGGCACCGACATCTCCCTGGTCTGCCGGCCGCCGGAGCTGATGACCCGCGAGGCGCAGACTTTGGTGGACGAGCTGGTCTACGCCTTCAAGGGCCCGCACCTGCGCAAGGCCGACTGATTCTGGCTCGAAAACGGCCGTCGATAACCAGCCTCGATAAGCATGCGTGAAGGTCATTATTCAGCATCGCGCGCGTGGGGCATCCTGCCGGCCACATCAGAACAATGAGCAGGATGCGGCATGAGTCAGCACCCCACGATAGAAAGACTTGCGGCAAGCACCGAGGACTTCGCGCGGATTCGCCGGGACCTCCACCAGCATCCCGAACTGGGCTTCGAGGAGGCGCGCACCAGCGCCATCGTCGCCGGCTACCTGCGCGAATGGGGCTATGAAGTCCATGAGGGCATCGGTGGTACCGGTGTTGTCGGCGTACTGCGCCAGGGCAACAGCGCGCGCAGCATCGGCATTCGCGCCGACATGGATGCATTGCCCATCGACGAGGCCAGCGGTGTCCCCTACGCCAGCCAGCACGCCGGGCGCATGCACGCGTGCGGCCACGACGGCCATACCGCCATCCTGCTCTGTGCCGCACGCGACCTGGCCGAGCAGCGCCACTTCGACGGTACCCTCAACCTGATCTTCCAGCCCGCCGAGGAAACCCTCGGCGGCGCCGTGGCGATGATGGACGATGGCCTGTTCGAGCGCTTCCCCTGCGATGCGGTGTACGCGCTGCACAATGCGCCGGGCCTGCCGGTCGGTTGCTTCCTGACCCGCGAGGGCGCGCTGACGGCATCCTCCGACCGCGTGTCGATCCGCCTGACCGGTGTCGGCGGTCATGGCGCCATGCCGCACCTGACCAAGGACCCGATTGTCGCCGCCGCCGAACTGGTACTGGCACTGCAAAGTATCGTCGCGCGCAATGTGCCGTCCACCGAAGTGGGCGTGGTGACGGTCGGCATGCTCAAGGCAGGGGAGGCGGCCAACGTCATTCCCGACCATGCCGACCTGCGCCTGAGCGTACGCGCTACCAGACCCGACGTGCGCGAGCTGCTCAAGCGGCGCCTCGGCGAGATCACCCGTGGCGTTGCCGCGGTGCACGGCATGGAGCTGCAGTACGAATACGAGGAGCTGGTGCCGGTGCTGGTCAATACGCCGGACGAAACCCGCCTCGCCCGCGAGGTACTGACCGAGCTGGTCGGTCCGCAGCGCCTCCTGTCCGAGATCCCTTCGGGCTTCCTCGGCAGCGAGGATTTCGCCTGGATGCTCGAGCGCCGCCCCGGCTGCTACATCGCCCTGGGCAACGGCAACAGCGGCCCCAGCGGCTGCATGGTCCACAATCCAGGCTATGACTTCAACGACGCCGCCATCCCCTTCGGCGCTGCCCTCTGGGTGCGACTGGTGGAAACCTTCCTGGGCACGGGGGCCAGAGCATGAATCGACGTAATGGGGTACTCATTCTGTTGATGCTGGTGATGGTCATCAGCGTGCTGGACAAGACCATATTCGCCTTCGCCGGCGCACAGATCATCGACGAACTGAAGCTCTCGCCGACAGAGTTCGGCTTTGTCGGCAGCGCGTTCTTCTTCCTCTATTCGATCTCCGGCGTGCTGGTGGGCTTCCTCGCCAACCGCTTCCCGACGCGCTGGATTCTCGCCGGCATGTCCGTGGTGTGGATGGCCTCGCAACTGGTCGTGGCGCTGTCCAGCGGCTTTGCCGCGCTGGTCGCCGGGCGCCTGTTGCTGGGCGCCGGCACCGGCCCGGGCACGGCGGTGACCCAGCATGCCTGCTTCAAGTGGTTCGGGCCGAAAGAGCGTGTATTGCCCTCGGCGCTGATCCAGGTGTCGATCATGCTGGGCGCCGTGCTCGGCGCGTTGAGCCTGCCGCTGGCGATCCAGCATTTCGGCTGGCGCACCGCGTACTTCCTGTTGGCGTTGCTCGGGCTGGTCTGGCTGGTTGTCTGGCTGATCTTCGGCCGGGAAGGGCAGCAGACCGAGCAAGAGGGGCCGGGCGCGTCGCTGCGTCTGCCGTACAGTCGCCTGTTACTGAACCGCAGCTTCCTCTGGATCACCCTGATGGGCTTCCTCAGCTATTTGCCCACCGCGCTGGTGTACAGCTGGGTGCCGGTCTATCTGCAGAAGGGCCAGGGCATGACGCCGATGCAGTCGGGTTACACAGTGATGGTGGTGACGGTCGGGGTGATACTTGCCAACCTGCTGCTCTCGACGCTGTCGCAGCGGGCCATGCAGCGCGGCACCTCGGTGCAGCGCGCCATGGTGCTGCCGCCGATGGCCTTTGCGGCGGTCGCCGGCATCGCCTTCTGCGCGCTGACCCTGCTGCATGGCGATCGTCTGGCGATCCTGGTGCTCTATGCACTGGGCGCCATCCTGGTGAACGTCCTGCCGACCTTCTGCAACACCCTGGTCGCCTATATCGCCCCGAGCTCACAGCGAGGTTCGATGCTGGCGATCCATATCGGCGGCATGACCAGCGCCGGCATGCTCGCGCCATGGATAGTCGGCCAATTGGTCGAGCTGCGCGGTGGTGACATTGCCCATGGCTTCGAGACGGCGCTCGGCCTGTTCGGCGTGCTCACCGTCGTCTGCGCCATCCTCGGCTGCCGGATCATCGCTCCCGAGCGCACTCGCCAGTCCCTGCAGGGCGGGCACAGCGAAGCGCCGCTCCCCGGTGCTGTCGGCCACGCCTGATCTCTTTCAAAGGGCCCGCATGTCGGGCCCATATTCCTGACTCGAATCCAATCATCCGGAGTGGTGATGAAGCCGTCTGCCTGTTTTTCCCAGAGCTACGCCGAGGCGCGTGGCAAGTTTCTCGCCGCCTGCCTGTCCGCCGGCCTGGTCGTCGAGTCCCACCGCCACCCATTGCCAGGCCGAGATGGCGAACCGCTGGCGCTGGATGTGGCTCGCGGCGGCCCAAGCGATGCGCAGAACCTGCTGATCATCAGCAGCGGCTGCCATGGGGTGGAAGGCTTCTGCGGCTCGGCGGTGCAGATCGCGCTGCTCAACGACCCCGATTGGCTTGAGCTATGCGCCAAGGCCGATTGCGCGGTGCTTTACCTGCATGCCGCGAACCCCTATGGATTTTCCTGGTGGCGGCGTTGGACCCACGAGAACGTCGACCTGAATCGCAACTTCATCGACTTCTCCCAACCGCGCCAGCGCAACCAGGCCTACGCAACATTGGACCCGATCCTGATACCGCGCCGCTGGCCATCTTTCGCCAGCCACCTGCGCCTGCTGCGCTACGCCATGCGCCATGGGCGCAAGCGATTGCAGGCGGCCATTTCCAGCGGCCAGGACAGCCACCCCAACGGCCTGTTCTATATCGGCGCCAAACCGACCTGGAGCAACCAGGCGGTGCGCCAGGTGCTGCGCCAGCATGCACGTCAGTGTGCTCGCCTGGGTTGGATCGACGTGCACACCGGCTTGGGCCCTAAGGGGCATGGCGAGCGTATCTACGTGGGGAGTGACGACCCGCGAACGCTGGCGCGCACGCGTCGCTGGTGGGGAGCCGAGGTGACTTCTGCGAGGGAAGGAGGATCGGTGTCGGTGCAGTTGCAGGGGCAGATGATCCTGGCCGCCGCCAGCGAGTGCCCGCAGGCCGAGCTGACCGCCATCGCCCTGGAGTACGGCACGCTGCCAGGGCTCAAGGTCCTCAAGGCGCTGCGCGCCGACCAATGGCTGGCCAACAATCCCGGCGTGCCGGCAGACAAGGCCCGGCGTATCCATCGCCAACTGCGTGATGCCTTCTACGTCGACGAGGATGGCTGGAAGCGCCAAGTGCTGGAGCAGGCCGGCCAAGCGGCGCGGCAAGCCCTTGCCGGGCTGGGCGAGTCTCAGGCACTGCCGGCGCGCGCGTCGAGGTAGCAGACGGTGATGCACCGCGCCCCTTCGGGAGCGGAGCTGCCGGTCGGCCATGGGTTTTCCCTCGACGTCGAGACTAACGCCTCCAGCCACTACCGCTGCATGCGGGCAGGCCCAGTGGCTTGGGAAAACGCTGGGGGGATCGGATCAGCGGCCGGGCAGCATCGGCGTCAGGTGCAGGATGTTCAGCAGGTGCGGAACGCGTAGCGGGTAGCAGGCCTGCAGGCGCACCCGCGCCTCGGAGAGGGTCATCTGACGGGAGAACGAGCGCAGCACAGTCTTGCCCAGGCAGTGACCGTCCTGAAAATGCACGAGGAATTCATTCATGGCAAAGCGACAACGAGGAAACACGCACGAGGAGGCGCACAGGGCGCGAATAATAGCGGCTTCAGCGCGTTCATCGTTGCCATAAATCATCCTTTGCAGGAACTGTCCGACGGAACGCTTTGTCCGCCACCGGCCGAATCGACGACCGGAGGTGTCGGAAATGGCCTAGAGCCCGGAGGCATGCTCGTAAGAGTAGTCCAGGCGCAGAACGTTGTAGTCCAGGCGCATGCCGAAGGCGTGCATGAAGAAGGCCTCCAGCTGCAGCTCCAGCGAGCGCGAGGTCAGCGTGGCCAGGCGCGCGCCCTGGCGGCGCGTGCGGCGGTTCACGGCGGTGAATTCCTCGTGGACTATGCCCTGGGCGGCCGGGTCGGCAATCAGGCGATAGCAACTGTCCGGCAGGTCGTCGCGCTGGGTGGCCGACAGGCTGAGCTCGGGGTGCCCTTCGGCATTGGTGATCAACTCCACGCAGCAGCGCAGACCTCGGTCGCGGGCGAAGCGCGAGGCCTCTTCGAAGGCCGGCAGGGCCTTCTGCAGGACCTGGATCTCGAAGGCGAGGAAGAATTGCTCGTCGAATTCAACGTCCTGGGTATCGCGGGGTGCCTGGTTCAACATCGCCGGCATCTCCTGTGTCGATGAAGCCATGAAACGTCCGGAAGCGACCGTCGGGATCGCCGAAGTTTCGTCATCGCGGCATTGCGGATACAACGCACACAGTCAGTCGGCAATGCCATTTGCCTGAACGAAAGGCCATCTCACTGAAGCCACGCAGGACTGTCAACGAGCATTTCCATATAAGAACGGCCCCTCGCAATAGCCAAGCGTTCACCTCGGAGAGGCGAGACCAGCCGGTGGCGCGATTGGCGTGGTCAACACGAGGTGTAATGAAGTCTTTACAGAGAATGGCCGCCCATCCTTGATTCGGATGGGCGGCCAGGACGGCTGTCTACTGCGCGTCACTCACCTTGAACGGTGAACTCGATGCGGCGGTTCTTGGCCCGGCCTTCATCCGTCGCGTTGTCGGCAATCGGCTTGCTGGAGCCGTAGCCTTTGGCGATCAGCGAGGACGGTTGGACGCCCAGCTCCACCAGCTTCGCAACTACGGCGTCGGCACGTTTCTGGCTCATGTCCAGGTTGCCCTGGTCGGTACCGACGCTGTCACTATGGCCGCTCACCTCGATGTGCGTTCCCTGCGGGGCGGCCTTGATCGCTTCGGCGGCGCGGGAAAGGATTTCCAGGCTGTCGGCGGTGATCGCGTTGGAGTTGGTATTGAAGTAGACATTCATCAGGTTCAGCGCCTGAACCAGGTCCTGGGCACTGAAACCGGCTTGCAGTCCCGCCAAGGCTGCGGTCGCGCGCTCCCACAGGCCACTGATGGAGTAGCCGTTGAACAGCGTACGCAATTGCTGGCTGATGTCGAACCGCTTGTCTTCCGGCAGAGCCGATGTATCGATGGACAGCTCGTCGCCGTCGAAGCCGATCTTCAGGCCACTGGCATTGAGTTTCGGCAAGGCGGCGATGAGCCTGTCCAGCCAGTCGGCCGGCAAGGTCTGCGGTTCGACCTGGATATTGCCGGAGAGGTTGCTGGCGCCGAACTGGGCATTGAGCGCATCCCATAGCCGTTGCTTGTCCGCCTCACTCGCCAGGCGGCCATGAACGGTGATGTGGCCGTCCTGATTCGCCAACTGGAATTGAGCGGGCTCCGGTGCCGGCTGCACAGGCTCCTGGACGGCCGTTTCCTCCACCACCGGCGCAGGTACATTCTGCGTTACCGGAGCGGGGCTGGTGGGCGGGGTTTGCTGTGCCAGCAGAGCAGGGCGGCATTGGCTGATCGCCATGATGAACAGGGCGATCAGCAGGGCGAGAATCAGCCAGAACACCCAGCCCAATCCTTCGCGACGAGTTTGTTGAGGGGTTTCGTTTTCGCCGATAAGGACTGCCAGCGGCGCCGGCAGGGTGCCGGGGATGGGGTATCTGCCGTCGGTGGTGATCAGCGCAACTAGCCTGGGTAGCGTTTCCGCACCTGCCATGTTGACCGCTCCCGGAGTCACACCGAGCAACTGGGCGATACGGTTGCTTTCCTGCTGGCCGAAACCTGCGCTGAACTGGTCGGGGTGCAGAACGTGGTCCGCTGGGTGGGCACCGATCCACGATTGCAACAGATCGCCAAGTCCTGCGTCCTCGAAGCGCTTCGTGAGCCCTGCGAAGCCGCCAGTGCGAGTGTTGACGAGCGAGTCCGCCAGCAGGCCGACAAAACGTCCGGCCTGGTTACCCATGCCCCGCTGGGCGGCCTGGTGAATGAGGGTGTCTAGCATCAGAATCTCCGTGGGAAAGGATGCCGGTCCGTGCTTGTGCCGCGGACCGTTTAGCTCGGCGCAATTCCGTGATGAGCCGAAAGCGGTCTCATTCTTGGATGCACCACATGCCGAGTCAGTCAGTCATTTCCCATTTGGATCATCTTCATGCCGCAATTCGCCAGGCGCCGCGGGTTTCAGAACGAGAAGTCTTCCATCGTCAGGGCTGCATCTCCACCGTCCGTGATCGTTTGCGCCAGCCCTGGCGCGCGCGTGAGGTAGTGCCCGGCATAGAACTGAGCAGTGCGCAGTTTGGCGCGGTAGAACGCGGTATCGCCGGTTGCCTCAGCCAGGCGCTGCCGGGCGACCTGGGCCGAGCAGGCCAACTGCCAGCCACCGCCGACGATACCGAACAGCTCCAGCAGTGGAACCGAGCCCAGTACGACCTGACGTGGCTGCTCGGCATAGTGCTGGACGACGAACCGCACGGCATCGTCCAGGGCGTTGATCGCGGAGAAGAATCGGTGGCGGATGGCGGCCAGGGCCGGATCGTCATCCGGTAGCAGCCGCTGGACATCGCGCATGCGGGCGATCAGGGCGAATGCGGTGGCGCCCTTGTCACGGGCGATCTTGCGGCCGATCAGGTCGCTGGCCTGGATGCCGGTGGTGCCTTCGTAGATCGGCGTGATGCGGGCATCGCGCAGATGCTGAGCGGCGCCGGTCTCCTCGATGAAGCCCATGCCGCCGTGGACCTGCACGCCGAGGGAGGCGATATCCACGGCGTTCTCGGTGCACCAGCCCTTGAGCACCGGGATCATCAGCTCGACATAGGCCTGCCGCTCCCCGCGCACCAGGGCGTCGGGGTGGCCTTGGGCGAAGTCGGTGGCCAGTGCGACATCGCAGGCCAGGGCGCGCATGGCCTCGATCCGCGAGCGCATGGACATCAGCATGCGGCGTACGTCCGGATGGCGGATGATCGCGGCCTTGTCACGGCCGGGCGCGCCGATCTCGCTGCCCTGCACGCGCAGCCGCGCGTAGGCTGCGGCGCGCTGGTAGGCGCGTTCGGCCAGGCCGACGCCTTCGATCCCCACGGAGAAGCGGGCGGCATTCATCATGATGAACATGTATTCCAGGCCGCGATTCTCTTCGCCCACCAGCCAGCCCGTGGCACCGCCCTGGTCGCCGAACGCGAGCACGGCGGTCGGGCTGCCGTGGATGCCGAGCTTGTGTTCGATGGATACGCAGTGCACGTCATTGCGCTCGCCGGGGGCACCATCGGCATTCAGCAATACCTTTGGCACCACGAACAGCGAGATGCCTTTCACGCCTTCGGGTGCTCCGGGCACGCGGGCCAGCACCAGATGGACGATGTTGTCGGTGAGGTCGTGCTCGCCGTAGGTGATGAAGATCTTCTGCCCGAACAGCTTGTAGGTCCCGTCACCCTGCGGCTCGGCTCGGGTGCGCACGGCGGCGAGGTCGGAGCCGGCCTGGGGCTCGGTGAGGTTCATGGTGCCGGTCCACTCGCCACTGACCAGCCTGGGCAACCAGGTCTGCTTCAGTTCTTCGGAGCCACGCAGTTCGATGGCCTCGATGGCGCCGCGGGTCAACATCGGGCACAGGCCGAAGGCGACGTTGGCGGCATTCCACATCTCCTCGACCAGCGCCGACACCAGTCGCGGCGCACCCTGGCCGCCGAAGTCAGGCGGGCAGGAGAGGGCGTTCCAGCCATTGCTGGCGAACTTCCCGTAGGCGTCGCGCCAGCCGTCGGCGGTATGGACTGTGCCGTCATTCCACTTCGCGCCCTGGCGGTCTCCGATAGCGTTCAGCGGTGCCAGTACGCCCTGGGCGAAGCGGGCGGCCTCATTGAGGATCGCGTCGACCAGTTCGGCGCTCATGTCTTGCTGGTTGGGCAACTGTTTCAGGCTGTCGAGCAGTTGCAGCTCACGCAGGACGAACTGCATGTCGCGCAGCGGGGCGCTGTAATCACTCATGGTGAAACTCCTGTCCGGGGGGCGTGGCTGTTATCCCTGGCCGCGGCGAGGGAAACGTCGGTCACCAACGCTTGAGACCGATGCAAGGCGGCGAAGGTGCCGTCGTCGTGCGGCGCAGACCGTCAAGCCGTCCAGTGGCGGGCGCGCAGGATGCCGTCCAGGGTGCGGCTGATGGCGGTGCAGTTGCGCACCATCTCCATGCGCTCCCAGGTCGCCTGTTCACCCTCGCGCAGCAACTGGCGCAGCTCGCCCAGAGGCATGGGGGCCAGCAGCTTGAGCGGGTTGTGCCAACGCTTGCCGAGGAAGATGTTGATATCGGCGATGTAGTCCTGCACCAGCACGCTGTAGCTCAGGTGCTGCCAGCGGGCGAGGGTGGGATTGCGGATGCGCAGGTGGTCGCGGCCCAGCCGCAGCAGGTGGGTGGCGACGCCCTTGCTGAGGCGTATCTGCTGGTTGAATGCACTCTGCAACAGGTTCGGCTGGGCGTTCGGGTTGGGGGTGAAGAACAGCGCGGCGGGATTGGCCATGCTGGAGATGAAGTGGTTCACCCCGTACAGGCGACCCAGGCGCTTGGCGGGCAGATCGTCGAGGAAGGAACCGTCGATCCACTGTTGTTCCGGCAGGTAGGGCACTTGGACGCCCGCTGCATTCTTCGCCTGCAGCGTTACCGGCGGGTAGATGCCGGCAATGGCGCAGGAGGCCATGACCGCCGAGCGCACCAGGACCGTCGGTGCGGTGATGGCGTTGAGCAGGCGCGGCGCCTGGCGCGGTTCCAGCCCGGTGACGGTGATGTTCAGGTGGCGACCGCTGACCTTGTAGGCTTCGGCGAAGGTCAGGTCGGGAATCAGGCGCTCCAGGTAGCTGGCCAGGTCGCCGGCTTCCAGGGCGGGGCGGGTCCTCGGCCGGCGTTTGCCGGCCCGGCCTTCCGGATGCATCAGCAGGAGTTCCGGCTGCAGCTTGTCGAGCATTTCGCTATCGGCGTGGGTGCAGGCGATGGAGGCGAGGATGGAGCCGGCACTGGAGCCGGAGATGATGCTCGGCAACATGCCTTCCTCGAACAGTGCCTTGAGCACGCCGGCATGGAAGTAGCCCAATACTGCACCGCCGCTGAGCATCAGGGCGGAGCGGCCGAAGCACTGGCTGGCGCGGAGGAAGAAGTCCTTGCGCTCGTCCAGCGCGATGACACTCTCGTCGAGGGCGTCGATGGCCTGCAGTGCCAGGCAGACTTCCTCGATGTACTGGTGGATCAGGTGCTTGGTGCCCAGGTTGGCGTGGCCATAGAGCACGGCCTTGCCCATGCCGGCGAGGTTGCCGTGGATACCCTCGTTGAGGACGAACATGAGGTTCGCGTAGGCGCCGGCGTTGCGCATGCCGCGCAGGCGCTCCATGCGCTGTCGCACCGTGCGGTAATCGTAGTCGCTGGAAACTTCGTTGCCGCGCCAGTCGTCCATGCCGGTCGCGTGGTCGAGGGCGGCGGCGTGTTCCGCCCATTCCTGGTAGCTGTGGGCATGGTCCATCTTGTCGCTCAATTGCCGGACCGCTGACTTCTGCCTGAACATCGGGACTCTCCCTGTTCGCTGATGGATGACGGCGGCGCGCGGGGCGTCCCTGCTTTTCACGCGCCGCCGCAGTTTTACTCGGCGCTCGGCTCGGCCGGTTGCGAGGCGGGGCGCTTGCGCGGGGGCGCCGGGCGCTTCGTCGATTGGCTGGCCGCTTCGGCCCCGCGCTGGTGTGCCAGGGCCAGGTACTCCTCGGTCGATTCCTGAAGGCTTGCCATGTACACATCCATGTCCGGCAGCATCTGCCGGTCGGCCAGTACGCCGAGGATGATGTTGCCGTAGAGGCTGGTGATGCCGTGGCTCAGGCCCATGCCGTCGAACACCGGCACTATGGGGTAGGTGGCGAGGATCTCGGCGCCGGCGAAGTACTTCTTCTCCGCGCCGTTGGTCGGGCCCGGCACGTTGGTGATCAGGGTGTTCTGCAGGTGGAAGCGGCTCACGTAGCGGACCTGGTTCTGCAGCCAGCCGCCGAGCATGCGCATCGGCGCGGGCAGCACTTCGCCCATGGAGGTGATCAGCTCGTGCATCACTTCCTTGGCCAGCGGTGCGCCGCGCTGGGTGCGCTCGGTGATGGCCTGCAGGCGCAGTTGCGGATCTGCCATGTCGGTACCCATGCCGATCAGCATCATGGAGATCAGATTGCCCATGTCGCGCCGGGCGCTTTCCGGACGCATCGCCACCGGGCACAGGGCTACCAGCGATTGCTCCACCGGCAGCGCCTCGCGCCGCAGCAGGTAGCGCCGTAGCCCCCCGGCGATGATGGCGATGATCACGTCGTTCAGGGTGGCGCCCTCGGCGCAGCGGCGGATCTGCTTGAGATCGGCGATCGGCCATTGGGTGGCGCCATAGCTGCGGTGTGGAGAAATCTGCGCGTTGAACAGCGTGCTGGGCACACGGTTCTGGTCCGGGCTGGCATCGCCGCGCAGCTGGGCCGCCAGTTGCAGGCTCTTGCGCGCGATGCTGAGGCTGGCCTTGGCGCTGCGCAGGGACTGGCCGAGCAGGCGCGGGACGGTCTTGGCCCACATCTGGGTGCGGGTGGGCAGGCGGTCGCTGACCGGCTGGCGGTAGGTGTTCTCGTCAAAGTCGATCTGGTCGTCCATCAGCAGGGTGGTGATCTCCACCCCCGACTTGCCATCGACATAGGCGTGGTGCAGCCGCAGCAGGAGCGCAAAGCTTCCCGGCGGCACGCCCTCGACGTTGTTCAGACCCTCGATGACGGTGATTTCCCAGGGGGCCCGTTCCATGTCCAGGGTCCGCGACATCGCCCGGGCGGTGAAGATGCACAGTTGCCGCCAGTCGCCCGGTTGCGGCAGGCCGACATGGCGGATGTGGTACTCCAGGTCGAAGTTCTTGTCTTCCAGCCAGTAGGGGTCGTCGAGCCGCAGCGGCGCGTGTTGCAGGCGGCGGCGGAACAGCGAGGTGCTGCTCAGGCGGCTGTTGATGTAGCGGATGATGTCCTTGTGCCGGACCAGGCCATTGAGTGCGGAGTTCTGATCGCAGATCCACAGGCCGCCGATGACCATCGGCTGATGGGGGGCATCGGAGTAGAAGAACTGTGCATCCATGGGGGTAAGTTGCTTCATGCCTTGTGTCCTGTGTCGAAGTGGCTCGCGTCAGGGAGTGACGATGTTGAACTGGGGAGCGGGGGTGTCGATCATTCCCAGGAAGACGCCCAGGGCCTTGCCGTCGCCGTCGAGCTTGATGTCGCCTTGTTTGATGGCGGTGGGGAAGTCCAGTTTGCGCAGGCTGATCTGGTCCAGCGTGGCCTTGGCCAGGGTGATGGTCACAGTGGGGCTGGCGTTCTTCTCGTTATCGCGATGGGTGAGCACGCCGTTGCGCAGCGTCACGGCATAGTCCCTGGCCAGATCGGTGAACACCCAATTCATCACCATGTCGTGGCCCTGGGCTTTATCCGAATCCAGGCGGATCGCCAGGAAATCGAAGAACTGTCCCGGCTCCATGCTTCTCACCACATCGGCCTTGGTGGCACCCGCGTCGTACTGCGGTACGCCGTTGCGCAGCTCCATGGCACCGGTCAGGTAGATGTTGCGCCATAGGGCGTTCTCGGACTGGTAGCCCAATTGCTCCAGGGCATCGGCCTGCAGCTTCTTCGCCTCTTCGTTCTGCGGCTGGGCGAAGACCAGGTGGTTGCCCAAGGTGGCGGCCCAGCGGTAGTCGCCCTGGTCGATGGCGGCGCGGATCCGCTTGAGGACGGCATCGGCACCGCCCATCGCGTCGACGTAATGGGTGCCCGCATCCACCGGCGTCAGCGGGTCGAGGTTGGCCGGGTTGCCATCATAGAAGCCCAGGTAACGCTGGTAGACAGCGCGGGAGTTGTGGCTGAGCGAGCCGTAGTAACCGCGGGTGTACCACTTCTTCTCCAGGTCCCCCGGCAGCTTGTCCATCTTCTGGGCGATCTCGGTAGAGGTCAGGCCCTGGTTCATCAGGTGGACGGTACGGTCATTGAGGAAGGCGTACATGTCGCGCTGGTCGGCCAGCAGCGTACGGATGCGCTCACCGCCCCAGGTCGGCCAGTTGTGCGAGACGAACATGACATCGGTCTTGTCGCCGTAGCGTTCCAGGCTGGCATCCAGGTACTGCGACCAGGCCTTGGCGTCACGCACCAGCGCGCCGCGCGGTGTGAGAATGTTATGCATCATCTGCGTGCTGTTCTCGGACATGCACAGCGCGCGATGCTGCGGGAAGTAGAAGTTCATTTCCGCCGGCGCTTCGGTGCCGGGGGTGAGCTGGAACTCGATCTCGATATCGCCGACGGTGTGGGTTTCGTATTCCTTCTGGATCAGGTCCGTCGGCGCGATCAGGGTGAAGGTGCCGCCCGAGGGCAGCGCCTTGCCCATGCCGATGTCGACCTGCCCGCGTTCGCCGCGCGGCAGGAAGGTGCCGAACTGGAACTGCGAGCGGCGGCTCATGGCGTTGCCGACGAAGATGTTCTCGCTGATGGCATGTTCCATGAAACCGGACGGCGCAAAGATCTTCACTTTGCCGCTCTTCACGTCGGCGTCGTCGACGATGCCGCGCACGCCACCGAAGTGATCGCCGTGGCTGTGGCTGTAGCCGACGCCAACGATGGGCTTCCTGGGGCGGTGCTGATAGTAGAGGTCCAGCGCGTTACGCGCGGTCTCGGCATACATCAGCGGATCGATGATGAACAGCCCGTCCTTGCCTTCGACGATGGTCATGTTGGCCACGTCCATCCCGCGCAACTGGTAGATGCCGTCCGCCACCTGGAACAGGCCCGCATGGTTGTTCAGCTGGGCAGTGCGCCAGAGGCTCGGGTTGACCGTCTCCGGCGCCTGGTCCTTGTCGAGGAAGTCGTGGGCCTGAGAGTCCCAGATCACCTTGCCCGCCGCATTCTTCACCTGGCCCTTGTAGGGCGCGACGAGTCCCCGCGTGACCGACTCGTAGTCGGTACGGTCGCTGAAAGGCAGCACCTTCAGCACTGCGGCGTTCTTCTGTGCGGTGATCGGGCTGGCCGGCTGGCTACCGTTGGGGTCGCCTGCTTGCAGAGGCAGGCTCGCGCTGGCGGCGATGAGGCCGGCCAGCAACGTCGAGGGCAGGGTGATCCGGGTCTTCATGCGGGACTCCGTGTTCTTGTTGTTTTTTTCGATGAGGGTAAGCGGCGTGGCGGTTATTGCAGGTTCCCGGCCACGGCAACGGTTTGCGCGGTGATGTAGTTCGATTCCGGCGAGCAGAACAGGTACACCGCGTCGGCCGCCTCCTGCACCGTGCCCGGGCGCCCCAGCGGATTGCGCTGGGCGAAGGATTTGGCGACCTCGGGGCTGATGCCCACGCGAATATCGCGGCCATCGATGCTCACCGTCGCGCCTGCATGGGCATCGGCACGGGTCATGCGGGTCTCGATGAAGCCGAAGGCCACGGCGTTGACGTTGACCTTGAAGCGCCCCCACTCGCGGGCCAGTGCGCGGGTCATGCCGGCCACGCCGGCCTTGGCGCCGCTGTAGTTGAGCTGGCCGGCATTGCCGTTGAGGGCCGACACCGAGGAGATGTTCACCACCTTGCGGAACACTTCTTTACCGGCCTCGGCCTCGGCCTGGGCCTGCGCCTTGATGATCGGATAGGCCGCGCGGAAGATGCGGAAGGGCGCGGTCATGTGGCAGTCGAGAATGGCGTACCACTGCTCGTCGCTCATCTTCTGCACCACGTCGTCCCAGGTGTAGCCGGCGTTGTTGACGATGATGTCGATAGCCTTGAAGTGCTCCATCGCGGTGCGGATGTAGCGCTCGGCGAAGTCCGGTGCGCTGACGTTGCCGTGGCAGATCGCCGCCTGGCCGCCCAGGTCGCGGATCATCGCGGCGGTTTCCTGCGCGGGCTCCAGATCCAGGTCATTGATCACGATGCGCGCGCCTTCGCTGGCCAGCTTCAGGGCGATGGCCTGGCCGATGCCGCGTCCGGAACCGGTGACCAATGCCACCTTGCCGTCGGGTTTTGCCATGTGCTTGTTCCTCACTGCAGGGCGACGATGGCGTCGCCGACGATCTTGGTTTCGCCGTATTGGTTGGCGGTCTGGATTTCCAGCTTCACGCGACGCTCACCGTCGGCCTCGAACTTCTCCACCACCTTGCCGGTACAGGTGATCTGGTGGCCAAGATGGGTGATGCCGGCGAAGCGCACGCCGAAGCTGCGCAACTGACGTTGATCGACCCATTGGGTGAGCAGCCGGCCCAGATAGGCCATGGACAGCATGCCGTGTGCGAACACGTCGACCATGCCGGCCTTGCGCGCGTAGTCGATGTCGATGTGGATCGGGTTGTGGTCGCCCGAGGCCCCGGCGAACAGGGCCAGGGTGGTGCGGTTGATCGGTGCCAGGGTCAGTGGCGGCAGGCTGTCGCCAACCTGGACGGAATCGAAGCGGATTGTGCTCATGAGTGGTCTCCGGTTCAGCCGTTGCGATGGACGAGGGTGGTGCGCAGGGTCGCCACGTGCTCGCCGCGCTGGTTGGTCACCTTCGACTCGCGCACCACGAAGCTCAGCGCGCCGCCTTTCTTGTCGTAGATGTCGGTGATGCGCACGTCGTAGTGCAGGGTGTCACCGGCGTAGGCCATGCGGTGGTAGGTGAAGGACTCTTCGCCGTGCAGGATGCGCGAGGAAATGATCCCCAGCTCATCGCGCCAGGCCTGGTTCGGCATCTGGAAGGCGAGGGAGAACAGAAAGGTCGGCGGCAGCGGCAGGGCAGGGTGTCCCGCATCGCGCGCCGCCTGCTCGTCGAGATAGATCGGGTTGGTTTCGCCGATGCTCTTGGCGAAGAAGCGCAACTGGCCAGCTTCGGCGGTAGCGCTGAAGGACGGCAGGACTTTGCCGATGTGTTTCTTGTCGATCATCTGGTAGGTGCTCCGACGTCAGTTCTTCTGGTACACGGTGACCACCCCGGCACCACCCAGGCCGAGGTTGTGCTGCACGGCGATGCGGGCGTTCTCCACCTGGCGATCACCGGCGCTGCCGCGCAACTGGTGGGTCAGCTCGTAGCATTGCGCTAGGCCGGTAGCGCCCAGCGGGTGGCCCTTGGAGAGCAGACCGCCGGACGGATTGACCACCCACTTGCCGCCATAGGTGTTGTCGCCGTCGTTCACCAGTTTCTCGCCTTCGCCCTCGGCACACAGGCCGAGGCCTTCGTAGGTCAGCAGTTCGTTCTGGGCGAAGCAGTCGTGCAGTTCGATGACGTCGATATCGTTCACGCCGATACCGGCCTGCGCGTAGGCCTGCTGCGCGGCGAGGCGGGTGACCTCGAAGCCGACCACACGGATCATGTCGCGCGTTTCGAAGGAGGCGGGGATGTCGGTGGCCATGGACTGGCCGGCGATCAGTACGTCGGTGCGCAGGCCATGTTTTTTCGCGAAAGCTTCGGAAACCACGATGGCCGCGGCGGCGCCACAGGTGGGTGGGCAGGCCATCAGACGGGTCAGCACGCCGGGCCAGAGCACCACGTCGTTCATCACCTGCTCGGTGGTGACCACGTTGCGGAACACCGCCAACGGGTTGCGCGCGGCGTGGCGACTGGCCTTGGCACGGATGGCGGCGAAGGTTTCCAGCTTGGTGCCGTACTTCTGCATGTGCGCGCGGCCGGCGCCGGCGAACTGGCGAATGGCGTTGCTCGGTACATCGACACCAGTCACCAGTTCGCTGACAACGGCGTTGGCGCGCTCCAGCGCCGCCGGGCGGTCCGTCCAGGCGGACTTCAGGGCGCCGGGGTTCATCTGCTCGAAGCCGACCGCCAGGGCGCAATCCACGGCGCCGCTGGCGACAGCCTGGCGGGCGAGGAACAGGGCGGAAGAACCGGTGGCGCAGTTGTTGTTGACGTTGAGTACCGGAATGCCGGTCATGCCGGCGTGGTACACGGCTTTCTGGCCACAACAGGAGTCGCCATAGACGTAGCCGGCGTAGGCCTGTTGTACCAGGCGATAGTCGATGCCGGCATCGCTCAGCGCCTGTTGGATCGCCTGGGCCGCCATGACGTCATAGAAGTCGCTGGTGCCGGGTTTCTTGAACTGGATCATGCCGACGCCGGCGACGAATGCTTTCTGGCTCATGGTTGTTGTCCTTGTGTGATCAGAGCTTGCGCGAGATGAGTTCACGCATGACTTCGCTGGTGCCGCCGTAGATGCGGTTGACGCGCATGTCGACGAAGGCGCGGGCCACCGGGTACTCGAGCATGTAGCCGTAGCCGCCATGCAACTGGACCATCTCGTCGAGCGCCTTGCCCAGGGTTTCGGTGGCGAACAGCTTGGCGATCGCCGCCTCTTCCAGGGTCAGGCGGCGACGCATGTGCTCGGCCAGGTAGTGATCGATCATCAGGCGCACGGCGGTGGCCTGGGCCTTGATGTCGGCGAGCTTGAAACGGGTGTTCTGGAAGTCCCAGACGGTCTGGCCGAAGGCCTTGCGGCTCTTCACGTATTCCAGGGTGTGTTCGAGCACGGTCTCCAGCCGGGCGGCGGCGGAAACGGCGATGGAGAAGCGCTCCTGCGGCAGCTCGCCCATCAGGTAGGCGAAGCCCTTGCCTTCCTCACCCAGACGGTTGCCGACCGGTACGCGCACGTTGTCGAAGTAGAGCTCGGCGGTGTCCTGGGCGTGCTGGCCGACCTTGTCCAGCTTGCGGCCACGCTGGAAGCCCGGACGGTCGGTTTCCACCGCGATCAGGCTGATGCCCTTGGAGCCGGCGTCCGGGTCGGTCTTGCAGACCACGATGACCAGGTCGGCGGTCAAACCATTGCTGATGAAGGTCTTGCTGCCATTGATGACGTACTCGTCGCCGTCGCGGATGGCGCTGGTACGCACCGCCTTGAGGTCGCTGCCGGTGCCCGGTTCGGTCATGGCGATGGCGAGAATCAGCTCACCGGAGCAGGCACCGGGCAGCCAGCGCTGTTTCTGCTCTTCGCTGCCGCAGCGGGCGATGTAGGGGGCAATGATGTCCGAGTGCATGCCCAGGCCGTTGCCAGACAGCCCGGCCCGGTTGAACTCCTCGTTGTACACCGCGCTATGGCCGAAATCGCCGCCGCCGCCGCCGTACTCCACGGGCAGAGTGATGCACAGCAGCCCTTCGCGGCCGGCCTTCAGCCAGATATCGCGGTCCCATTGCCCAGCCTGGTTCCAGGCTTCCTGGCGTGGCACGCATTCGCGCTCGAAAAAGCGTCGCACCGTGGTGCGGAAGATCTCATGGTCGTCGCGGAAGACGCTGCGCTCGATATGCACGGAAGGCTCCTGACTGCCCGACCGGCGCCGCCGGTCACTGTTGTCGTATTGCGCGAAAGGGCGCGATGGTTCGTTACGTTAGGGGTGGGCGCCGGGTGGCTACTCCACCCAGGCTGGGTGGCTCAGTCGCGGTCCCAGTCGTAGCGCGACGGCTCGCCGCGCAGGAAGGCGGAGACTGCTTCGTCGTGATAAGGCGCAGTGGAGGCGACGCCCTGGGCCAGGCCTTCCAGTTCGGCCATGGCGTTCCAGTTCGTCTCGTAGCTTTGGTTGAGCAGGCGCTTGCTCATGGCGATGGCATCGCGGGGCGAGGTCAGGAAACGGCGGGCCAGACCTTGAGCCGCGGCGGGCAGTTCTTCCTGGGTGTGGATCGAATGAACGATGCCCAATTCGCGGGCTTCTTCGATCGAGACGCGGCGGGCGCTGAACAGCAATTCCTTGGCCTTTTGCAGGCCGACCGCTCGGGGCAGTGTGTAGAGCGCGCCGGAGTCCGGCACCAGGCCGAGCTTGGCGAAGGGCATGCAGAACGAGGCGCGGTTGGAGGCGACGATGAAATCCGCCAGCAGGGCAATGGCGAATCCGGCGCCGTAGGCCGGCCCGTCGACGGCGGCAATCACCGGGATCTCCAGGCCGCGTAGACGTTCCAGCCAGCCATGCAGGCGGCGGATGCGCAGGCGCATGGCGTTGGCTGAGTTGACTTCCGGGTCGGTGCTGATCTGGCGTTCCTTCAGCGACTTGATATCGCCACCGGCGCAGAAGCTGCCGCCAGAGCCGGTGATGATCAGCGCGCGCAGGTTACGGTCGGCTTCCACGCGGTCGAGCATGTCGGCGTAGTCTTCGCGCAGGTCCAGCGAGAGTGCGTTGCGCGCGGCGGGTTTCTGGTGGGTGAAGGTAGCGATGCCGTCGGCAATGGCCAGCTGGGACTCGCGAAACTCGATCACATCGGTGCTCATGGCGGATCCTCGGGAAAGGTTCCAGCCATGCTCGGCTGCGTTGCAGCCGACGCCGCCACCCGTTGCGGGTGGCGGCGCGGTGGGGTCAGCGGTTGGCGTCTTCGGCAGTCTCCGCATCCCGCAGGCGGGCCACGGCTTCGTCGCGGCTGCCGACGCCAAGCTTGCTGTAGATGTGCCGCAGGTGCCATTTCACCGTTTCATGGGAAAGGCCCAGTGCACGGGCAATCTTCTTGTTCGGCAGGGCCTGGGCCAGTAGGCGCAGCACCTCGAGTTCGCGCTCGCTGAGCGGTTCCATGCCAGCGCCCAATTGCAGGCCGGTGGTTCGGGTTACGGGATCTGCACAGGACTGTATGGCCGGTGCGCGGCGTGTGCCGCGCAAGCGTTCGACGTAGAACGCCAGCAGGGGGTCCAGCGGGTGGTCGCGGGTCAGTGTTTCGATCAGCTCCAGCGCATCGGGATGGGCGTCGATCACGCTGCGCAATTGGCCGTAGCGCTGGGCGACGCGTAGCAGGGCGAGGACCTTTTCCCTGGCCTGCTCGGTCTGTCCGCGCTGGGCGTCGAACACCGCGCTGAGCATTTTCAAACGGGTTACCGCCAGTTGCCGACCGTCCTGTTCGCCGGCCGCGATCATGCGGTTCAGGCGCAGGTTGGCACTGTGCAGGTCGCCGTGGGCTGCGTCCCAGCGCACGTGGGCATTCTCGACGATGATGAAGATGTCCTTGAGGTGCCGGGTGGCGGCGTCGGGATGGCGCGCGGCGATTGTGTCCAGGCGCGCCAGTTTGGTCTCGGCGGCGACCACTTCGCCCAGCAGCAGGTGCCAGTGCACCTGCCAGACCAGCGCGTGGGCCATGAGCCGGTCGAGCTTGTTGCGGCGGCCGTATTCCTCCAGGTGTTCGAGATAGGCGAAGGCTTCGCGGCGGTTGCCGGCGACCCAGTGCGCCTTGCCCAGTACCTCCAGGGCGCGCAGGACCGAGTCGGGAATCGAGATGCGCTCCAGAACATCGATCTGCGGCTCCAGCAGGGCCAGCGCGGCTTCGATTTCATTGCTTTCGTAGAGCGTGTCGCCCAGCAGGGCGGTGGCCAGGTGCAGCGCGTCCGCGCAGGAGCGGCCGTGGCGCTGCGCTTCGTAGATGACCTCGCGGTAGATGCGCTCTGCCTGGCTGATCTGGCCTTCCATTGCCAGGCTCAGGCCGATCAGGCAGCGGCCCTGCAGCGTCCCGCCGGCGGTGCCGAGCAACGGCGCACCATTGACCAGCAGGGGCGGGCGATCCAGCTGTACCTGCCGCGCTCGCTCGTATTCGCCGCGGTTCATGTACAGCCAGGAGAGGATATTCAGGCTGCCGCCGAGCATCACCGAGTTGACGCCCGGTGGCGGGTTGAGCAGCTGTGGCAGGATCGCCAGTGCCTCATCGGTGTCGTCGCGCTGCACCGCCAGCACGGCACGCAGCATCGCGAGGCGGAAGCGTGAATCGTCATCATCGACCGGCAGGTCTCGTTCCAGGCTGGAGATGCTGTTCTCGCAGGCATTGAAGTCGCGGGCGAAAACCTGCATGCGTGCCAGCAGCAGGCGCAGGCGGATGCTGGTCTGGATCTGCTCCCTGGGCAGCAGGCGCGCCAGTTCGATGAGGATACGCAGGTCGCCCTGGGCATACAGCGCTTCGAGCTGATCCTCGACCAGTTGCGCGGCCATCGCGGCCTGGCCGCCGGCTACGGCATGGCGGACGGCCTCGACTAGTTGCCCGCGATCACGCTGCCATTGCCAGGCGCGACTGTGTACCGCACTTTGCTGCTGGGCGGGCAGGCGGGCGAAGAGGCCGAGGAGCGTTTCCCGCAGCAGAGGGTGCAGGCGATACCAGTTTTCCTGATCGGGAGTCTCCAGAGCAATCAGGAACAGGTTGTCCTGCTCCAGGCGCGCCAGCAGTTCCACGGCCTCGGCAATGGCCTCCGGGCGATCGACGAGTGCTGCGCACAGGCTGGGGCAGAAGCGATTGCACACGGCGGTGTGCAGGAGCAATTCGACATCGTCGGGTTGCAGACGAGCCAGCACGGCCGATTCGAAATAGCTGGCGAAGGCCTGGTGGTCGCGCAAGGGAGATGGCGAGCCGTTGCTGCTCTGGGATGGCTTGCGCCGGCTGGCGGCGAGCAGTTGCAGGCCGGCAATCCAGCCGTCGGTCAATTCATGGATCTCACGTATCTCATCGGTAGCCAGTTCGCCTAGTTGCTGCTGCAGGAACTGCCGGGTTTCCTCCAGGGTGAAGCTCAGGTCGCGGAGATCCAGCTCCAGGACCTGTCCCTGGCTGCGCAGGCGGGCAAGCGACAGCGGCACCGCGCTGCGAGTGCCGAGCACCAGGTGCAGGTTGCTCGGCGCGTAGTCGAGCAGCCATTGCAGAGCCTGGTGGATGCCAACGTCGGTCAGGCTGTGCAGGTCGTCGAGCACCAGCACCACTTCGCGCTGGCTGCTGGCGACGCCCTGCACCAGCGTGATGATGGTGCGCTCCACCGATTCGCTGTCGAATCCGTGAGCCTCCATCAGGGACGCGTGCTGCACCATCTGCAGGTCGATCTGCGCCAGGCTGCCCAGCAGGTAGTCGATGAAGCGACCCAGGTCGTTGTCCTCCGGGCCCAGGCTCAGCCACGCGACTTCGAAACCCAGCGAGAGCAACTGCTGGCGGCAGGCGAGCAGGAGGGTGGTCTTGCCCCAGCCGGCAGGGCCCTTGATCACCGTGCAGCGACGCCGGCGGTTTTCCACCAGTTGCTGCAGCAGGCGGTCGCGACTGATGGTGCGGCTGCCGCTACGGGGAGGGACCAGCTTCGAGCGATCCAGGGCCGTGGTCAGTGCCGGTTCGTGGGGGCGGTCGTGCGGAGCTGAGACGTTTGTTGTTGTGCTGCTTGGCTTGTCCATGGCGCTTCCGAGGCAGTTTCATGCGCCCGCGATTGTTTTCAGTGTAGACGGGCGTCGATCAGAGCATGCCCCAGTTGCCACGCTCTTCACCAGAGGCCTTCGGGAGCTCGATGACCGGGTGGAAGGCTGCCACCCAACGCGGGTGGCGGCCCCCGCGAGCCTGGAATGTTCCATTGATGAAAAGCCGCAAAGGCGCGGCATTGCCGAGGCGCGGGCCAATTGCGCTGCAGATCAATGGGACTACGTCGATGGGTGTGTTGAGCGGTATTCGAGTTCTGGAGTTCGAGGCCATCGGCCCGGCACCCTTCGCCACCATGCTGCTGGCCGACATGGGCGCGGACGTCATCCGCATCGACCGGCCACAGGCGCACAGCGACCTGGGGCCGAAGATGAGCGGGCCGAAGGTGGATATCACCGGTCGTGGCCGCCGCTCGGTCACGCTCGACCTGAAACTCCCGGAGGCGGCGGCTGTTGCTCTGGAACTGATGGAGCATGCCGACGTACTGATCGAGGGCTTCCGCCCCGGTACCCTGGAGCGCCTGGGGCTTGGCCCCGAGCAGGCATTCGCGCGCAATCCGAAGCTGGTCTACGGCCGCATGACCGGCTGGGGCCAGCACGGCCCCCTGGCTCAGCGCGCAGGGCATGACATCAATTACATCGCGCTGTCCGGGGTGCTTTCCGGTATCGGTCCGGTGGCCGGCCGGCCCGTGCCGCCATTGAACCTGCTGGGCGACTACGGCGGTGGTGGCATGCTGCTGGCCATGGGCGTGCTGGCGGCGCTGGTCAATGTGCTGCGCGGCGGTGTCGGCCAGGTGGTCGATGCTGCCATGGCCGAAGGCGCCGCCCAGCTTGGCTCGGTGATCTGGGGGCTGCTGGCCTCCGGAAACTGGCGCGAGGAGCGCGGCAGCAATCTGCTGGATGGCGGTGCGCCCTGGTACGACACCTATCGCACCCTGGATGGGGGCTACATGGCCATCGGTCCAGTGGAGTCGCGCTTCTATGCGGAGCTGCTGGCCAAGCTTGGCCTCGATCCGGCCCAGTTGCCGCCGCAGCATGATCGCCAAGGCTGGCCGCGCCTGCGCGAGGCCTTCATGCAGGCGTTCCTCCAGCGGCCCCGTGAGCAATGGTGCGAGATTTTCGCTGACAGCGATGCCTGCGTGGCGCCGGTGCTGGGGTTCACTGAGGCCGCCGAGCATCCTCATGCGCAAGCCCGAGGCAGCTTCATGCAGATCAATGGCGTGGTGCAGCCGGCGCCGGCGCCGCGTTTCCTCGGCACTCCCAGTTCCGTTCCGAAGCCCGCACCGGCGCGTGGTGAGGGCGGGCTCAGCGCGTTGCGCGACTGGGGGCTGACCGACGAGCGGATCGACCGCCTGCGCCAGGGCGGATTGGGCATGAGTGCCTGACCGTCTTTGCATCCCCACGACCCGAATCGACAAGAAGAGACAGCCATGTCCAACGCCTACATCCTTTCCCCCGTGCGCACGCCCATCGGCAAGTTTGGCGGTGCGCTGGCCTCCGTGCCGGCGGCGAACCTCGCCGCGCTGGTCCTGCAGGAGGTGCTGCGGCGCACCGGCGTCGATGCCGCGCAGGTCGACGAAGCGATAGTCGCGCAGTCCTACCAGTCCAGCGAGGCACCCTGCATGGGGCGCTACGCGGCGTCACTGGCGGGGTTGCCGGACGAGGTAGCCGGCTACACCGTGGATCGTCGCTGCGGCTCCGGCCTGCAGGCAGTGATAGACGCCGCCATGCAGGTTCAGACCGGCGCTGCCGACTGCCTGCTGGTGGCCGGCGTCGAGAGCATGAGCAATATCGAGTACTACAGCACCAGCATGCGCTGGGGCGCGCGGCTGGGTGACGTGAAGCTGCACGATCGCCTGGATCGCGGGCGGGTCAATTCGCAACCGGTCAGCCGCTACGGCGAGTGCTCCGGCGGTGCGGTCGAAACCGCCGAGAACCTGGTGCGAGACTACGGCATCAGCCGTGAAGCCTGCGACCGCTGGGCCGTGGGCAGCCACCAGAAAGCCGCCGCAGCCTGGAGCCGGGGCCGCTTCGATGCCGAGGTGATGCCAGTGGCAGTGCCGCAGCGTCGAGGGGAGCCACTGGTGGTCAGGCGCGATGAGGGCATTCGCGAAGACGCCAGTTACGAGGCGCTGGCCAAGCTATCCCCGATCATCAAGGATGGCACCGTCACCGCCGGTAGTGCCAGCCAGCAGAACGATGCGGCGGCGGGGTGCCTGGTGGTGTCCGAGCGATTCGTCATCCAGAACGACCTGCGCCCGATGGCGCGCTTCGCTGGCTGGGCCTCGGCCGGCTGTCACCCGCTGCGCATGGGCATCGGTCCGGTACCGGCGGTGGCCAAACTGCTGAAGCGACTGAACCTCGAGATGGCGGACATGGGCCTGATCGAGGTCAACGAGGCCTTCGCCGGCCAGGTGCTCGCCGTGCTGCGCGAATGGCAGCTCGAGGACGATCCGCGCATCAATGTCAACGGTTCCGGGATTTCCCTGGGCCACCCGATCGGCGCCACCGGCCTGCGCATCATGACCTCGCTGCTCCACGAGATGCAGCGCAGCAAAGTCCGTTACGGCCTGGAAACCATGTGCATCGGCGGCGGGCAGGGGCTTGCCGCGGTGTTCGAACGCGTCTGAAGCCAAGGAGCTCCCATGAGTGCACACCACGAGGCGACACCCAGCGTCGCCGAACAACCCTGGCGCGAGCGAGATGGCCGTGTGGTTCTGCTCGCCAGCCGGCGTGCCAGCCATGCTGGCCTGCACTTTCCACCGCTACCGGAAACCTCGCCACTGTGCGAGGGCGGCGAACTGGTCGAACTGGATTCCACGCCGCGCCTGTACAGCTTCACCGTCGTGCATTTCAGCCCGAAGGCGAACAAGCCGCCGCAGCCGCTCGGCTTGGCTGACTTCCCCGAGGGCCTGCGGGTGTTCGCCCGCCTGGACTATCCCGCCGGGCGCCAGCCACGTATCGGTGAGGCGCTGAGCCTGTGCCTGGTGGAGTCCGACAGCGGCCCGATCTACGCCTTCCGTCCGCAGGAGGACGCATGAACAAGCCCGTCTACATCTCCGGCGTGGCGATGACGCCGTTTGGCCGTCCGAACGCCTCCATGCAGGACCTCACCCAGCAGGCTGTATTGCAGGCCCTGACCGACGCTGGCGTCGAGCTGCACGAGCCGCAGGCGTTCTATGCGTGCAACGTCTTCGGCGGCATGGTCCTGGGCCAGGTACTGCTGCGTGATCTCGGGCTTTCCGGCCTGCCGATCTACAACGTCGAAAACGCCTGCGCCAGCGGTGCCACTGGCGTGCATCTGGCCTGCCATGCGCTGCAGGCGGGTATCTACGACACTGTGGTGGTGTTCGGCGTGGAGAAGCTCACCACCTTGGGCGGCGGGACCATTCCGCTGCAGCGCAACGACTACATGACCGAGCTCTATGCCCGTGCCGGCATGGCGTTGCCGGCGATCTACGCCATGCGCGCCACCCGCTACCTGCACGAATTCGGCGTGAGCGCCGACGTGTTGGGCGAGGTGGCGGTGAAGAACCGCCGCCATGGTGCGCTCAATCCCTACGCGCAGACCCGTACCGAGGTATCCCTGGATGAGGTGATGAACTCGCGGATGGTCTTCGACCCACTGACGTTGCTGCAGTGTTGCCCGTCGGCGGTGGACGGCGCGGCGGCGCTGGTGCTGACCACCCGCAAGCCGCAGCAGGCGCGCCCGGTACGGGTGATGGCCTCGGTGATCCAGTCCGGCCGTGCCGAGGAACCGGATGACGACATCCTGTCAGCCGAGATCACCGCCCGCGCCGCCACGCTGGCCTATCAGCAGGCGGGCGTGAAGCCGGCCGATATCGATGTCATCGAGTTGCACGACGCCTTCAGCATCGCCGAACTCATCTACTACAACGCCCTGGGTCTGTGCGGCCGCGGTGAGGCTCACGAGCTGCTGAAAAGCGGTGCCACCAGCCTGGGTGGGAAGACAGTGGTGAACCCCTCCGGCGGCCTGCTCGCCAAGGGCCACCCACTGGGCGCCACCGGCGTCGCACAGATGGTCGAGGCGGTCTGGCAGCTGCAACAGCGTGCCGGCGAACGCCAGGCCGATGGCGCCGAGCTGGCGCTGACCCAATGCACCGGCGGCGGCATCGCCGGCGTCGATCACGCGGCGTCCGCCGTACACATTCTGGGTGTTTGAGGAATTTCCATGAGCAAGCAAGTTGCAATCGTTACCGGCGGCGCCCAGGGCATCGGCCTGGGCCTGACCCGAGCACTGTTGAATGCCGGTTATGCGGTGGCCATGTTCGATCTCAATAGCGAGGCCATGGACAAACTGGTCGCGGAAGCGGGCGCCCAGGCGCAGAACCTGATGGGCGTGAAGGTCGACGTGACCAGCGCCGAGCAGGTCAGCGCTGCCGTGGCGCAGGTCGCCGCGCGCTGGAAGGCGCCGGACCTGCTGGTGAACAATGCCGGCCTCACCCGTGACAAGCGCCTGGTGAACATGAGCGAGGCGGACTGGGACCTGGTACTGGATGTCAATCTCAAGTCGCAGTTCCTCTGCGCCAAGGCCGTCGTGCCGGGGATGATCGAGCAGGGCTTCGGGCGCATCGTCAATATCTCATCGCGCGCCTGGCTCGGTGGCTTCGGCCAGGCCAACTACTCGGCGGCGAAGGGTGGCGTGATCAGCCTCACGCGCACCCTGGCGATCGAGTTGGCCAAGCATGGCATCACCGCCAATGCCATCGCTCCGGGCGCCATCGACACACCGATCCTCGCACCGCTCTCCGACGAGCAACGGGCGAAGATCATGGCGACCATTCCCGTGGGCCGCATCGGCAAGCCCGAGGATATCGCCCATGCGGTACTGATGTTCGCCGACCCGAAGGCGTCCTACATCACCGGCCAGACGCTGTACGTCTGTGGCGGCCGTTCCCTGTCCAGTCCGAGCGCGTAAGCCATGGCGATCCAGTTCCAGATCATCGGCCACGTGGCGCTCATCACCCTGGATGCGCCCGAATCCATGAACGCCCTGACCATCGGCGATCTGCGCCATCTGCGCAAGGCGCTGAACACCGCGCAGGATGACGACCAGGTGCGCGTCATCGTTCTGACCGGCGCCGGCGACAAGGCGTTCTGCACCGGCGCCAACCTCAAGGCGACGCTGCCGCCGTCCACGGGCTTCGCCAGCGGTCACTTCAAGAGCCGCGCGGCGGAGGCCGAGGAGGGCGGCTACACACGGCTGATCGACCTCGGCGACCTGGAAATCTGGAAACCGATGATCGCCGCCATCCATGGCTATTGCCTGGGGGGCGGCCTGGAGCTGGCGCTGCAGTGCGACCTGCGCATTGCCAGCGACGAAGCGTCTTTCGCTCTGCCCGAAGCCAAGGTGGCCAGCGTTCCGGCGGTGGGTGGCGTGCAGTACCTGATGCGTGCGGTACCCGCCGCCCACGCGATGAAGTTGGCACTGACCGGCGAGCGCATCGGCGCGGAGGAAGCCTTGCGCATCGGCCTGATCAGCGACTGCGTGCCGCGGGAGGGCCTGCTGCCGCTGGTCATGCAACTGGCCGAGCGGATTGCCGCCAATGGCCCACTGGCGGTCCAGGCGATCAAGCGCCTGGCGGTGGAAACCAGCCACATGGCGCCGCGCGATTTCGTCGCCCAGTCCAACCTGCATTGGGGCCTGCTGCGCGACAGCAAGGACCGTATCGAAGGCCGCAAGGCTTTCGCCGAAAAACGCTCGCCGAAATACACCGGCGCCTGAGCCCGTCAACGAGTTCCCACGATGAATTTCGCGCCTAACGAATCCCAGGAAATGATGATCGATGCGGCCAAGCGCATGGTGCGCGACCGTATCGATCCGGTGCTCTCTCGTCACCCCGTGGATAAGCCGCTACCCAAGGCGGCCATGCTGGAAATCTATGCCGCGCTGGCCGAGTTGGGCATCACCGCGCCGCGCCTGCCGGTGGAAGTCGGCGGCGGTGGGCTGAAGATGCTCGACTACGGGCTGATCCTCGAACAACTGCCGGCCATCGTCGCGTTGTCGCTGATCTCCCATGAAGGCACCGTGGCGCGCATCTACTCCGGCTGTCCGGAGGCGATTGCCGCGCAGTACCTGCCAGACCTGATCGCCGGGCGCAAGATCGCCTGCACCGCCAACTCCGAAGTGAACGCCGGCTCCGACTCCAATGCGGTGAAGACCCGTATCCGTGTCGAGGGCGAACACGCCTACATCACGGGGCGCAAGATCTGGATCACCAACGCCTCGGTGTGCGACGTGCTCAACGTCTCTTGCACCCTGGGCAACGACGAGCGCGGCCGGCCTATCGCCCAGCGCGCGTTGGTCGACCGCAGTCAGTCGCAGGTCGAGGTGCGCGAAATCGGTGTCACCGGCTTGCAGCAGGGGCACTTGAGCGAGGTGGTCCTCGAGGAGACGCGCATTCCGCGCAGCCACCTGATCGGCGAGGCGGGCGACGCGGCCAAGACGCTCACCGTCGGCTGGAATGGCAACCGTCCGCTGATTGGCCTGATGTGCGTGCACCTGGCGCAGAAGGCTTTCGAGATGTGCGTCGAGTACACCCGCGTACGCGAGCAGTTCGGCAAGCCGCT
Organism: Pseudomonas sp. AU12215; assembly: GCF_001675465.2. Lineage (NCBI taxonomy): Bacteria > Pseudomonadati > Pseudomonadota > Gammaproteobacteria > Pseudomonadales > Pseudomonadaceae > Pseudomonas > Pseudomonas sp. AU12215. Next base: position 50,805 of record NZ_MACM02000041.1, read on the forward strand.
GGCCGCGCACCAACTGGTGCAGCAGGACCTGGCCGACATGGAGACCCTGATCGTCACCTCGCGCCTGCTCTGCTACCAGGCGCTGGACGCCATGGACCGCGGCCAGCGCGCCAACGGCACCTCGGCCATGGCCAAGCGCTACGCCACTCAAGCCTGCGAGCGCGCGCTGGGCTTGGCGATGCAACTGCACGGCGGCATGGGCATCACTGAGGAACTGGGCATCGAGCGCATGTGGCGTGATGCCCGGATGTTCCAGGTGCCCGACGGCATGAACGGCATCCTGGCGCTGATCCAGGGCCGCGAGATCACTGGCCTCAGCGCATTCCGCTGAGAGCCGCACAGAACAAGAATACGAGGGAGCAATCGATGAGTTCGCAGATGATGGAAGGCAAGGTCGTGATCGTCACCGGTTCCGGCCGGGGTATCGGCCGCGAGATGGCGCTGCAGATGGCCGCGCAGGGCGCGCGCGTGGTGGTCAACGACGTTGGTGTCAGCGTGACCGGGGCTGCCGATGATGAAGACCCCGGCCGCGAGGTGGTGGACGCGATCCACTCGGCGGGTGGCGAGGCGGTATTGAGCCGCGACAGCGTGTCGGAATGGGACAGCGCGCAGCGTATCGTTCAGCAGGCGCTGGACAGTTTCGGCCGAGTCGACGCGGTGGTGAACAACGCCGGTATCCTGCGTGACCGCATCTTCCATCAGATGAGTCCGGAAGAGTTCGATGCGGTGATCAAGGTGCACCTGTACGGCAGCTTCTACATGAGCCGCGCGGCCATCACCCATTTCCGTGAGCAGAAGTCCGGCGCCTTCGTGCACATGACCTCCACTTCGGGTCTGGTCGGCAATGTCGGCCAGGCCAACTACGCGGCGGCCAAGCTGGGGATCGTCGGTCTGTCCAAGTCCATCGCCCTGGACGGCGCGCGCTACGGCGTGCGCTCGAACTGCATCTCGCCCTTTGCCTGGAGCCGCATGGTCGGCTCGATTCCCGCTGCTGATCCGGCCCAGGCCGCACGGGTGGAAAAGATCAAGTCGATGACGCCGGCGCCGATCGCCGCCATGGCCACCTTCCTGGCCAGCGATGCAGCGGCCAGCGTCAACGGGCAGATCTTCACCGTGCGCAAGAACGAAGTCTTCCTGATGAGCCAGCCGCGGCCGATTCGCTCGCTGCACCGTGCCGAAGGCTGGACGCCGGAGTCGTTGGCCGAGCATCTGCTGCCGGCTTTTGCGCCATCCTTCTTGCCGCTGGAAGTGTCGAGCAACGTGTTTGGCTGGGACCCGGTCTGAGGAGCGCACCATGGATTTCACGATTCCCGATGAGTGGGTCGCGGTTGGCGATGCCCTGATCCGCTTCATCCAGCAGGAAGTCGAGCCGCTGGAGAAGCAGCATGCCGCGCTGCTGCACAACGAACGCAAGTTGTACACCGAAGAAGGCCGCTACGCGCCGGAGCTGATGGCGCTACGCGCCCGCGTCCGTCAGTTGTCCGCCGAGGCCGGCTTCTACACGGCGCTGGGCGATGAGTCGCTGGGTGGCGGAGGGCTCGGCGCCCAGGTTTCGGTCTACATCCAGGAGCGTCTCAATGCCCATGTCGGTCCGTCGCGACACCTGATCCAGACGGTGATCCTGCCATCGCCCTTCACCAATGGTTTGACGCCGGTGCTCAAGCATATGGACCCGAAGGTGCTGACGGATTATCTGCCAGGCATCGCCAGTGGCGAGAAGACAATGTGCTTCGGCCTGAGCGAGCCGGATGCCGGCTCCGACGTCATGGCCATGCGCACCCGTGCGGTACGCGATGGCGACCATTGGGTGATCAACGGCACCAAGCAGTGGATTACCAACGCGCCTTATGCCGACTACGCGATGATTTTTGCCGTCACCGACGAAGAGAAGGCCAAGGCAGGGAAGGGCGGCATCAGCGGTTTCTTCCTGCCAACCGATACACCCGGTTTTTCCGTGCCGAGTGTCATCCCTACCATGGGGCACCTGGGCGCAGATATCGGCATTGTCAGCCTGGACAATGTGCGGGTGCCGCACAGTCATCTCATCGGCCCACAGGACAAGGGGCTGAGCGTGGCGCTGGACGGCGTGAATGCCGGCCGCCTGAGCATGGCGGCGTCCTGTCTGGGGCTGGCGCGCTGGGCACTGGACCAGGCGCTGGACTACGCCAAGGTCCGCAAGACCTTCGGCAAGCCGATCGCCGAGCACCAGATGGTGCAGGCCATGCTGGCCGAGTGCGCCATGGACATCTATGCGGTGAAGAGCATGGTGCAGCATTGCGCCTGGTTGATCGACCAGGACAAGCCGGCGACCAAGGAAGTCTCCATCGTCAAGGCCTCGTCCACCGAGGCATTGTGCCGCGTGATGGACCGCTGCATGCAGATCCACGGCGGCATGGGGCTGACCAACGAGTTGCGCCTGGAGGAAGGTTTCCGCTTCGCTCGCACCATGCGTATTCCCGACGGCACCTCGGAAATCCAGCGACGCACCATCGCCCGACGGTTGCTCGATGGCGATACGCGCTTCTGACCGATAATTCCAACAAGCGGGCCACAACCCGCGATAGGAGGCTTTCTTCATGGCCTACAGCCATCCCTGCCCAACGGCGCCCGGGGTGATCGAGCGCCCGTCCGGACCGCTACGCGTCGACCCGCGCCACGCCGCGAATCTTCCGACGCGACAGGTGCACATCCCCGAGACGAGTATCTTCTCGCACCTGGAAACAGCTGCCCGGCGTTACCCAGGCAAGACCGCGGTGCAGTTCTTCGGCGCCGCCTATCGCTACGCCGAACTGCTGCGTGACGCCGAGCGGATGGCCGGCTACCTGCAGAACGTCTGCGGGGTGGAGCGCGGCGACCGGGTCGTGGTGTTCAGCCAGAACTGCCCGCAGTACATCGCCGCGTACTTCGCCATCCTGCGCGCCGATGCCGTGCTGGTGCCGGCCAATGCCATGCTCCGGCTCGACGAAATGGAGCATATCGTCAGCGACAGCGGCGCCGTGGCAGCCTTCGTCGCCGAAGAGCTGGTGGAGCAGGTCGCGCCGCTGATCGGGCGCACCTCGCTGCGCCATGTGATCGTGCATGCCTACGGCGATGCGTTGGGCGAGGATGATGCGGGCCTGGCTGTGCCGGTCTGGGTGCGTCGGCCGTCATCGACCGAGTCCCTGTTCGCCGGTGGCGAGCGCTGGACGGCCGCCCTGGCCCAGGAGCACGCGCCGGCGCCACACCGGGCCGGGCCGGATGATCTGTGCATGCTGCCCTACACCTCGGGCACCACCGACAAACCCAAGGCGTGCGTGCACACGCACCGCACCGTCAGCACCTCGTTCGTCGGGGGGAGCCTCTGGCGGCCCACCAATGCTTCCTCGGTGTTCCTCGCGGTGGCCCCGCTGTTCCACCTGCTGGGCCTGCAGACCAACGTCAACGCGGCGATCTTCAATGGCGCCACCATCGTGCTGATGCCGCGCTGGGACCGCGAGACCGCTGCCACGCTGATCGAGCGCCATGGGGTGACCTTCTGGGCGGCGCTGCCCACCATGCTGGTGGACTTCTTTGCCCTGCCGGGCATCGAGCAGCGCGACCTGTCGAGCCTGGCAATCATCACCGGCGGCGGGGCGGCGACACCGCAGCACATCAATGACCTGCTGAAGAATCGCTACGGCCTGGACTACATCGAAGGCTACGGCCTGACCGAGACCGCCTCGTTCCTCTGCACCAATCCGTTGTTCAGGCCCAAGCGCGGTTGCCTGGGTATTCCGACCTATGGCGTGGACCTGCGCCTGCTCGATCCGGAAACACTGCAGCCGGTGCGCCAGGGCGACGTCGGCGAGATCGTCGCGCATGCCGCGCAGATCATGCTCGGCTACTGGAACAACCCCAGGGCCAACGCCGATACCTTCATCGTCATCGACGGCAAGCGCTTCCTGCGCACGGGCGACCTGGCAAGCATGGACGAGGACGGTTACCTGTTCATGCGCGACCGCCTCAAGCGAATGATCAATGCGTCGGGCTTCAAGGTCTGGCCGGCGGAAATCGAAGCGATGCTGCATACGCATCCGGCGATTTCCGAGGCTTGCGTGATCGCTGCTCCCGACCCGCATCGCGGGGAAACGGTGAAGGCCGTCGTCACCCTCAAGCCCGGTTCCCTCCTGGGCAGCGACGAGCTGCTCGCCTGGTGTCGCGAGCACATGGCGGTCTACAAGGCGCCGCGAGTGGTGCAGATCGTCGACAGCCTGCCGAAGAACGCCACCGGCAAGATCGCCTGGCGCGAACTGCAGGAACAGGAGATGGCCCGCTGCGCCAGTTGAGCGCGCGGGTCCGATAACAACAATTCCAAGGACTCTCACCATGTATCTGACGCAAGGTCTGCAGCGTTCGCTGCAGCAAACGCCTGACAAGATCGTCACCCTGTTCGGCGCCCGTCGCCGTACCTTCCGCGAATTCGGCGAGCGCGTCGCGCGCCTGGCCGGCGCGCTGCAACAGCTGGGCATGGTACCTGGCGACCGGGTCAGCATGCTGGCGCTGAACTCGGACCGCTACCTGGAGTACATGCAGGGCACCTGGTGGGGCGGTGGCGTACTCAACCCCATCAACATCCGCTGGGCCGTGCCGGAGATCGCCTACTCCCTGGACGATTGCCACACCCGCTTCCTGCTGGTGGATGACTACTTCCTGCCGATGGTGGAGGAGATTCGCCGCCAGGTTCGTGGCCCGCTGACGCTGATCTACGCTGGCGAGAAACAGGCACCGGCCGGCCTGCTCGATTACGAGACCCTGCTCGCCGAAGCCAGCCCCGTGGCGGATGCGGGCCGTGGCGGCGAAGACCTCGCCTGCATCATGTACACCGGCGGCACCACCGGTTTCCCCAAGGGGGTGATGCAGACCCACCTGAACCTGTGGTCCGCCTGCATCCAGCGTATGGCGGAAATCCACCAGAGCGCCGAACAGCGCGATCTGCACGTGATGCCGTTGTTTCACATCGCCGGTCTGGCCCGTGTGGTGTCGGGTTTCATCGCTGGCGGCTCGCATGTGATTCAGCCGACCTTCGATGCCACGGCAGTGCTCAAAGCCATCTCGCAAGAGGGTGTGACCGACAGCATTCTGGTGCCGACCATGATTCTCGGCCTGCTGGCGCATCCGGAGTTCGACCGGTACGATTTGAGCTCGATGCAGCGCCTCACTTATGGCGCCTCTCCGACCGCCGGGGAGATGATCGAGCAGGTACTGGCAAAACTGCCGCACCTGCAGTTGTCGCATTCCTACGGCCTTACCGAAGCCTGCCCGATTGTCTCCACCAATCCGCCGCAGAACCATGGGCCGGAGGCACGCGAAAGTGGCCTGATCCGCTCCGTCGGGCGTGGCGGCCTGGGAGTCAACGTGATGATCGTCGACGAGTCCGGCGTCGAGGTGCCGCGCGGAACTGTCGGTGAAATCATTGTCCGCGGTCCGAACATCATGGCCGGCTACTGGAACAAGCCGGAGGAAACCGCCAAGGCCCTGCGCGATGGCTGGCTGTTCACCGGCGATGGCGCCTATATGGACGAGCAGGGCTACCTGTTCATCGTCGACCGCCTCAAGGACATGATTGTCAGCGGTGGCGAGAACGTCTATTCCGCCGAAGTCGAGAACATCATCGCCCGCCATCCGGCGGTGCTGATGTGCGCGGTGATCGGCGTACCGCACGAGCAGTGGGGCGAAGCGGTGCATGCCATCGTGGTGCGCAAGCCCGGCGCACAGGTCAGCGAGGACGAGCTGCGCGGTTATTGCCGCGAATATATCGCCAGCTACAAGTGCCCGAAATCGATGGAGTTCCGTGAAACACTGCCGCTCACCGGTGCCGGCAAGATTCTCAAGCGCGAACTGCGCGAGCCGTTCTGGGTGGGCAAGAGCCGGGCGGTGAACTGATGACGACGACCGATGAGGGGGCGCAGCCGGCGCCCGTAGGTTTCTCGGCCCTGCCGACTCCGCCCGGGTTCGTACGCTTCTGTGGGGGGGTCTATCTGCACGACGAACTGCCCCTGCTCGGCGTGCGGATTGGTGGTCACCTGCTCAACTCCGTGCGCATCGTCCACGGCGGCTTCCTCGCCACGCTGGCCGATACTGCCTTTGGCGTGGTGTTCAAGCGTGAATATGGCCTCGAGGTGCCGCCGATCACGGTCAGCCTGAACCTCGACTACCTTGGCGCGGTGCGTGAAGGTGACTGGCTGGAGGCTCACGTGCAGATACTCAAGTTCGGCGGCAGTTTCGCCAACGCCGATTGTCTGCTGAAAGTGGGGGAGCGCACGGTGTTGCGAGCCACTGGCATCTTTACCATCTGGAAGGGCAAGATACCCGGCAGAACCTGACGGCTACTGTTCCCCGTGATACCCAGCGCCCCGCCGGCCAACCGGCGGGGCGCTGGCATTTTCGGGGTTACGGCAAGGTTCGTAAAAGGCCTCTGGCACAAGGCTTTTCGCGCAGCCTGTCACTCTTGGTAACGCACTTTCCCAAGTGTGGAGAGAACGCGATGGCTGCCGCCGAAAAGGGACTCAAAGAATTACCCGATCGGGTGAATTGGCCCCCGCGAATGCCTCGATAGCATCAGCTCTCCCAACACTGATCCGCTTTCGGAGCGCCGCATGAGAACAATAAGAAAACGCGGAGTTTTTCAGCCGCACCTGCTGGCTGCCGCCGTCGCCCTGGGCGTCGGCTCGCAAGCCAAGGCCGTCGATTTCAACATTGGGGAGATCGAAGGCAAGTTCGACTCCTCGCTGTCCATCGGGGGCAGTTGGTCCACGCAGTCCCCCGACAAACAGTTCATCTCCAACTTCAACTCCGTGGGCGTGAAGGGCGGCAAGTCGTCGTCGCGCACCGTGGATGACGGTCGCCTGAACTTCAAGAGCGGCGAGAACTTCTCGACCATCTTCAAGGGCCTGCACGACCTGGAGCTGAAGTACGGCGACAGCGGCGCCTTCGTCCGCGGCAAGTACTGGTATGACTCCGAGCTCAAGGACGGCAACCAGCATTACTACGACATCGATGACCATGGGCGTGACCGTGCGGCCAAGTCGTCCGGCGCGATGTTCCTCGACAGTTTCCTCTACCACAACTACCAGCTCGGCGACCTGCCGGGCAACGTGCGCCTGGGCAAGCAGGTGGTGAGCTGGGGCGAGAGCACCTTCATCCAGAACGGCATCAACTCGATCAACCCGATCGACGTCGCCGCGTTGCGCCGCCCCGGGTCGGAGATCAAGGAAGGCCTGGTGCCGGTCAACATGTTCTACCTCTCCCAGGGGTTGATGGAGAACGTCAACGCCGAGGCCTTCTACCAGCTCGAATGGGACAAGACGGTGACCGACAACTGCGGCACCTTCTTCGGCACCGACGGCATCCCCAAGGGCTGCAACGACCGCCTCGTGGTCTCCGGCCAGGACCTGGCGCCGGGTGTGGCGAAGAATACCGGCGGTGCCCTGGCGATCGCCCAGGGCCTGGACGACGTCTACATCCCCCGGCAGAAGGACAACGACGCGCGCGACAGCGGGCAGTTCGGCCTGGCGCTGCGCTGGTTCATTCCAGACTGGAACGATACCGAGCTGGCGGCCTACGCCATGAACTACCACAGCCGCAACCCTTTCCTCAGCACCATTCGCACCACCGGAGCCGGTAGTCCGCCCAGTGCGCTGAATGTGCCGCGCAATGCTGGCTACTTCATCGACTATCCGGAAGACATCCGCCTTTACGGCGTGAGCTTCCAGACCAATATCGCCGGGACGTCCCTCGGTGGCGAGGTCAGCTACCGACCGAACATGCCGCTGCAGATCAGCACCCCTGACCTGCTCAGCGCCACCACCAACATTCCAGGCACCCCCAGCCTCAACCCCCTGGTCACCACTGGATACGTCAGCGGTATTCTCGGTGGGGGCGTGATCAATGGCTACAAACGCATGCCGGTGCTGCAGGCCCAGGTCACCGCCACTCAGTTCATCGACCAGGTGATGGGGGCCGAGCGCCTGACCCTGATCGGCGAGGTCGGCTACAACCGCATCAACGGTCTGGGCGACTCGGATGGCACCGACATCCGCTTCGGCCGCAACCCGGCATTCGGCTCCGGCATCCTGCCGACTGCCGCGGGCGCAACGACCTGTGCCGGCACCGCGGTGGGGCAGGCCAATGCCAGCAACCCGGCGCAGAAATGCAATAGCCACGGCTTCTACTCTGCCAACTCTTGGGGGTATCGCCTGCGCGGCATGCTCGATTACCCGGACGTATTCGCCGGGGTGAACCTTAAGCCCAACCTGGCCTGGTCCCACGACGTCGAAGGTCGCGGCCCGAACTTCGAGGAAGGTGCCAAGGCCATCAGCCTCGGCCTGGATGCCGACTACCTGAATACCTACACCGCCAGCCTCAGTTACACGAACTACTTCGATGGCGAATACAACACCCTGACCGACCGGGACTTCGTCTCGCTCAGTTTCGGCGTGAACTTCTGATTGAGCACAGGCAGAAACTCGCATGAAAAAGATCGTATTCCTGCAAACCGGCGCCCTGGCGCTGTCCCTGCTGGCCACCGGTGTGATGGCGGCCATTTCTCCCGAGGAAGTCGCCAAGCTCGGTACCAGCCTGACTCCACTGGGTGGCGAAAAGACCGGTAACGCCGACGGCAGCATTCCCGCCTGGACCGGTGGCCTGAAGCCTGGCGCCGCTCCGGTGGATGGCAACGGTTTCCTGGGCAATCCCTATGCCAGCGACAAGCCGCTGTTCGTCATCACCCCTGCCAACGTCGATCAGTACAAGGACAAGCTCACCCCCGGTCAGCTGGCGATGTTCAAGCGCTATCCGGATACCTACAAGATCCCGGTGTATCCGACCCGTCGCAGTGCTTCTTCTCCCGAATCGGTGTACGAGGCGGCGAAGAAGAGCGCAGCCAGCGCCGAACTGGTCAGCGGTGGCGACGGTATCGCCAATGTCAGTGGGCGCTACTACCCGTTCCCCATTCCAAAGAGTGGTGTGGAGGTGGTGTGGAACCACGAGACCCGTTATCGCGGTACCAACTACACCCAGCAGATTGCCCAGGCCACTCCCCAGGTCAATGGCGATTACACCATCGTGTCGCTGCAGCAGAATGTCGGCGTACCTTCCCTGATGAAGGATTTCGATCCGAAAAAGGTGGGCGATTACCTGTTCCTGCTGCGCCAGGAAGTGACCGCGCCGTCGCGCATGGCCGGCAACGTGCTGCTGGTCTATGAAACCACCGATCAGGTCAAGGAACCGCGCAGCGCCTGGTCCTACAACGCCGGCCAGCGCCGCGTGCGCCGCGCTCCGCAGGTAGCCTACGACGGCCCGGGTACGGCCGCCGACGGCCTGCGGACAGCCGATAATGCCGACATGTACAACGGCTCGCCGGATCGCTACCAGTGGAAGCTGATCGGCAAGCGCGAGATGTACGTGCCGTACAACAACTACAAGTTGTGGTCGCCTCAGGTGAAGTACGCCGACATTCTCAAGCCCGGCCACATCAACCAGGACCTGACGCGGTACGAGCTTCACCGGGTCTGGGAAGTGGAGGGCACGCTCAAGCCCGGCCAGCGCCACATCTATGCCAAGCGCCATATGTACTTCGACGAGGACACCTGGTCCCTGCTGGAAGTGGATCACTACGACGGTCGCGGCCAGCTGTGGCGCGTGGGTGAGGGTTACCAGGTCAACGACTACCAGCATGGCATCAGCCTGTACGCCGCCCAGGCCCTGTACGACCTGATCGCTGGCCGCTACCTGGTGTTCGGCATGACCAACGAATCGAAGAAGGCTACCCAGTACGACCAGAACTACAGTATGAACGACTTCACTCCCGCGGCCCTGCGCAACGCCGGTATCCGCTGAAGCAAGGCGCTTGAAGGCGGCGTGTGGGTGGTCCAGCGCCGCTCTTCTGCCGGGGCACGGCTCCTGCCCCGGCTTCTTTCATCGTGAACTCTCTCACGGGCCACTCTTGCCTCGACGCCACCTGACGTGGGGGGTGCCTTTTCCCTCGGTGTTTTGCAGCATCGTTTCCGACTCAGCGGATCGCCGTGCGTCTGCGCCGGCCGCTGTCCCTGAAACGCCGTGGATCGAGGCTCATCATGCAAGGTCTGGGTGTCAGTTCGAGCCGCGCGCAAGCGCCTCTTGCCAGAATTCCGCGACTGCCGGAGCACCATGTGCCGCGTCCGCGGCTGGCCACTGCAGTACGTGGCAGCCGTCAACGCCTGACCCTGCTGTGCGCCCCGGCGGGCTATGGAAAGAGCATCCTGCTGGCCGAGAGTCTTGCCGATGCGCCATCCGGCACCGAACTGCTCTGGCTGGCCTGCTGGGGGGAGCCGATGTCCCTGACGGAGCTCTGTGCCCGCGTTGCGGCCGGCTACGGTCTATCGCCGCTGCTCCCTCCGCAGGTACTACTGCACCAGATCGGCCAAGGCGAGCGCATTCTGCAACTGGTGCTTGATGATCTTCCAGGTAACCTGTCCATCGAGGTGAACACCTGGATCGAGCATCTGCTCCACCTGCCGGAGAGCCGCGTACGCCTGATCGTCAGTTGTCGGCAACGGCCGGCGTGGGATCTGCCGTCGCTGCTGCTCAAGGGCGAACTGTTCGAACTGGGTACCGACACGCTCGGCATGACGCGTAGTGAGTACGCCGCGATCAGCGCTCGAATTGGCGGCGATATCGCGGATGCTCGACGCGAAGAAATCGGCGTGCAAAGCGGCGACTGGTGGAGTGGTGCGCGTCTTTTGCTGGCGGGCCAGCAGCAGGGCTGGGCATTGCTGCGAGACTATCTGGAACGCGAGTTGCTCGGGCGCATGAGCGATGAGGAGCGTCGTCTGTTCGTCGGGCTGTGCAATCTGCCGCGCTTCTCCGTTGATCTCTGCGCCCAGCTCTGGGATGGCAACGCAGGCGATCAGGTCCTCCATCGCCTGCTGCGGCAGCAGGTCTTCATCCAGCCGGTCGCGCGGGATGCTGGTTGGTACCGCGTGCACCCGCTGGTGGCGGCCACGCTGCAGGATGGCATTGCCGCGCCGGAGCTGACCCGACTGCGCTTGCACGCCTGCCGCCTGCTGAGCCTCGCCGGCCACCTGCATGACGCCATCGATCAGGCCCTGCACGTGCACCAGCCGGAAGTTGCGGCCAGCTACATCGAGCGCCTGAAGCCGAGCTGGCAACTCGCTGACCTGCATCTGCGGCGTGTGCTGGACTGGCATCGGCAATTACCTTCCCACCTGATGGAAGGCACGCCCCGGCTGATCTATCTGAGCACGCTGGCCCTGTTGCTCAGTGGCCGGGTCAGTGAGGCAGAGCGTGGTCTCCAGGGGCTTTCGCGCTTTCTGCCGGCCGCCAATACAGCGGGCAATCAGCTGTTGCTCGCCCATTGGCAGGCCCTCAAGGGCAGTGCTCTGGCGTTTCGTGGTGAGTTGCTGGAGGCCGAACAGCATTGTCGCGAAGCCCTTGGGCATCTGGGCTCGGCGCCCAGGGAATGCCTCTCGCAGTTGCTGTGCCAGTTCACCCTGGGGCGGATCCTGCTGGCCAGCGAACGTGGCGATGAAGCGCAATTGCTGTGGCGCGCTGCCCTGGAGCAGGCGCGGCGGCAAGGTTGCCAGGACAGCGAGGCGCTGTTCCAGGGCGAGCGCCTGCGTGCCTTGATGCTCGCCGATGAGGCTGCGCTGGCGGACCTGCTGCTCCAGGATTGCCTGGCCAGCCGCGCCGCCACCGGGCTCGAGCGCGACCCGGTGCTCGGGCGACTGATGATCACCAGGGCCGACCTGCTGCAGCAGCAGGGGCGACTGCATGAGAGCGAGGCCGTGCTGCTGGCCGCTCAGCCCTACCTTCGCGATTGCTCGGCGCCCTTTGTGCTGTACGGCTACCTGGGGCTGGCCGAGGTAGCGGGGCGGCACGCAGACCTGGCGTTGGCGCAGGCGCAGATCCAGCGTGGCGAGCGCGCGATGCACTGTGGGCGGATCGATGAAGGTCTGTACCAGGCGGCCCTGGCGCTTCAACAGTTGAAGCTGCTGGTCCATTCACAGGACTGGCGGGCGGCGCTGGAAGCCGCCCGCCGACT
>NZ_MACM02000042.1:0-5419 GCF_001675465.2 Pseudomonas sp. AU12215
CAGCGCGGCGACCTGTTCGGCGCTGAGGCCGACGCCCAGTTGCAGTTGGAGGCTGTCCTTGTAGGCGATGGCGTTGTCCATCAGGGCGAGCCGGGGTTTGGCAACGCATGCGTTGCCCCGGCAAGCGCCCCGCCAGGGATGGCGGGGCCGGGGGTTCAGGAGAGTGCCGGAGTGCCGGAGTGGCGACAGGGACGTCGGCTCCGCGCTATCTGCATGTGTTTTGACTTGAGTTGTTAAAGAACGCACATCGGACGAACTTTCCAGTTCTGCTCGGCGCAGGTCGATGTCACCACTTCCGCCTGGCCGGTATCAAGCGTCCTTTTTGCCAGGAGCGCACAATGGTTTCACTCAGATGGTGGCACGCAATTTGGCGGTGGTTGGCAAGTCTTTTTCCTCGGCAATTCTCCGCACCGAAATCAGGTTGGCAGCGAACCCGACGCGGCACACCGGCACGCTCGCCGCGTAAGCCTGAGTGGGTCGTGGATGAATTGGTTCGCCTCAAGGCTTTGATGCCCAAGGCCGGCTATCGGCGTATCGCCGGTACCTTCAATCGCTTGCATGCCCAGCGGCGGCAGATGACGGTGAGCAAGTCGTTCGTGGCTTACACCTTGCGTCGAGAACGCTACGCGGTGGTATGCAAGCGGCGAGAACTGCGCAGACGCAGGCCTCGCTCACCAATTAGAAATGCTGTATCGGCGATGGACCTGACCGGCAAGCAGGATATCCACGGACAACAGCACACCCTGCTCGGCGTGATCGAGCACGGCACGCGGCGCTTGCTCGAACTGAAAGCCGTGCCGAACAAATCCGCCTGGACGCTGCTGGGCTATCTGTTTCTGGCGATTGGACGCTATGGAAAACCGCGCGCCTTGCGGACCGATAACGAGCGGATATTCACCGGTCGATTGTTTACTCAAGCGCTGAAATGGCTGGGCATTCGCCACCAACGCAGCGATGTCGGTTGCCCCTGGCAAAACGGCCGGATCGAGCGATTGTTTGGCACGCTGAAGCACAAACTCGACTGCTGGCGGGTACTGAATGGCGAACAACTTCAAGCGGCGCTGACGATTTTTTCGTTCTGGTACAACGCCGTTCGGCCGCATCAGAGCTTGAATGGACGAACGCCGTTGGAAGCCTGGAACGGCATCGATCCTTATCAGCGGAGACCGAAGCGGGTGGAGTGGTTCGAAGCCTGGGACGGATTGTTGAGCGGCTTTTACCTGAGCGGATAGCAGCCGGAGGATTTGCAGCGCTGGGAAGATCACCTGTCCACGAGACAGATGATGTCGGCTCGTCGCTCAGCGGGAAACGCAGGAAATCAGAGGAGAGACGCGAAGAAATTCAGTCGAAAATCCGACAAGCGGGAGGTAGTAGCAGGCGTTTTTGACGCCTAACCCACGAAAATCCTCCCGCCAATTAAGCAGGGAAATTGAATTGGACGCTTGGACGGGACAACGGGACAGTAAACTATGAAAAATCCCCATTCTCTAATGCCTCCGGGAGAAATTCAGCCCCCCGGCTAAGTATCTCCCTGAGGTCACCTGCACTAAGGTACAAATTTAAGGCGCGTGAATACACCACGAATTCGAGGCTTCGATCTTCAGCAACTGATATTTCCATGAACGGCTCTTTTTCTTCAGAAAAATAGACGCACAAATATGGATATTCACTATGAATATCACCAACTTTTTCGAATACAAGATCTTTCATTTAATTCTTCACCCCTCTAAACCCAATAAACTCACCATTTACCCCCCAACTAGCTGCCCGTCCATCAGGAAGAGTATAGGTTACCCATCCACCAGGATACCGACCACCCGCACCGGCAGTCCTAACGCCACCTTGGAGTATTTCTTGGATGGCGTTACCTGCCAACTCATTCAGCATGGCATCAGATCTATAAATCTGACGCAATTCCTGAGTAGAATTAAAGCCAAAGTACTCAGGATGTTTAGTTACCCCCCGACCAGCGGCACTAATAACTTGTCCACTTGTATATGGTTCTTTGGCCGACTGCCAAAACAAGCCCATTTCTCTCGCAGCATTTGCGGAAGGCAGGTACCGACCTGCCACCCCCAATGCCACTCCCAGACTTAGCTCACCCCAGAATCCAGGCTCCGTCAACATGTAGCCATAATGGTCGGGCAAAAAGGGGACAGATTTATTTTCTGCACTCTAATCCTGACTCACCAGCCAGTTTTAGAGTGGAAAAATAAATCTGTCCCTTTTTTCCCATGCCGGAGGAAGAACAGGAATTGGTGCGCGGCCTGCTCGATGCGGTGATCGTGAAACACCAAGTCGCTGGAGCCATCGCCCGTGCGGCAGCACCGGCAACGAAGGGGAAGGAATAACCAAAGAAGCGCGGGCTAACGGTGCGCGAACACCGAAAGCCCGCTAACCACAACCAGCTAACAAGGAGCTGACCATGGCTGACGCGCATCATACGTCACAGACCGCTATCCCTGAACGTCCCGTTTCTTCCCGGTTCATTCCGCTGGATACGGCCTCGCAACACAGCACCTACCCCCGCAATGCCACGCTGTACCTGAATTGGATGCACCCGCCGAAGCGTTGTATGACGCGGCGGAGTATCGATTGAAGTCGGTGATCGAATTGCTTTCGGTGCTGCGCCTGGGCGACCCAGAACAGAATTCGTTCTGCACGGTCAGCCGCTCGTTGTTGTTGCTGGCCTCCGATGCTTGGTCGTTGTATCAGGCGGATCATGAGCAACGGCGAGGGCGGTAAATCGCAGGCAATAAAAACCCCAGCTCGTTGGCTGGGGTTTTTCGTTTCACAGCGAGAGTTTTTATGTGCAGCGGCTAAGGGCTAAACGAAGGGCAAAGCCTATTTGATCAGGGGAGCTATCGGCTGAAACAACCACGTAGTCATCTTTAGATATCCCTTTTTCGCTCCAAGCCTCAAGCTTTTCGTGATGACTAGGCTGCATAACTATAGATCTACCCACCAACTCAACCGCACAGCTCTTCATATCTTTAAACATTGCCCGCTTCGTTTTATATCCAAATTCCTTCATAAGGCCGTTCACCCACTCGGCATACTCTGGAGCAACTCTCCCCATCAAATCGAAGAACTCCGGACAACTCTGCGGATCAACTTGCCGGCTAACCGAAACAGCCTCATAAATCGCAGAACCGATTTCACCATCCGAGGCTGAAGGCGACAGTAAATATTTTTTCCCTTCAGGATCAGGAAGGAAATTCCAATATCCCGAGTATGTCTCCAAAAACGTAAAGTCTTTATTTGACTTTACATAAACGAAAGACCTCTTATCTGGCTTGCTCATTGCATTCATTCCACCGTAGTTACAGTAACTTTCACACCCTGAGAATTACCATACTCTACCGCCCTATTTATTTGCGCCCATTGAGCAGGAGTAGTCCCTGACGGCACCGCGACACGAAGCTCGCGAGCGTTAATCATGCTGCTATTTAATGGGACATTACCTAGCGTATACGATTCAAACTTAGCAGCAGAATCAATATTCCCCTTAAGGGAAGAATATACTTGGCTAGGGTTAGCCAATTTAGCAGCAGTGGTTGTATCTAGAGTCTTAGCACTAATCGCCGTACCACTCGAAGCATCATAGAAGTCAAACGTCTTGAAGTTCGCCGGCAAACGCGAGCTGGCTGGCATCTGCGAAGCCAGGTAGTTCTCCCAGGGCATGCCCTGCCCTTGAATGCCCTCGCCCCACTTAATCCCCGCAGTAGCGTTGTTTACCGAACCAGTAGCCCCTTTTGCAACTCCACTAGTTCCCGCCAACCCACCATCAATGGCCAGCCCAACTTCAACCCCAAGCTTAGCAGCACTTGTGGCATTGTCCCGCACTACGCTTGCGCCCTGCCCTTGCATGGTGTGCAAGGCGTCCAGATAGCTCTTCATGCGCAGTTCTTCGGGTAGCGAGGCAACCGCACTCCAGGCACTCTGGATATCCTCGGCTGCGCAGCTTGGGCACTTTAACGTACCCATCAGCCATAGCGCACTTTTCGATGGCCCACTGGCTATACCCTCTAGTGCCAGCCCAAAGCCCGCCTGACTACCCTCACCCTTGGCATTCAGAACTTCAGCACTGTTAGCCGGGTCCCTTGCGTAGCTTGCGGGGTTCGCCAGTGCGATGTTTTCCAGGACTTTGGTCAGTGCATCCTTGTTCTTGAATAGCGCCTCCAGCCCCACTCGCTCGTTGTAGTAGTCCGTCTGGGTAACCTGGAAGAGATTGCTGTCAGGGCCTTTGCCCAGTTCCGTACGCAAGTATTGAGCGGCGCGGGCGGCGTTGATATCGGTGCCAGACAACGCCTGGTTCCAGCCGTTATCCACCATCATCGCGGCAGTGCTGAGCAGTTCCTTTTGCGCGGCCTCCTCGCTCAGTCCGTTGGCTTGGGCATAGCGTTTGACGCGCTCGGCATCGGAGGCAAATTTGATTTCATCCGGGTGCAATTGGCGGTTGTAGGCGGTCCCACTCTTGGCAATCTCTGCGCCCAGACTCACATCACCGTTGACCGCTGCTGCGGCAGCTAGACCGGCCAACTGCGAGGCCATCAGTTCCAGGTTCTGATCGCCTCCCACCATTTTCCCGAGCAGGTTGATCATGGCTTCGTTGGCGCCTGCCGCTGCCGCGCCAGTCTTGAAATCGCCCCCGGACACTTCGGCTAGTAAACCGCCCATCAGGGCGTGGGATAGGATTTTCTGCGGACTGCCGTCAGGGTACTTGACCGAATCGCCAATGAAATTGAAGCCCACCGCCATGCCCAGGTTGCGCGCCTGGCCAGCCATGGCATCCCCCAGATTGTCGATGTAACTACCGCCATAAGCGGCCTGCTGCATGACTGATTGGGCAAAGCCTTGTGCAATGCTGTAAGCAGCGAAACCACCGATACCTTCCGCTGTACTGAGATCAAACCCTTTTGTGACTTTGTTGATGTTGTCAGTGGATACGTCAAATGCCTTGTCCAACTGCGGACTGACGACATAGGCGGTTGCGGCCGCGATGGCATAACCCTTCAAGTTGTCTGAGCTTGTGGCGTATTTCAGCCCCTTACCAATATCTCCGCCGTTGTTGATTGTGCCTACGGCGAGGTTGCTGGCCATGGCGCCGTATAGCGGCCCCAAATATGCCGACGCAACAATGGCAATTATGAGCTGAGGCGCTGCACCCAACCCCGAATTACTGTACTTATACGAGTCGTGAATCTCCTTCACCGCCCGCCAATCCACATCGCCCCGCTTCTCGGCTTCCTTGATCCATGCGAGGTTAGGATCCGCCTGCACCATGGCATCGATGGCCTGGCTGACACTCTTCTGGTCGATGTGCTTGTAGTCGATCTTCAGGCCGTCCACAGCTTTGATGGCGATGTTGCCCTGGGCGATCATCTGGGTCTGGCGCAGCATCTCGTCGGTCTTGCCT
>NZ_MACM02000043.1:0-11597 GCF_001675465.2 Pseudomonas sp. AU12215
CGCTCATGTGCGGGAACAGCGCGTAGTCCTGGAACACCGTGTTGACGTCGCGCTGGTAGGGCGGCAGGCCCGCGGCCTCCTCGCCATGGATGCGGATGGAACCTGCGCTGGGTTGCTCGAAGCCGGCGATCAGGCGCAGGCAGGTGGTCTTGCCCGAGCCCGACGGGCCGAGCATGGAGAAGAACTCGCCGTCCTTGATGTCGATGGACACCCGGTCAACGGCTTTCACCTCGCCGAACTGGCGGGAGACCTGGGTGAATTGAACAGCGGGGGTGGTCATGGTGCACGCTCCAAGGGGCAGGAATCCGGCGTAGGGGAGCCCTGCCCGTGAATCTGAGATACGGGTGAATCGGTACGGATGTGGTACTCGGGTGGGGCTATGCGCCGAACAGCTCCCTCTCCCTTCAGGGAGAGAGTTGGAGAGAGGGCGGCCGGGCATCGGAGCCAGCGGTTTCACCCTCTCCCCCAGCCCCTCTCCCTGAAGAGGAGAGGGGAGCCAGTCAGGCGCGGCGGGGAAATTCCTGCCTTAACGGCCGCCCATGATCCCGATGTAATCCTGGGTCCAGCGGCTGTACGGGACGAACTTGCCGCCCTCGGCCACCGGGGTCTTCCAGAACGCGATCTTGTCGAACTGGTTGTAGCCGTTGGTGGCGCAGCCTTCGCCGCCCAGCAGGGTGCTGGCCTTGCAGCCTTCCGGCACGGCCGGCACGGAACCGAACCAGGCCGCCACGTCGCCCTGAACCTTGGGCTCCAGCGACCAGTTCAGCCACTTGTAGGCGCAGCTCGGGTGCTGCGCTTCGGCGTGCAGCATGGTGGTGTCGGCCCAGCCGGTGACGCCCTCTTTCGGGAACACGGTGGCGATCGGCTGACCTTCGGCCTTCAGGGCGTTGGCCTGGTACGGCCAGGCGCTGGAAGCAGCGACGCCTTCGTTCTTGAAGTCGCTCATCTGCACAGTGGTGTCGTGCCAGTAGCGGTGGATCAGGTCATGCTGCTTGCGCAGCAGATCGACCACGGCGGCGTACTGCTTCTCGTCGAGCTGGTACGGGTCGGTGATGCCCAGCTCGGGCTGGGTGGCCTTCAGGTACAGCGCGGCATCGGCGACGTAGATCGGGCCGTCGTAGGCCTGCACGCGGCCCTTGTTCGGCTTGCCGTCGGGCAGGTTCTGCGCTTCGAACACGACTTTCCAGCTGTCCGGCGCGGTGGGGAAGATCTTGGTGTTGTACATCAGCAGGTTCGGGCCCCACTGGTACGGCGCGCCGTAGGTCTTGCCGTTGACCACGTACCAGGCGGCGTCCTTCAGGCGCGGGTCGATGTTCTTCCAGTTGGGGATCAGCGACGGATCGATCGGCTGCACGCGCTTGCCGTAGATCAGACGCAGGGAGGCGTCGCCCGAAGCGGTGACCAGGTCGTAGCCGCCCTTGGCCATCAGGCTGACCATCTCGTCGGAGGTGGCGGCGGTCTTCACGTTGACCTGGCAGCCGGTGTCCTTCTCGAACTGGGTCACCCAGTCGTAGTTCTTGTCGGACTGGCCGCGCTCGATGTAGCCGGGCCAGGCGATGATGTCCAGGCGGCCTTCGCCTTGGCCGACTTCCTTCAGGGCCTCGGCGGCCTGGACGCCGGCGCTGGCCAGCAGGGCGGTGGTGATGGCACTGAGCAGTGCGGTCTTGCGCATCGGGTGTCTCCCTCTCGTTGTTGTCTCTATTGGTGGGGCAGTTCAATCGAGCAACAGCCCTCTGACGGCTTGGCGTCGGGGCGTTTCTTATGTGCCGGCGGGCGACCCCGCCGGATGGTTCAATCCAGCTGCTGGCCGTGGCGCGCCATGATGTGGCGCACCACGCTGTAGTCCTGCAGCGAATCGCTGGACAGGTCCTTGCCGTAGCCCGAGCGCTTGAGCCCGCCGTGGGGCATCTCGCTGGCGAGCATGAAATGGGTGTTGATCCAGGTGCAGCCGTACTGCAGGCGGTTGGCGATCTGGAAGGCCTTGTCCAGGTTCTGCGTCCACACCGAGGAGGCCAGGCCGTATTCTGAGTCGTTGGCCCAGTCCACCGCCTGTTCCAGCTGATCGAAGCGGGTCACGGTGACCACCGGGCCGAACACCTCGCGCTGGACGATCTCGTCCTGCTGCTTGCAGCCGGCCAGTAGGGTCGGCTGGTAGTAGAAGCCGGGGCCCGAATGCACGGCGGCGCCGGTGACGCGTTCGATGTGCGGCTGGCCGAGGGCGCGTTCGACGAAGCTGGCCACGCGGTCGCGCTGGCGGGCGCTGATCAGCGGGCTGATCTCGTTGTCGGCGTCGCGCTTGCGGGCGAAGCGGATGCTCGCCACGGCGTCGCCCAGTTCGGCGACGAGGCGGTCATGGATGCCGGCCTGCGCGTAGATGCGGCAGGCGGCGGTGCAGTCCTGCCCGGCGTTGTAGTAACCGTGGGTGCGCACGCCTTGGACCACGGCTTCAAGGTCGGCGTCGTTGCAGACGATCACCGGCGCCTTGCCGCCCAGTTCCAGGTGGGTGCGTTTGAGCGTGCGCGAGGCGGCCTGGAGAATCTTCTGCCCGGTGACGATGTCGCCGGTCAGCGAGACCATGCGCACCTTCGGGTGGCTGACCAGATGGCTGCCGACGCCTTCGCCGCCGCCGCAGACGATGTTGATCACGCCCGCTGGAAGAATCTCGGCCAATGCCGGCGCCAGCGCCAGGATGCTCAGCGGGGTGTGTTCGGACGGCTTGAACACCAGCGTGTTGCCGGCGGCGAGCGCGGGAGCGATCTTCCACGCGGCCATCATCAGCGGGTAGTTCCACGGCGCAATGGAGGCGACTACGCCCACCGGATCACGGCGCACCATGCTGGTGTGGCCGGGCACGTATTCGCCGGCGAGCTGGCCCTGCTGGCAGCGCACGGCGCCGGCGAAGAAGCGGAACACGTCGGCGGTGGCGGGGATGTCGTCCTGGCGCGCCAGGTGCAGTGGCTTGCCGCAGTTCAGCGATTCCAGCTGGGCGAGATCGTTCGCGCGCTTGTCGATGGCATCGGCGATGGCCAGCAGCGCGGCGGAACGTTGTGCGGGTGTAGTGCGGGCCCAGGCGGGGAAGGCGCGGTGCGCGGCGGCGATGGCTTGTTCGACCTGATCGATGGAGCCGTCGGCGATGCTGATGAGGGTCTCGCCCGAGGTCGGGTTGATGATCGGCTCGGCCATGCCTTCGCCGGCGACCAGTTGGCCGTCGATCAGCAAGGCGGTATGCAGGGTTGCGCCGGTCATCTTGGAAACTCGTCTTTTATCTGTCTTGTTTTCGGGGGCCATGTGCGTGCTCCGGCGTAGGGGCGGTGCCCGGAACTTGGCCCTTTGGTATGGGACGAGAGACTAGAGTCCGGGCGTGGGGTCGACAAATTCTAATTACTGAAAGCGCCGTTCGATTAAATCGAACGCTGTAAGTCTCTAGATCGAAAGGCGTTTGGCGTTCGGCTGCTCTCGGGCGACGGTGAGGAACGGGTCCACCAGTGCCGGCCGCGCGGTGCCGCGACGCCAGGCCAGGCCGACATCCAACGGTTCGGACAAGTCCACCAGCGGCCGCGCCTCGATGATGTCGCCTTCCAGCGACCAGGGGCGGTAGGTCATGTCCGGCTGGATCGACAGGCCCAGGCCCGCCGCCACCAGGCTTCGTACCGCTTCCACCGAGGCGGTGCGCAGCGTCACCTGCGGCACCAGCCCGGCGCGCGACCAGATGCGCTGGGTATGCAGGCCCATCTCGTCAGCGTTCAGCTGGATCAATGGCTCGCCCGCCACATCGGCGAGGGCGATGCTGTCGCGCTCCAGCAGCGGATGCTGCGCCGGCAGCCAGAGGCGGTGTGGCGAGTGAGTCAGCACCTCCGTCTGCAGGGCGTGGCGGTCTTCCAGGTTGGAGAGGATCAGCACGCCAACATCGATCTCGCCACTCACCAGCAGGTGCTCGATGTACGGGCGTTCGTCCTCCACCACGCGGGTCTTCACGTTGGGGAAGGCGCGCTGGAAGCGGTTGATCAGGTCCGCCAGGTAATAGCCCGCCACTAGGCTGGTCACCCCGATGGTGAGGCTGCCGGCTACCTGATCGGTGCTCTGCTGCAGGCTGCGCTTGGCGTTCTCCACCGTGGCCAGGATCAGGTGTGCCTGGCGCAGGAACTGGTGGCCCTGGTGGGTCAGGGTCATGCCCTTGGCGTGGCGGTCGAACAGGCGTACGCCGATCTCTTCTTCCAGTTGCTGGATGGCCAGGGTCAGGGTGGACTGGGAAATAAACACTGCCTGGGCAGCGGCGGAGATCGAGCCGGTCTCGGCAACGGCGATGAAGTGGCGGATCTGGCGGAGCGTCATCATGGTGATTGGCCGCTGGTGCGCGGAGCCTCGATCTAGAGCCTTGTCTAGCCAGTCTCGGCGCATTTCATTGTTGATTATCGAAAATCTATAGGAGCATTCTTTTTAATCGAATGAAAGCGGCCTATTTGCCCTGCGGACCCGCCGGCAAAGGCCCGCAATATCCGGAAGCACTCTGCGTCTGCGCTGTGACAAGACTGCGAGCTAGAGTCGGGGGCCTGACTTTTCATCTCGATAGCTAGCGGAGATCGCCATGAACACACGTGGCCTGCTCGACCAACTGCTCAAATCCGGGCAGGAACTGATGCAGAACAAGGGCCTGACCCAGCAGGGCGGCGGCCAGGGCGCGCAAGGCGGAAAGGGCGGCCTGGACCTGGGCAGCCTGCTGTCCGGCGCCGGTGGCGGCGCCCTGGCAGCCGGTGCGCTGGGCCTGCTGATGGGTAGCAAGAAGGCGCGCAAGGTGGGCGGCAAGGTTGTCGCCTATGGCGGACTCGCGGCGCTGGGCGTGCTCGCTTACAAGGCCTACGGCAACTGGCAGCAGAAGCAGGCCAGCGCTCCGCGCGGCGAGCCGCAGACCGTTGACCGCCTGCCGCCGGCACAGGTCGAGCAGCATAGCCACGCGATCCTGCGGGCCATCGTCGCCGCCGCGAAAGCCGACGGACATATCGATGATCGCGAACGCCAACTGATCGATGGCGAGATTGCCAAGCTCACTGGCGACGTCGAGCTGCAAGGCTGGCTCGAGCGCGAACTGGCCAAGCCGCTGGACCCGGCCGAAGTCGCTCGCGCTGCCACCAGCGAGGAAATGGCTGCCGAGATGTACCTGGCCAGCCTGCTGATGGTCGACGAGACCAACTTCATGGAGCGCGCCTACCTCGATGAACTGGCGCGCCAGCTGAGTCTCGACGCCGGCCTCAAGGTCGAGCTGGAAGCCCAGGCGCAGAAGGCGCTGGACGCGGTGCCCGCCTGAGTGGCGTGACCTTCCTCGCATCCGCTGGATAAAGGGCGCGGCTGCGCCGCTTCGCCTGGCACCCGATGGTGCCGGGCATCAGTCTCCGTCGCCGGGCGTCCCGACCATTCCGGGCCGGCTGGCGGACGGCGCTGGCGCGTCGGTGTGGCGGGACTATCGTTGCCCAACGCACACCGCGCGATGGCGAGGGACTGGTCATGAACACAACCGATCTACTGGAACAACTGCTGCGGGCCGGACAGGGCTCGGCGGCGCAACAGCAACAGGGCGGCGCCGGTGGCGCGGACCCGCTCGGTGGCCTGGGTGGCCTGCTCGGCGGGCTGCTGGGCGGCGGCGGAGGCGGCGGACTGGGTTCGATTCTCGGCGGTGGTAGCGCGGGCGGCTCCGGTGGTGGTGGGCTGGGCGGACTGGGCGGTGTGCTGGGCAGCATGCTCGGTGGCGGCGCCAGTTCCGGCGGCGCTCCCCAGGGGCGTTCCACGGGTGGCGGCGTCAACTACGCCATGCTCGCCTCGCTGGGCATGATGGCCTACCAGGCCTATCAGAACTGGCAGCGCCAGCAGAATGCCAATCCCTCGCAGCAGCAATCGCTGACCACCGTCGACCAGCTCGATGGCCCCGAGGCCGAAGCCCATAGCCACGCGATACTCACTGCCATGCTCGCGGCTGCCAAGGCGGACGGCCGTATCGATGAGCGCGAGCAGGCGGCGATCCAGGCAGAACTGCAACGCCACGCCGGCGAGCCCCAATTGCAGGCCTGGATCGACGCCGAAATGCAGAAACCACTGGACGCCGCGGACGTCGCGCAAACCGCCCAGGGCGATCCGGCCGTGGCCGCGGAAATGTACCTGGTCAGCGTGATGCTGGTGGACGACCAGCAGGACGCCGAGCGCACCTACCTCGATGAATTGGCCTACAACCTCAACCTCGCCCCGGAACTCCAGGCGCACCTGGAACAGCAGGCGAAGGCCGGTGGTGAAGTAGCTTGATACAACTCAGGGCACGACCGTAGGAGCATTCGTACAATCTGACGGTCAGAGAGGCTCGGACGAACGCATCCTCGCGGTGCGTTCGTTCCTCAATTCTGCAAGGAGGCTTCATGCCGTTCGCTCGTTTCACCCTGCCCACCGCGCTGTTGCTCAGCGCTACCGCCACCCTGGCCAACGCCGCCAAACTGGAAGACGTCGCGCCCTATCCCAAGGCCGAGGACGGCTTCGTCCGACAGGTCATCCATCTGCCCAAGCAAGCCCATGAAGAGAACTTCAAGGTCGAGATCCTCGCCGGCAAGACGCTGAGCGTCGACTGCAACCGCCAGCGCCTGGGCGGCACCCTGGAAGAGAAGACCCTGGAAGGCTGGGGTTACTCCTACTACCGCCTGGACAAGGTCAGCGGCCCGGCCAGCACCCTGATGGCCTGCCCCGAGGGCAAGAGCAAGAAGGACTTCGTCCCGGTAATCGGTGAAGGCTTCGTGCTGCGCTACAACAGCAAACTGCCCATCGTGATCTACGCGCCGAAAGACGTCGAAGTCCGTTACCGCCTCTGGTCCGCCTCCGACAAGGTCGAGCACGCCCGCGCGGAGTGACCCTTCCGCTCCTGCTTTTGTAGGAGCGAGCTTGCTCGCGAACAGGCTTCCCCCGGCTCCGGCGCCGGGTGGGTTCGCGAGCAAGGACTGGGCGTCCCCCTCGGTCCTGCAACTAAACCGCCAGCACAACCTCGGAGCGCTCTTCCGGCTCGGTGCAGTGGTGCTGCCAGATTGCCTGGTACAAGGCTTCCAGATCACGGGTGAATCGCGCCGTGTCGAACAACGGCGAGTCCATCCGCGCTGCCGACAGCCGCTGGCGCAGCTCAGTGCGTGCGCTGTCGTCGAGGGCCAGGGCTTTCAGCCGCTCGAAGCAGTCCTCTGCATCCTTCGCTACCAGTTCGTCAAAACCATGCGCCTTGAGCAGGCTTCCCGCCACGCGGCTGGTAAAGGTCTCGCCCAGTCGAGTGATCAGCGGTACCCCCACCCAGAGCGCATCACTGGCCGTGGTATGCGAGGTGCAGGGGAAACTGTCCAGGGCCAGGTCGGCGAGGGACAGACGGGCCAGATGTTCATCCTGCTTCAGGCGCGGTGCGAAGATCAGGCGTTCGGCGGCCACTCCACGCTGCTGTGCCTCGCGCCGAAGATTGTCGCGGGCCTCCTCGACCTCGGGCTCCAGCAGCCAGAGCACGGCCCCAGGCACCTCCCGCAGCAATCGGCACCACAGGTCGAATTCGCCCGGATTGAGCTTGAGCAACTGGTTGAAACTGGCGAACACCACGCCTTGTTCCGGTAGCCCGACCTCCGTTCGACCAGGCGGCGGGTTCAAGGGGCGGTCCCGGTCATTGGGTTGGTAGCTATGGGGCATCAGCGCCAGCGTCTCGCTGAAATGCGCAGCGTGCTCGGCTGGCGTCACGGTCGGATCACCGATCAGGTAATCCGCCAGGCGTGGATGCCCCAGGCTGCCCGGATAGCCCAGCCAATTTATGATCACCGGCGCCGGCCGCAATGCGGTGATGCCCTGGCGTGCGCCGGTGGTGTAGCCCTTCAGGTCCACCAGGATGTGCAGGCGCTGCTCGGCGATCAGCTTCGCCGCCGCCTCGTCGGACAGCTCGCGCAGGTTGTGGCGGTGCAGGCCAGTTGCGGCGATGCGGCGGGTGAAGTCATCGTCGCGCTCGGGGCTGTAGTCGAATAGGTGGATATCCACCCTGGCGCAGTCGTGCGCCTCCAGCACGCCCATCATCAGGTGCATCGTCGCGTGGTCATAGAAGTCGCTGGACAGGTAGCCGATGCGTAGGCATTCGCCCTCTGTGGGCTCGCTGCTCAAGGGTGAGGCGAGCAGCTCCTGTGACCAGCGCGACTCGGCAAAGTGGCGAGCGGCATCACGGTGTAGTTCCGGGGAAAGTCCGGGCAAGTTGATCAGGCTCCAGGGGGTGAACGCATCCTGTGGTGATGTTTGCAGTTTCTGCAGAAGCTCAGTGTCAACTGCTGCCAGTTGGGGCCAGCTACCCAGTGTGCGCAGAGCCAATTGCAAATCGTCCCATTGCTTGGCCTCGGCAAACCATTTAGCGGCCTCGCTGAAGCGTTTTCGATTTCGTAGCGCTCTGGCCAGTTCCAGTTGGAGGTCGGTTCTATCCGGGCCCAGCGTGAGTGCTTGAGTAAGAACGGGAATAGCCGTCTCACTTTGGCCGCATTCGCACAGGTGGTTCCCAAAGTTTTTGTAGGCCAGGAGGTAGCCGGGGTTGCTGGCAATGGCCTGGCGGTAAAATTGTTCGGCTTCTGCGTAGCGGCGTTGCTTGTTACAGAGGTTCGCCAGGTTGTTGGCCGCTTGTGCATTCCGTGGTTGTAGTTGCAGGCAGCACCGGAATGCCTCCTCCACGGCGTTGTCATTGCTCAGTGCTCGCTCGGCCAGAGCCAAATTCAAGTAATAGGTAGCATCCTTGCGTACGGTTAGGGCGCGCTTGATCAACTCTCGCGCCAGTGTTGCCTTGCCTTGGCTTAGACAGGCGACTCCGCACAAATGAAGAGCCTCGGCGTTGCGCGGTTGGCTACGAAGCAGTTGTCGCGCCAGAGCTTCACCACGAGCGGGGGCTCCGCTGTTGAGCGCATCGACAATGGTTTGTACTGACAGTCTGGGTTGGCGCTGGCGCATGAAATGTCTCCGGTATGGGATGCCGATATCTTCAGGGGAATTCCGTTTAAGTAATTCGGAAATTGCTGTCAGGAATTCCTGAAAGGTATGGGATAGATTTTATTTGAGTGTCCCAGGTTAGGGCGGTGCTGGCTTTTGAGCTTCTTGATTATTAGTTGTTGGGACAGAGGGATTTAATGGGGGTAAAGAGTTTGTAATTGATAGTGTGTTCATGCGTTGGTTCACGGTTTGAAATTGGTTCTCTACACAGGTTTCCAGTTAGATGCTTATTCGAGAGTATCGCTATAGGATGAAAAATCAATAAAGGAGGGATTTTTGCATGTCACCTAGCCGGCATTCTGTCGCGGTTAAGCCCGCAATAAGCGTCATAACCCCCACATGGAATCGTGAGTCGCTGCTACCGTTTGCTTATCGTTCGTTCTGCTCGCAAAGTGTAGAGTCTCTGGAATGGGTAGTTATCGATGACAGTGATAAACCAAGTGCTTTTATGGAAAGCTTGAGTGATTCTCGAGTTGTTTATCGACATTTGCCTTCGCGAAAGACAATCGGCGAGAAGCGCAATCTAGCCAATGAAATTGCCAGGGGCGATATTATCGCCCACTTTGATGATGATGAAGTCTATGCGCCAAATTATCTTGCAGCGATGCTTGGCCAGATGCGGTTGCATGGGGCTGACTTTGTAAAGCTAAGCGCATTCTTCATCTATAGCAGAGTGTATAAAAAATTTGCCTATTGGGATCTGATGTGCAAGGCCGGTTTGCATTTCTGTTGGAGCGGTAGACCGGTTACACTTCACGAAATTCCTGAAGGAAGTCAGGCGTTTCTCGAGAACCATCTTGGATTCGGTTTTAGCTATTTTTATACGAAACGTCTCTGGGCCGAGCATCCGTTCGAGCCAATTTCTTTCAACGAGGATGGGCTTTTTGCAACGGCGGCGCGCAACAGGGGTGCACACATCGCTCTTCCTGTTGATGACTCCGGTTTGTGCTTACATGTGCTACACAAAAACAATTCATCGAAGAGCTTTCCACAGTTCATCCTGCCGGACGTACTTGTCGAGCGCCACTTTCCGCACTTCTGTGAGGCGCTCGACTCGGCGTCGTTGCGTTAGATTAAATGACAGGCGAGCCGCAAGGTTGGCACCAAAGATGAAACTTTGATCTTCACAGTTTTTCCACTCCAGAAACGTTGGCAGGTCTGAAGAAGATCGTCACGCTGCTCGCGAATCTCTTCATGTATTGATGTTGAGAAATTGCTCTCCATTGTAGACGGTAAGTATTATGCTGAATTTTGGCATTTTTTGATCCATGGATATATAAATGGCGATGCTCTTGCGAGCACCGCCGAAGCTACGTCAACTCCAAGCAGCGGCTATAACCGGTGCAAGTGCTTGCTGATAGTTGGGGGGGAGGGTGGTCTGACCAAGTGCAGGAGGTGAAAACGCCGCCATGGCATTAACTAATTGGTCGACCTTGTCGTAATTTAAGGTTTTGCCGTTGCTGGTCTGGAACTTTTCTATATAGCACTCTGACCAATTAGGGGTCCCACTGCTGCTGGGGTACCAGAAATCAATGGAAACTTTGTCGCTTGTTCCTATGATTTTTACAACTAACGAGCCGGAGATATTTTCCTTGCTAAACCAAAGTTGGTCAAAGTTTATCCCTTGGCCAAACTTTAGAATGTCAATGTCGAATGGGTTTGTGCTTCTTTGAGCCTCCAGGATTGTGTCGGAGCCATCTCCTTTGTTGAATATATAGGTGTCGCTACCCCCGTTTCCTTGAAGTTTGTCATTTCCTCTTCCGCCTGTAATTAAATTGTCACCATTTGTCCCTATTATTATATTATCTAAATTATTCCCAGTTAGCGCCATATTGCCGCTGGCTTGAGTGCAGTTTATGCCTTCTATGTTGTCGGGGAGGGCGTATTGAGATATGGAGGCGCCGAATATTTCGATTGAGTCATATCCCTCTCCGGGGTTCTCTATGATAACGTCTCCTACGTTGTCAATGATGTATCGGTCGTCGCCCGTTCCACCTCTGAGCGTATCGGTACCCGTGCCCCCATCGAGAATGTCATTACCTGCGCCGCCATCCAGAATATCATTGCCCGCGCCGCCATATAGGATGTCATTTCCCGCGTTTCCGTAGATTACATCGTCACCATTCTCCCCCCATATTATGTTGTTTAATTCATTTCCTTGTATGGTGTCATTTCCCTGCGTGCCTCGAGCATTCTCTATGTTGGCTCCATAGGCGATGCCTAAAGCGCGCTCACCCATGAAAACGTGCGATGCAAATGTCTCGTTGGTGGGTCTGAAAAATATGTCGCTGCGGGTTCCATTGTTTAGATTTAGATTTGATCCGGATGTGAAGTTACTGAGATCGATTGTGTCTATACCGCCGCCGTCCCATATCGTGCTATAGAATGGAACATATGAGTATTTGTAGATCGTGTCGC
This sequence comes from Pseudomonas sp. AU12215, assembly GCF_001675465.2. Lineage (NCBI taxonomy): Bacteria > Pseudomonadati > Pseudomonadota > Gammaproteobacteria > Pseudomonadales > Pseudomonadaceae > Pseudomonas > Pseudomonas sp. AU12215. The sequence continues at coordinate 11,428 of NZ_MACM02000043.1, forward strand.
CGCTGTTGAATGAGGGCGGTTGCAGAAGCTGAGTGCAACACGGTTACTGGATTGAAGCAGGTGCATCATGCTGCAACGCCACTACCTCTGTCATGACCTCAATCGGGCATTTMCAATTGAAGCGCTTGCGCGGTCGGATGTTCAGTTCGTAGGCAATGGCATCCAACTGC
>NZ_MACM02000044.1:0-8136 GCF_001675465.2 Pseudomonas sp. AU12215
TCGCGCCTGGCGCCTGGACAAGGCCAGCCAGCAGCGCGTATTGCAGGAGCGCGAGGTGCGCGGGCGGCTGTACTTCCTGCCGGAAGTCTTCAGTCTCGATGGGCAGATGCGCACCGAACTGCGCCATCGCGGCATCTACGAGGCGCGCCTGTTCCATGCCGACAGCCAGGTCAGCGGCAGCTTCGTCCTGCCGGCCAACTACGGCATCAGCAGCGACCTGGGCAGTTACCGTTTCGACGACCCGTTGCTGGCGGTGGGCATCAGCGATGTGCGCGGCATCGAGAACGCGCCGAAGCTGAAGGTCGGCGACGAGCTGCGCGACTTCCAGCCCGGCACCCAGAGCCAGTTCCTCGGCAACGGCGTGCATGCCGTGCTGCCGTTCAAGGCCAGCGACCGCGAGCAGCGCTTCGACTATTCCTTCGAGCTGTCGCTGCTGGGCAGCAGCCGCCTGGACATCACCCCGGTGGGCCGCGACAGCCAGGTCAAGCTGGTCTCGGACTGGCCGCATCCCAGCTTCGGCGGTGAGTTCCTGCCCACCGAGCGCAGCGTCAGCAACCAGGGTTTCAGCGCACGCTGGCGCACCAGTTTCTTCGCCACCAACCTGGAGGATCAACTGCGTGCATGCACCGCGCCGGCCCAGGTCGACGTGGCTCGGGCGGTCGGTGCGGACGATCCGGATATCTCCCGCGCCAGCACCGCCGAGTGCAGCCAGTTCGGTGAGCATCGCTTCGGCGTGGCGCTGGTGGACCCGGTGGACCAGTACCTGAAGACCGACCGCGCGGTGAAGTACGCGCTGCTGTTCATCGTCCTCACCTTCGCCGGCTTCTTCCTCTTCGAAGTACTCAAGCGCCTGTCGGTGCACCCGATCCAGTACGCGCTGGTGGGCATGGCGCTGGCGCTGTTCTACCTGCTCCTGCTGTCGCTCTCCGAGCATCTCGGCTTCGAGCTGGCCTACCTGTTGTCCGCTGGCGCCTGTGTCGGGCTGATCGGTTTCTACCTCTGCCACGTGTTGCACAGCCTGTGGCGCGGCGCCGGTTTCAGCCTGGGGCTCGCCGGGCTCTACGGGATGCTCTACGCGCTGCTCAGCGCCGAAGACTACGCCTTGCTGATGGGCTCGCTGCTGCTGTTCGGTGTGCTCGGTGGCGTGATGGTGCTGACTCGCCGGCTGGACTGGTATGGCATCGGCAAGCCCCGTGGCGATGACCTGGAATTTTCCCTGGACGATGTGCGCGTACAGCGCTGAGGAGAGTCGTGATGACCAACGTGATGCGCTTTTCCCTGTGCCTGTTCGCCGGCCTGCTGATCAGTGGTCTGTGCCTGCCAGTGCTGATGCTCATCGGCCGCTTCGACTGGATCGCCCTGCTGGTGGCCAGCGGCAAACCGCTGGCCCACATCGCCCTGCTGCTGCCGGGCGATTGGTGGGAGTTGCTCACCGGCGTCGAGGATGCGGCGAACAATCCCCATGTGCGCTCCTTCCTGGAGATGTGTGTGGGAGTCGCCCAGCTCGGCCTGCTGCTGGCGCTGCCGATCTATCGCTTCGGCCGCCAGGAGCAGCCGTCATGAGTGCGTGGACCGGGCTGCGCGAGGAGCACGAGGTGGGGCGACGGCTGGCGCGGCGTATCGCCGGGTTGTTCGAGCAGGGGATGGGGCGGAGGGCGATGCGTGATGAGCGTTTTCAGCGGCGGGTGGTGCGGCACAGCCAGCCGATGATGAAGGCCTGGCGCAGCCGGCTTCCCCTCACCCCAACCCTCTCCCGAGGGGAGAGGGGGCTGGGCGGTGCGGGCTGGCAGGTCTGGAGCATGCCGGCCCGCTCTCTGAGCTGCGTACCCTAGGATGGGGGGCGTGTAGCGATACCCATCGTCAGTCAGGCCGGCACGGTCGCCTGCATCGACGGCCGCTGGCTGACCTCGGCGAACCACTTCGCCAATTGCGGATAGTCCGCACGCCAGTCCCAGTGCGGCTGGCGGAAGTCCAGGTAGCCCAGCGCGCAGGCGACGCCGATCGCGGCAATGTCGAAGCGCTCGGCCAGCTCGGGGTGGGCCGGGCCGTCGAAATAGGCGAGGGTGCGGACGATCTTCAGCTGTTGGTTGTCGAGCCATTTGTCCCAGTGTTTCTCCTGGGGGCGCATGGCGGTTTCGTAGCGAATCAGCACGGCGGCATCCAGTACCGCGTCGGCCAATGAGGCGAGGGTCAGGCGGCGCCAGCGTGCCGCGCCGTCGCGGGGAATCAGCGGCTCGCCGGCGTGTTGCTGGTCGAGGTATTCGAGGATCACCCGGCTGTCATGCAGGGTCTGGCCGTCGGCCAGGCGCAGGGCGGGAATCTTCCCGGCGGGATTGTCCTGCAGCACGCCGGCGTCCGGCGCGATGGGTGTGTGGACGGCGGCGTACAGCTCCACGGAGTCGGCCTGGCCGGTCTCGTGCAGCAGGACCATGACCTTGCGCACGAAGGGCGAAGCGGCGGCGTGAAACAGGACGGGACGGGTACTCATCAACGACTCCTCGGTGGGTTCAATCTTGCAGGACGACCAGGCGATCGGTGCCGGATTCGGCGCCCCACACCTCGCCGGGCCGGCCGAGCAGCTGGCGCACGTTGGCGTGTTCGTGGTCGCTCGGGTAGGCCGTGAATTTCTCGCTCTGCGGATCGAAGCGCAGCAGGGTATTGGCGGCGAAATCGCTCAGCCAGACCTGGTCCATGGCATCGACGTAGACCGCATAGGGCTGCGGATGATCGCCCGGCAGCTTCCAGGTTTTCCACTGGTTGTCGCTGGGGTCGAAGCGCGCCAGGCTTCCGGCGCTCCACTGGCTGATCCACAGCCGCCCCACGGAGTCGGCCCACAGGCGACGCGGGCCGCTGTCGTTGCCGGGGGCGTCGAAGGTGGTGGCGTTATCGGCGATATCGTCGACCTGGCCGATGTAGTTGCCCGCGAGGGACGCGTACCAGACGCCTCCATCCGGAGTCACGGCGATGCCGTAGGGGCCCTTGCCGCGCGGCGCCGGCCAGACCTTCAGGTCGCGGCTGTCCGGGTCGAGCCGACCATAGAAGCCATTCTGCCCGGTGAACCACAGCACGCCGTCGTCATCGAATACCGCAGTGTTGAGATTGGCGTTGGCCGCTTCCTTGGGCAACGGGATGACTTCCACGCCCAGACGCTGCGCGTCCACGTGGACGATGGCGTTGAGGCCACTGTCGGTGATCCAGGCGTCGCCGTTGGCGTCGGCGATCACGCCGTGGGGGCTGGAGCCCTTGCCGAGGCTGATCTGCTCGCTCTGCCCGGTCTGCGGATCGAGCCGGCCGAGCACGCCGAGCTTCTGCGCGGTGTACCAGACCTTGCCGTCCTCGGTGGGCGCCACGTCGTGCGGGCCGGAACCCTTGGGCAGGTCGAAGTACTTCACTTGCGTGGCGTGGGCGCCGGTGGCCAGCAACAGGCCGGCGAGAATCAGCGGCAGAACGCGAAGCATGGGGCTCTCCTTGGCAGAGTCCGGATGGTGATGAGACTGTACGCCGGTCAGTGTGGCCGACGAAACGAAGGAGAGCGGTTGTGACGACGATTTCCGTATTGGGGGCGGCGTGCCGCCAGGGCTCGCCGGTGAACGACGATGCCATCGGCTACACCGCGCAGGCGGCCTGGGTGCTGGATGGCGCGACCAGCCTCGGGCAGGGGCTGGTCGGCGGCGAGAGCGACGCGCGCTGGCTGGCGCAGAGCGCCAATGCTCATCTTCAGCGCCTGCTGGAGGAGCAGCCGTACAGGCCGACTCAAGACCTGCTGGCACAGTTGCAGGCGGGCATCGCTGCGGATTTCCAGCGCGATTCCGGCGTGGCCGTGAGCCTTGATCTGAACCTGCCCACCGCTTGCCTGAGCCTGCTGCGGGTGCTGGGCGATGGCTCGCTGGAGCTGCTCAACCTCTGCGACACCTGCATTCACCTGGCCTGGGATGATGGCCACGTCGAGAGTTTCGGCGACACGCCGCTGGAAGAGATCGACCGCCAGTCGGTGCAGCGCCTGCTGGCGCTGCGCGAGGCAAATCCGGATTGGTCCCACGCACAGTTGTGGCAGGCCAGCCGCGAGTGGGTGCGGCGCAACCGGGCGCTGGCGAACACTCCGCAGGGGTATTGGTGCCTCGATCCGAGCGAGCGCTGGATTGCGCATGTGCAGCGCCGGGTGCTCGATCCTTCAGGATTGAAGGCGTTCATGCTGGTGACCGATGGATTCGACCGGTTGCTGGATTTCCGTCGCTACGACCTGGATTCGCTGTTCGCGGCGCTGCCTGAACGAGGCGTCGAAGCGCTGATCGACGAATTGCGCGCGCTGGAAAGCGCCGATGGCCAGGCGTTGGACTATCCACGCCTGAAGATCCACGACGATGCGAGTGTGGTGTGGGGAGTTGTGCGCGGCTGAGGCCCCGACAATTCCGAGGATGGCATTGCGGAGAAAGCAAAAAGCCCCGCTCTTCCGGAGCGGGGCTTTCGGTGCGCAGGATCCTAGGGCGAGTAACCTGGAACAGGTTATCCGCCGGCTTTTGCCCGGCGCATAACGCTTGCGCGTTATGCGCCCTACGAGTGCCCGCGGCTTCGTGGAGGCGTCAGAACTTGTAGTTGACGCTGGCCACCACGTTGCGGCGGTCGCCGTAGTAGCAGTAGAAGCCGTCGCAGGTGGAGATGTATTCCTTGTCGAATACGTTGTTGGCATTCAGCGCGACGTTCAGGCCGTTGAGGCTGTTGTCCAGGCGGCCGAGGTCGTAGTGCACCGCGGCGTCGTAGACGGTGTAGGAACCGGTGTCGCCATCCGACTTGTCGCGCACGTAGCCCATGCTGCCGATGGCGATGTTGTGGGTCTCGCCGACGTAGCGGGTGCCGAAGCCCAGGCCGAAGCCGTCGAGCAGGCCGTCATGCCAGGTGTAGTCGGCCCACAGCGAGGCCTGGTTTTCCGGGGTGAGCGGCAGCGGGCGGTTCTTGTCCAGCGGGTTGGCGACCTTGGTCATCTTGCTGTTGGCGTAGGTGTAGGCGGCGGTCACCTTGAGATTCTCGGTGACGTTGCCTACGGCTTCCAGCTCGAAGCCACGCACCTGCGCCTCGCCCACCGGGCGGCTGATGAAGTCGCTGCCGGTGAGGACGATGTTCTTGCGGGTCAGGTCGTAGACGGCCGCGCTGAGCATCAGGTCGGTGCCCACCGGCTGGTACTTCACGCCCAGCTCGTACTGCTTGCCGGTGCTCGGCTCGAAGGCCGCGCCAGCGGCGCCGCCCGCTTCGGTCTGGAACGACTCGGCATAGGACACGTAGGGCGCCACGCCATTCTCGAACAGGTAGCTGAGCGCCGCGTTGCCGCTGAACTGGCTGTCGCGACGGGTATCGGTGGCGCCGCCGGCGTTGTAGAACTTCGAGCCGGTGTGGGCCCAATCCTGACGACCACCGAGGGTCAGGCGCCAGTTGTCGAGGGCGATCTGGTCCTGCGCGTAGAGGCCGGTGTCGCGCATCTTCTGGTTGTAATCGTTGTACGCGGTGAAGGCGACGTTGCTGAAGTCTTGGCCATAGATCGGCTTGGTGATGTTGCTGGTCGGCGCCGCGCCATACAGCCATTTGTAGTTGGTGTTGGCGCGCTGGTGATCCAGGCCCAGCAGCAGGGTGTGCGTGAGCGGGCCGGTGGAGAAGTCCGCCTGCAGGTTGTTGTCGATGGCGAACTGGCTGATGTCTTCATCCACCACGTTGGCGCCACGGGCCAGGGTGCCGTCGTCGCTGACCGAGGTTGCGCTGCCGCCAGCGGTGATGCCCTGGAACGACAGGTCGCTCTTGGTGTAGCGCAGGTTCTGGCGGAACTGCCAGACGTCGTTGATGCGGTGCTCGAAGGCGTAACCCAGGGCGTAATAGGTCTTGTCGTAGAACTCCCAGTCCGGATCGCCAAGGTTCTCGTGGTACTTCACCTCGCCCGCCGGGGTGGACAGCTTGGTGCCCTGCAGCGGCAGGAACTGGCTGGTGATGCCGGTATCGTCGCGGTTGAACTGCGAGAGGAAGGTCAGCTTGGTGTCTTCGTCGAAGTTCCAGGTCAGGCTCGGCGCGATGTTGTAGCGCTTGTTGTCGACGTGGTCGACCTGCGTGTTGCTGTCGCGCACGACACCGCTGACGCGGTACAGCAGGTTGCCGGCGTCGTCGACCTTGCCGGTGCTGTCGAAGGAAATCTGCTTGTGCTCGTAGCTGCCGACCTGCAGCTGCACTTCATGGCTGCTTTCAGCTTCCGGACGGCGGCTGGTCATGTCCAGCAGGCCGCCGGGCGGGGTCTGGCCGTACAGCGAGGAGGCCGGGCCGCGCAGCAGGGCGACACGTTCCAGGTCCCAGGTTTCCAGCTTGGGCATCACGTAGGAGCCTTTGGGCAGCGGCAGGCCGTCGAGGAACTGGGTCGGCTCGAAGCCGCGTACCTTCAGCCATTCGGCGCGGGTGTCGTTGCCGTAGCTGCTGGCGATCACGCCGGGCATGTAGCGCACCGCGTCGTCCAGGCTCTGCACGTTGCGGTCCTGCATCTGCTCGCGGGTGGCGACGGAGATGGAGCGCGGGGCTTCCAACAGCGGGGTGTCGGTCTTGGTGCCGGCGCGGGTGCGGGTGGCCAGGTAGCCCACGGCCGGGCCGTCCGGGTCTTCCTGGTTGCCGCTGACGGTGGTGGCGGACATCGACAGGGTGTCGCTCGGCGCCGGGCGCAGGCTGTAGCTGCCCGATTCGCTTTCCACCAGCTCCAGGCCGGTGCCCTGCAGCGCCTGGCGCAGTGCGCTGGCGGCATCGAAGCGGCCCTGCACGGCATGCGCGCTGCGGCCCTGGGCCAGCGCCGGGTCGAGGCTCAGGCTCAGGCCGCCTTCTGCGGCGATGCGGTTGAGGGTGCTGGCCAGCGGGCCGGCGGGCAGTTGGTAATCACGCACGGCGTCGGCAGCGAGGGCCGAGGAGGTAGCCAGCAGAATGGCGGTGGCCAGCAGGCAGGGGCGAAGCGAAAGCTCGAACGGGCGGCGCATTGAAAACGACTCCTGAATGAAAACGTTTCTCGATGCCTCCTTGCCGGACGAGAATCAAAAAGTGATAGGGCTGGGTGAAAATATTTTTCCGGATGGCTTTTCGCAGGAGCGAGCTTGCTCGCGAACCCCTTGATGCCGTGGTAACCGGGGGGAATCCGTTCGCGAGCAAACCCGCTCCTGCACAAGAACCTTCAGCCGCGCGGTACCACGCGCGACCACCAGGGGCCGTGCTTCTCGATACGCACCGGCAGCGTCGGCTCCAGCGAGCCGAGCGCCAGGTCGATGTTCTTCAGCGGGAAGCTGCCGGTGATGCGCAGGTCCGCCAGCGCCGGGTCCACCGCCAGGTAGCCGGGGCTGTAGCGAGCCAGTTGGTCGATCAGCTCGCCCAGGCGCACGTTGTCCACCACCAGCATGCCGTGGGTCCAGGCATCGGCGGTGGCGCTGTTGGCCTCCACGCTGCCGAAGCCATCGGCGCGCAAGCGCACCTGCTGGCCCTGGTTGATCACGCGCTCGTCCGGCAGTTGTTCGGGGCGCGCGGCCACGGCGGATTGCAGGACGCTGAGCAAGGTGCTGTCGCCTTCGTCGCGCTCCACCAGGAAGCGCGTGCCGAGGGCACGCAGGCGGCCCTCGTCGGTTTCGACGATGAAGGGGCGGCTGTCGCCGTGGGCGGTCTCTACCAGGATCTCGCCGCTGAGCAGCACGATGCGGCGCTGCTGGGCGTCGAAGCGCACGTCGACGGCGGTGCGGCTGTTGAGCTTGAGCAGGGTGTTGTCTGGCAGGCGCAGTTCGCGCTGCTCGCCGGTGGCGGTTACCAGGTCGGAGAAGACGTAGCGTACCGGTGTATAGCGATTGCCGACGCCCAGCGCGAGCGCGCCGACCAGCAGCAGCGACAGCCCGGTGCCGGCCAGCCGGCGGACCTTGCGCCGCGACTCGCCGGGCGAGCGCAGCAAGGCATTGCGTGCGGCCTTGGGGGCGGCGCCGGCCAGGCTGCGGTCGAGCATGCCCAACTGGCTCCAGGCGCGGGCATGTTCGCTGTGGGCGGAGTGCCAGCGAGCGAAGGCGGCCTCATCGTCCGGGCGCGATTCACCGGAGCCCAGGCGCAGCTGCCAGCTGATCGCCTCGTCCAGCACCTGCAGGGAAACCGGTC
>NZ_MACM02000045.1:0-150449 GCF_001675465.2 Pseudomonas sp. AU12215
GTCAGCGTGATCACCGACATGAACCTGCAGATCGCCAGCGCCGCCGAGGAGCAGAGCGCCGTGGCCGAGGAGATCAACCGCAACGTGGCAGGCATCCGTGACGTCACCGAATCGCTGTCGAGCCAGGCGCAGGAGTCGGCGCAGGTGAGCCAGTCGCTGAACAAGTTGGCGAATCACCAGCAGGGGTTGATGGATCAGTTCAGGGTTTGAGTTCCGGGCCTGCCATCTAAGGAAGGTAGGCCGCTCAGCCAGCGGCGGATAACGCTGGCGCGTTATCCACCCAACAAAAGCGCTCGCCGGGCTGTCCAATCCGCTCATCCAGATTGGCGGCTTTCGACATTGCCCGCGCGCCAGTGCAGCGGGAACATCAGGGGACTCCACACAAGAACAAACCCAGGAGTTCCGCGATGCGTTCCCATACCGCCGCCACGGCCGAGTTCGACTACTTCGCCGCCGCCGACGCCGTCCTGGCCGGCAACCTCGATGCCCTCAACGCCTGTGTCGAATGCTGCGACCGCCACGCCATTCCCGGCCGCGTCGCGCTGTTCTGGGAGGGCAAGGACGGTGACAGCGCCAGCTACACCTTCACCCAGCTGAAAGAACTTTCCGGCCGCTTCGCCAGCTTCCTGTACAGCCTCGGCGTGCGCCCCGGCGACTGCGTCTCCGGCATGCTGCCGCGTACCCCGGAGTTGCTGATCGCCGTACTCGGTACCTGGCGCCTCGGCGCGGTCTACCAGCCGCTGTTCACCGCCTTCGGACCCAAGGCCATCGAGCACCGTGTCAAGCTCGCCGGCAGCAAGGTGGTGGTCACCGACGGCGCCAACCGCGGCAAGCTCGACGAGGTCCCCGACGCCCCCACGCGGGTCACCGTCGGCGGGCCGAAGGGGCAGGGTATTCGTCATGGCGACTACAGCTTCTGGGCCGAACTGGAACGACACTCGCCGGACTTCGAACCTGTCCTGCGCAGCGGCGAAGATCCCTTCCTGCTGATGTTCACCTCCGGCACCACCGGGCTGGCCAAGCCGCTCGCCGTGCCATTGAAGGCCATCGTCGCCTTCGTCGGCTACATGCGCGATGCGGTCGGGCTTCGCGAGGAGGATTCGTTCTGGAACCTCGCCGATCCGGGCTGGGCCTACGGCCTCTACTATGGCCTCACCGGGCCGCTGGCCATGGGGCACCCGATCACCTTCTACGAAGGCGCGTTCACGGTGGAGAGCACTTGCCGCATCGTGCGCCAGTACGGCATCACCAACCTGGCTGGCTCGCCCACCGCCTACCGTCTGCTGATCGCGGCTGGCGAGGCAGCGTCCAAACCGCTCAAGGGCCGCCTGCGTGCCGTGAGCAGCGCCGGCGAGCCGCTGACGCCGGAAGTCATCCGCTGGTTCGCCAGCGAGCTGGGCGTGACCATCCACGACCACTACGGCCAGACCGAGCTGGGCATGGTGCTGGCCAATCACCACGAGCTGGAACACCCGGTGCACCTGGGCGCTGCCGGCTTCTCCATCCCCGGCCACCGCGTGGTGGTGCTGGACGAGCAGGGCAACGAGCTGCCCGCCGGCCAGCCCGGCGTGCTGGCCATGGACCGCAAGCGCTCGCCGATGATGTGGTTCGCCGGTTACCAGGACATGGAAACCAAATCCTTCGTTGGCGACTACTACCTCAGCGGCGACACCGTGGAGCTGAACGCCGACGGCAGCATCAGCTTCGTCGGCCGCGCCGATGATCTGATCACCACCTCCGGCTACCGCGTCGGCCCGTTCGACGTGGAGAGCGCGCTGATCGAGCACCCGGCGGTGATCGAGGCGGCGGTGATCGGCAAGCCGGACCCGGAGCGTACCGAACTGGTCAAGGCCTTCGTGGTGCTCTGCTCGTCCTACCGGCCGGGCGCGGAGCTGGCCGAGGAACTACAACAGTACGTGCGCAAGCGACTGTCGGCGCACAGCTACCCGCGGGAAGTGGAGTTCGTCGACGAACTGCCCAAGACGCCCAGCGGCAAGATCCAGCGCTTCCTCCTGCGCAACCAGGAGATCGCCAAGCAACGCGAAGCGGCCGAGAAAGCGGCGGCTCACTAAGTCCAGCGGAGAAACTTCATGCAGATCCAGAACAAGGTATTCCTCATCACCGGCGGCGGTTCCGGCCTCGGTGCGGCCACCGCGAAGCTGCTGGTGAGCGCCGGCGCCAAGGTGGTGCTGGCCGATATCAACGCCGAAGCCGGTGCGGCCCAGGCCGCCGAACTGGGCGAAGCCAATGCGCGCTTCATCCGCACCGACGTGTGCAGCGAGGCGGACGGCAAGGCTGCCGTGCAGCTTGCGCTGGATGCTTTCGGCGCGCTGCATGGGCTGGCCAACTGCGCGGGTGTGGCCCCGGCGGAAAAAGTCATCGGCCGCAATGGCGTGCATGGGCTGGAAAGCTTCGCCCGCACCATCAACATCAACCTGATCGGCACCTTCAACATGCTGCGCCTGGCCGCCGAAGCCATGGCGCAGAACCAGCCGGACGCCGGCGGCGAGCGCGGCATCATCATCAACACCGCCTCGGTGGCGGCCTTCGACGGGCAGATCGGCCAGGCCGCGTATTCCGCCTCCAAGAGCGCCGTGGTTGGCATGACCCTGCCGATCGCCCGCGAACTGGCGCGCTCGGGCATCCGCGTGATGACCATCGCCCCCGGCATCTTCGAGACGCCGATGATGGCCGCCATGCCCCAGGAAGTCCGGGACTCCCTCGGCGCCAGCGTGCCGTTCCCGCCGCGCCTCGGTCGTCCCGACGAGTACGCCGCGCTGGCCCGCCACATCATCGAGAACAGCATGCTCAACGGCGAAGTGATCCGCCTCGACGGCGCCATCCGCATGGCCGCGAAGTAAGCAGGAGAATTGCCATGAACGATCCCATCGTCATCGTCAGCGCCACCCGTACCCCCATGGGCGGCTTCCTCGGCGACTTCAAGGATGTCACCGCCGCCACCCTCGGCGCAGCCGCGATCCGTGCGGCCGTCGAGCGCGCCCGTCTGGGTGCCGAAGAAGTGGATGAAGCCGTACTCGGCTGCGTGCTCGCCGCCGGCCAGGGCCAGGCGCCCGCGCGCCAGGCGGTGCTGGGTGCGGGGCTGGCGCGTGGCACGCCGTGCTCCACGGTGAACAAGATGTGCGGCTCGGGCATGAAAGCCGCGATGATGGCCCACGACGCCATCCTCGCAGGTAGCGCCCGCGTCGCCTTGGCTGGTGGCATGGAGAGCATGTCCAACGCACCGTATCTGTTGGAGCGCGCCCGCAGCGGCTACCGCATGGGCCACGGCAAGGTGCTTGACCACATGTTCCTCGACGGCCTCGAGGACGCCTACGACAAGGGCCGCCTGATGGGCACCTTCGCCGAGGACTGCGCCGAGAAATACGGCTTCACCCGTGAGCAGCAGGATGACTACGCCATCACCTCGCTGAGCCGCGCGCAGAAGGCCATGAGCGAAGGCCGCTTCAAGGACGAGATCGTCGCGGTCACTGTGAAGGCTGGCAAGGAACTGCGTGCCATCAGTGAAGACGAGCAGCCGCCGAAGGCGAAGCTGGACAAGATTCCGAGCCTGAAGCCGGCCTTCCGCGAAGGCGGCACCGTGACGGCGGCCAATGCCAGCTCCATCTCCGACGGCGCCGCCGCACTGGTGCTGATGCGCCTGTCCGAAGCCGAGAAGCGCGGTTTGACCCCGCTGGCGGCGATCCGTGGCCATTCGTCCTACGCCGATGCGCCGAACCTGTTCCCGACTGCCCCGGTGGGCGCGGTTGAGCGCCTGATGCAACGCACCGGCTGGGCGATCGGCGACGTCGATCTGTTCGAGGTCAACGAAGCCTTCGCCGTCGTCGCCATGGCCGCCATGCGCGACCTGGTTATTCCCCATGACAAGCTCAACGTCCACGGTGGCGCCTGCGCCCTCGGTCATCCCATCGGTGCTTCCGGCGCGCGGGTGATCGTGACCCTGCTGTCGGCGCTCAAGCAGTACGACCTCAAGCGCGGCGTGGCCTCGGTGTGCATCGGTGGCGGCGAAGCCACGGCCATCGCGGTCGAGCGCCTGGCCTAAGGAGCGAGCCATGATTCCCAGCGAAGAAGACCTCCAGATCCGTGACGTTGCCCGCCAGTTCGCCCAGGAGCGGCTGAAACCCTTTGCCGCCGACTGGGACCGCGAGCACCGTTTCCCGGCCGAGGCCATCAAGGAAATGGCCGACCTCGGCTTCCTCGGCATGCTGGTGGCGGAGCAGTGGGGCGGCGCGCAGACCGGCCACCTGGCCTACGCCATGGCGCTGGAAGAGATCGCCGCCGGCGACGGCGCCTGCTCGACCATCATGAGCGTGCACAATTCGGTGGGCTGCATGCCCATCGCCAAGTTCGGCAACGACGAGCAGAAGCGCCAGTTCCTCGTGCCCCTGGCCCGTGGCGAGATGATCGGCGCCTTTGCCCTGACCGAGCCGCAGGCCGGCTCCGACGCCAGCTTCCTGAAAACCCGCGCACGCCGGGACGGCGACCATTACGTGCTGAACGGCAGCAAGCAGTTCATCACCTCCGGCAGCCATGCTGGTGTAGTGATCGTCTTCGCAGTGACCGATGCGGCGGCAGGCAAGAAAGGCATCAGCGCCTTCATCGTGCCGACCGAAACGCCTGGCTATCGCGTGGTACGCGTCGAGGACAAGCTCGGCCAGCACGCCTCGGACACCTGCCAAATCGCCTTCGACGACATGCGTATTCCTGCGAGCTACAGGCTGGGCGAAGAGGGGCAGGGCTACGCCATCGCCCTGGCAAACCTGGAAGGCGGGCGCATCGGTATCGCTTCGCAAGCTGTCGGCATGGCCCGCGCCGCGTTCGAGTACGCCCGCGACTACGCCCACGAGCGCGAAACCTTCGGCAAACCGATCATCCAGCACCAGGCCGTGGCTTTCCGCTTGAGCGATATGGCTACCGAGATCGCCGTGGCCCGGCAGATGGTTCACCACGCGGCCAGCCTGCGCGAAGCCGGCCTGCCGTGCCTGACCGAAGCCTCCATGGCCAAGCTGTTCGCCTCGGAAATGGCCGAGCGGGTGTGCTCCGCGGCGATCCAGACCCTGGGCGGTTACGGCTATCTGCAGGACTACCCGGTGGAACGCATCTACCGTGACGTGCGCGTGTGCCAGATCTATGAAGGCACCAGCGATGTGCAGCGACTGGTGATCGCGCGCAGCTTGTAAAGGGTTCGCCGGCAGACCCCGGCCTGTTCGTTGGACAGGCACTTCGGCAGGGCGGGGTCTGCAGGTGGCTTGTCGAGCATGACGCCTTCGCTTATGGCGGGGAGCGAAGCGATACCCATCAATGGGATCGCTCCAGGCATCAGGCGCGCTCCGCCGCCTCGCGCGCTTCGCGCGCCGTCACCTGCTGGCACAGCTCGATGATCTGCTCGCGCATCCAGCGGTTGGCCGGGTCCTGGTCGGTGCTCTCGTGCCAGTACAGGTGGGTTTCCAGCTTCGGCACGTCATTCACCGGCAGGTCGACGAAGTGCAGGCCGTGGTGGCGGGCAAAGCGCTCGGGCACGGTGACCACCATGTCGGTCTGCTGTACCACGGTGGAGGCCATCAGGTAGTGCTGCGAACGCAGGGCGATCTTGCGCTGCAGGCCCATCTTGCCCAGCGACAGGTCGACGTAGCCCAAGCCGCTGCGGCGGCTGGAAATCTGGATGTGCGCCACCGACAGGTATTCCTCCAGCGTTACCTTGTCCTTGGCCAGCGCATGGCCCTGGCGCATGGCGCAGACGTAGCGGTCTTCCATCAGCTTGACGTGGCGTACCTGCGGGTCGGTGTTCAGCGGCGCGTCGACGGCGAAGTCCAGGCGGCCGGCGGCCAGTTCCTTGGTGGTTTCGCGGCGCTTGGAGAGGAAGCTCTCGATGTGCACGTTCGGCGCCTGGCGGCGCAGGCGCTGGAACAGAGGCGGCAGGACGATGGCCTCGGTGAGGTCGGTCATGCTGATGCGGTAGGTCTTGTTCGCCTGGGTCGGGGTGAAGGTGCGGCTTTCCTGTACCGACACACGCAGCAGCTGCAGCGCGTTGCGTACCGGGCCGATGATGTTCTGCGCCATGGGCGTGGGCACCATGCCCTGCGCGGTGCGCACGAACAGCGGGTCGTTGAAGGTTTCGCGCAGGCGGGCGAGGGCGTTGGAGACGGCGGGCTGGGTAATGCCGACGATCTGTCCGGCGCGGGTCAGGTTGGCTTCGGTGTAGATCGCGTCGAAGACGATGAACAGGTTCAGATCGACCTTGCTGAGGTTCATTACCGGGGCTCCGCTTGTCATTGTTTTGGCCCGATCATACCCGAACCGACGCTCAGGTCCATACGGGTTATGAATGTTCATTGATTCGGATAATAGGCTGGGTAAATGCCCTTGGCTGTTCTAGCATCATCACCACACAAACAACCGCCGCCAGAAGGTTAGCCCCCATGGATTTCGCTTATTCCGCCAAGGTTCAGGACCTGCGTGAGCGCCTCACCGCGTTCATGGAAGCCAACGTCTATCCCGCCGAAAAGGTGTTCGAGGAGCAAGTGGCCCAGGGTGACCGCTGGCAGCCCACGCAAATCATGGAAGACCTCAAGGTCAAGGCGAAAGCCGAAGGCCTGTGGAACCTGTTCCTGCCCGAGTCCGAGCTGGGCGCTGGCCTGACCAACATGGAATACGCACCGCTGGCCGAGATCATGGGCCGCTCGCTGATCGGCTCCGAACCCTTCAACTGCGCAGCTCCCGACACCGGTAACATGGAAGTGCTGGTGCGCTACGGCTCCGAAGAACACAAGCGCACCTGGCTGGAGCCGCTGCTGCGCGGCGAGATCCGCTCCGCATTCGCCATGACCGAGCCGGGCGTTGCTTCTTCCGACGCCACCAACATGCAGGCCAACGCCGTGCGCGATGGTGACGAGTGGGTCATCAACGGCCGCAAGTGGTGGACCTCCGGCGCCTGCGACCCGCGCTGCAAGATCATGATCTTCATGGGCCTGACCAATCCGGATGCACCGCGTCACCAGCAACACTCGATGATCCTCGTACCCACCGACGCCCCCGGCGTGAAGATTCTCCGTCCGCTGCCTGTATTCGGCTACGACGACGCTCCGCACGGCCACGCCGAAGTGCTGTTCGAGAACGTCCGCGTGCCCTACGAGAACGTCCTGCTCGGCGAAGGCCGCGGCTTCGAGATCGCCCAGGGGCGCCTCGGCCCAGGCCGCATCCACCACTGCATGCGCTCCATCGGCATGGCCGAGCGCGCGCTGGAACTGATGTGCAAGCGCTCCGTCAGCCGTACCGCCTTCGGCAAGCCGCTGGCGCGCCTGGGCGGCAATATCGACCACATCGCCAACTCGCGCATCGAGATCAACCAGGCCCGCCTGCTGACCCTCAATGCCGCGTACATGATGGACAAGGCTGGCAACAAGTTTGCCCAGAGCGAGATTGCCCAGATCAAGGTCGTCGCGCCCAACGTCGCCCTGCAGGTGATCGACCGCGCCATCCAGATGCACGGCGGCGCCGGCGTCTCCAACGACTTCCCCCTGGCCTACTGGTACGCCATGCAGCGTACCCTGCGCCTGGCCGACGGCCCGGACGAGGTGCACCGTGCGGCAATCGGCAAGTACGAGATCGGCAAGTACGTACCGCGTGACGCGCTGCGCAGCAGTCACTGATCGCAACCTGCAATGAAAAAGCCCGCTGATGCGGGCCTTTTTCTTGGGCGGGACAGGGTGCTTTTCGTAGAAGCGGACTCCGTCCGGGATTGGCCTGCATCGTGCCGGACACCATCGCGGACGGTGGGGCGTCCCGCGCAGGGTGTCGGATATCGGTTGTGCAACGGTACACAGAACAAGGCCAGCTTGCGCTGGCCCTGTTCATTCACTGCTCCGGTGACGGCTCCGGCCCATCCGCCTGGCTCTGCTGCGTCAGCAACCACTCCCGGCGCGTGTGCAACTGGGCGGCGAAGGCCCGCGCAGCGGCCTCGTGGGGAAATCGCAGCGCGCGACGACCGAGACGGACCTGCCAATAGGCCCTGCCGCGAAACTCAACGGCTTCGATCCTCACCTCCAGCGCTTGCATGGATCCTCTCCTGGCTGACGATTTCCAGCGGTTCCTCGCCGGTTCTGCGCGTCTTGAGCAAGGATAGCAGTATGCCACCCGCCAAAAGGCCGAAGGTTACGCCAAGGGACAGTGCGGCGGGAACCTTGCCGATGAATCCGTGCAGGAAAATCTTCGTGCCGATGAACACCAGGACCAGCGCCAGGGCGTACTTGAGGTACACGAATCGATGGATCATCGCCGCCAGCGAGAAGTACAGGGCGCGCAGGCCCAGGATGGCGAAGATGTTCGAGGTGTAGACGATGAAAGGATCCTGGGTGATGGCGAAGATCGCCGGCACGCTGTCCACGGCGAATACCAGGTCGGCCAGCTCGATCAGGATCAGCGCCAGGAACAGCGGGGTGGCGTAGCGCACCAGCTTGCCCGAGGCGTCCGGCATCTTCACGAAGAAGTGGTGTTCGTGAATGGTGTCGGTCATGCGGATGCGCTTGCGCAGGAACTTCAGCACCGGGTTGTTGGCCAGGTCCGGCTCGGCATCATGTTTGCTGAACAGCATCTTCACGCCGCTGAACAGCAGGAAGGCACCGAATACGTACATGATCCACTCGAATTCCTTCACCAGCGCGGCGCCCAGGCCAATCATCAGCGCGCGCATGACGATGGCACCGAGAATGCCCCAGAACAGCACCTGGTGCTGGTAACGGCGAGGGATGCCGAAGAAGCCGAAGATCATCGCCATGACGAACACGTTGTCCATCGATAGCGACTGTTCGACGAGGAAGCCGGTGTAGTACTCCACCGCGCTGGTGGCGCCGAACTCGTACCAGACCCAGCCACCGAAGGCCAGGCCGCAGGCGAAGTAGCCGGCAGAGAGCATCAGGCTCTCGCGCACGCCGATCTCGTGGTGATCGCGTTGCAGGATGCCCAGGTCGAGTACGAGGAGAAGAATCACGATGGCCAGGAAGGCCAGCCAGAACCAGGTGGCGGTTCCGAGGAATGGTTCGGTTAAAAAGGCGTGCAGAGCTGTCATTTGGCCCCTCCCTTAGTGTCGTTGTCGAAAAGTGACTCCGACATGGCGGTTGGCAACCGTCAGAGGGGCCCGGCGTCACTGGCGGGAAAATAGCAGAGCGCCTGGCAGAGACAAGCGAAGGAACGTAACAAGTTCCTACAGTATTTCCAGACCGGGCGGTCAGCTTCCTTCAGACAGTCTAGACGCTGATCGCCAGGGGGATCAGTAGACCCAGACTTCGACGCGGCGATTCCTCACCCGTCCGTCATTGTCGCTGTTGGCTGCCACCGGCAGGGCATCGCCCATCCCGCTGATCTCGCGGAACATCACGCCTTCCTTGGCCAGCTCACGGCGCACGGCCATGGCGCGCAGCTTGGAAAGCAGTTCGGCGCGCGCCGGGTCCTGCTTGGGATCGCCGAAACCGACCAGCACGGCCTGCTTGTTCATCTTGCCGGCCTGCTGCAGGTAGGCGAGCAGTCGGTCGATATCGCGCTGTGCCTTGTTGTCCAGGGTTGCGCTGCCTTCGCGGAAACGGAAGTTCACCGACAGGCGCTCGGCGTCTCGCGCCAGGGCCTGATAGTTCTCCGGCATGCTGGCACGCGGTGCCATCTTCACTGCCTGTACGCGCTGGCCGACGAAGCCGCTGGTGCTGACCAGGGCCTGGCCCTTGTCACCCTGGGCGAACTGCAGCAGGGCGCGGGCCCAGCGGTTTGGCTCTTCGGGCTTCATGTAGAGGAACAGGCGGCGCGACAGTGGGTAGTCCTCGGTGGCGATCAGCGTTGTCGATGGCGGCATGGCCTGGGAGTCGCCGTCGGCAATGCGCAGCGCCTTGGCATTCTGGACGGACGACAGGCCGACGAAGCCAATGCCCTGCGGGTCCTTGCTCACTTCGGCGGACAACTGGTCGCTGGATTCGAAACGCTGGACGCCACTGGCCAGCGCCTTGCCGTGACTCGCGAGGACAAGCTCCTTGAAGGTATCGAAGGTGCCGGAGTTGTCGTCGCGGGAATACAGGCGAATGGCACCACCTCGCCCGCCAATCTCTTCCCAGGTTTTCACCTCGCCGGAAAAGATCTTCGCCAGCGTATCGGTGGTCAGTTCATCCAGTGGGTTGGCTGCATTGACGATGATCGCCAGGCCATCGATGCCGATCACCTGTTCGGCCTTGGCGCTGCGCAGGTTGCCCGATGCCGAGAGGCCTGCGACTTCGGCGTCCTTGATCGGGCGCGAGGCGGCTGCCAGCTCGGCACTGTTGTCCTTCAGGGCGAGGAAGCCGGTGCTGGAACCGTGGGCGGCCAGGTCGACGATGGCCTCCTTGCCGTCCTGGGTGCGACCGATGATTCGCTGTTCGTTCTCCGCCTTGCCCGGCTTGGCAGTGACGTCGCTGTAGCCCTCGCTGACCAGCAGGCCTTTCACCAGCTCCGGCAGCAGGTGCGCACCGATGGTGTTGGAGCCCTGGATGCGCAGTACCGGCTCGCCGCCCCGGGACGAAGGCAGAGCCGCGAACGCCGACCAGGGGAACGCATAGCAGATGAAGGCGATGGTGAGCCAGGCGATGGTCACGGGCCAGGGTTGGGCGTCGCTGGGGCTCGGCTTGTACTGCATGGGTCAACTTCCATTTGAGGCATCGTTGGCGCGGCAGATTAAGTCGGAATCATTGCACCGATATGACGCATCGCTGGGCTGCTGACTGCCTGCCGCTGCCTTCGGATATGACTGGCGGGTTGTCGGAGATTTCCGATTTCGACTCCGTGCGGGCGGGGTTATACAGATCACCTTGTGCGAGCAGGCCGGAGAGCAAAATGGACGAGATTCTCGACTTTTCGTCGCTTCTGATGAAGCTGGTGCTCATCCTGCTGGTGACGCTGATGGCTGCAACCCTGGTGGTGGCACCCGAAGCGATGGTGGAGAACGCCTTCGCGACGCTGTGGCTGGTCGCCCCGCTGTTTGTCCTGACGACACTGCTCGACCTGGCTGGCGCGCTGCGTCGCCACCCGCGGGGCCGCTATGCATCGAAGCCATTGCACGATTTTCGCTACCGTTGATCAACGCAGACCCAGAGGAAGGGTGATGGGAAAATACTTCAGGCTCATCAGGATTACCTGATAACGCCAGTTTTCCGGCCAAGCGAAACTTGCGCGGTTTTAACATCCCCGCCGGACATTAATCATGACTCACCCCCGTAGTGCACCAACGCCGGTCGGCCCCGAGCATCCTGTCAAGCTGATTTCCCTGGCTGTACACAACGCCTCTGCCAATCACTGGGGGCGCCCGTGGCGCCGGCGCACTTTGAGTGTGCTGTATCCGCGGGAGCTGACCTTCAAGGGGATCAGACTGCCGACGCAACAAGTGCACTCATGGTTGCACCTGCTGGCAAGGTCCGGGATGTTGAACCGGCGTAGGGCCGTGCCTGCAGTCAGTCCTCAAAGCGAGACGGCGAATCAGGCTCCGCTGCCGGTAGAGACGCCGCAAGCCAGTTCAGCACTGGCAGACCTGGCCTTCGAGTGGAGTTCGGAGATGATTCCGGATTTCGCACAGTTCGCCCGCTTGTCGCGATTGAAGAGAGAGCAGGAGCAGGCTTCCATAGTTGGTAGCGAGGATATGTCCGACTCCACCGGTGATCGGGAGCGGTTCGATGGCCTGCCCAGTGACGCCGATGCAGTTCTCAGCCAAGTCTCGATGGATGCCGTGTCATCGGATGTTTTGGATGCGGAATTCCTGGATCCCGTGAATAGCTCGGACACGGCAGATGAAGTGAGCAGCGAGACTACGCAACATGCGGAAGGCACTGCCGTGGAGCCAATTGAACAGCATGGCTCCGGTGGAACTGTGACGGATGAGCTGCAAGCCGTGGAATCGCCAGCTGTTACCGGCCATGAGACCGCCCCAGTTTCGGGGTCGGTGCCGATGTATTCAACGGTGGCTTCGGTGTCAGCCGCTTCCGCGACGGTGGAGGGCGTCGAGAGGATTGTGGCAGATGCCTCGGAACAGCCCGTTCGCGAAGAGTCGATACTAATCGAGCCGGACAGGCCTTTCCTGCCAGAGCGGGAAGTAGGCGCCGAGCCAATCGGCACACCGCCCGAGTCCGCCGAAGCAGAGCCTGTTCCGTCGACGTCCGTATTGACCGCGCAGCCGGATCGGCAAAACACCGAAATATCCCCCGGCATCTTCTCAGATGAGGTCGTAGTACACGCATCGCTGGCCCAGTCTCTGCCAGACGCCCCGGACATTCTGGAGCCGCTGGAGAGTCCGCACACCGAGGCCTTTGCCCACCACGAGTCCACCGTGGACGAGCGCTCTCTCGAATGGCAGTCGAATGATGTGACGGGTGGTGCCGACCTTGATGAACCTATCGACGACGCCCCCCTCGCGCCTGAGTTGGCTGTTCAGGTTCCGATCGAGTCTTCGGAGCTGTCGGTTGTTGATGCGACCGGTGCCGATGTCCCGGATGAGCCCGAACAGCAGGCATTGGTCGAGCAGGAAATTGTGCAGGTGGAGAAGTTCCCTGAGCCGGATGGTGCCAAGGTGGCGGATCTTCAAGAGGGGGCTGCAGCTGTCGAGCCTTTGTCGACCCCGATGGTGGAGCCAGCGGCGTCACCCGAATCGGCAGTGGCGGCCGGAGTTGGTGCAATGGATCTGCAGTCGCTGGACGAAGCGGTTTCCACAGTGCGAGTCGCAGCGGAGACGTTAGGGCATTTCGAGCCGGAAGAAGACACGTTGACGGAAGCCGTCCTGCCCCAGGAGAACCGGACCTCGGCAGGTCAATCCGACCACTTGATGGTGCAGCCTGCAATGGACGAGCAATCCAGTCATGGCGTTTCCGGCTGCGGCCCTGCTCAGAGCGACGTAGCCCTGGAGCCGATCATCGCGAGCCTTGAAGACGCGCTGGCGATGCTGGAGGCAGCCAGTACCAATCACGACGGCAAAAACAGCCTGCCGTGCGGCGGCAACGACGAAGAGTCCTCAGGGTCGGAGTTCCTCGTTACCACCTCGATCGATGTCGCGGCGGCGACCACTTCCCAGTCGAGCGTGGCCCCTGCAGTTCCCGCAGTCGAGCCCCAGCCACTGGCTGACAACCACCTTGAGGCAGCGGTGCTTCAGGGAGTCTTTATCCAGAAGGAAACTGAAATGACCCATGTGCACGATGAGTTACCTGAGGCCGATGTGCGGGAAACGGCTGTCCCAGTAACCTCGGTGGAGTTGCAGGAAGTGTCGGCTGTGCTGAACGTGCCTCAGCTCGAGGCGGACCCGGAAGATGTTCTCTCCGACGTCCAGAGTACCCTCAACTCCCTTGCCGGGATGGCCCAGGGACTGACCCAGCAGAAGCAGGCCGCCGGCCGTTTGCAGGAAGAGCTGGAGGAGTGGAGCACCCAGTTGCAGGAGCGCGAGCGCCTGGTGGGTGACAAGGAAGAGCGTCTGCTGCAGCTCGAGAACCACCTCAAGGAGGCCAAGGCCAATCTGGATCGCATGGCCGCCGAGAACAATCGCCTGCTGGCAGAACGCAGCGAAGCACTGAAGGAGCTGGCCCAGACAGTCGATATGCGCGACAAGGCGACTCTTAAACGTGCCGAGTCTATCCAGCTGGAGCAGCAGCGCATCGATGAGCACTCGGCCAGCCTGCGCGGCCGAGCGAGCGAATTGGATGAACTTGAAAGCGCACTCAAGCGCAAGACCGAGGAACTGGCGGTGCGGCTCAAGCAGTTGCAGAGCGCCAAGGATAAGTTCAGCACCATCGTCAAGAGTTTCAACGAGACGGTGCAGTTCAACAGCACCTTGTCGGCCATTTCCAAGACAGTGAGCGAGTAACCGAGCAGTCCGGTAGGTTGGAAAACCTGCTGGCCGAGCTGCTGTCACAGCGGGTGCGCTGTCGTATGGGCGTTGCCGAGACCCGGATTGGTCCGTTTACGTTCATTTGATTGCCATGAATACCGTTGCGGCAGCCATTCAATGACATTCTGCGGGAACGACTGCGGCGGCGATTTCTGTCGATGCGCCATGTCGCACCCGGCCCGTGGGGCCTTTGCTGCAAGGAGGAACATGGCCCGCGTAGTTCTCATCGAACCATTGCGACGTGACTTCGTCGCGCTTCGCCGGTTTCTGCTGGACCACGGTCATCAGTGTGACGTGCATTTCAAGTTTGCACGCCAAGCCTTGAGTGGCCTGGATACCAGCAGCTGTGATCTCCTGGTGGTGACCCTGGAGCTGCCCGACATCCATGGCATGGAACTGGTCACCATGCTTCGACGGGATGGCCGACTCAAGGCCACTACCCCGGTGCTGGTCTGCTCCAGCCTGGGATCGCCACTGAACATTCAACGGGCGATTCGCATCGGCGTGTCGGGGTTTCTGCTGATGGACGACCGTCCGACCCTGATCGGTCGGGCCGTCGACGCCGTTCTCGCGGGCGGAAAGGTATTTCCCGAGCACGCGCGTCTGCCGTTGGACCGTGATCCCCGACTGGAGTCCGCACTAGCACTTCCCACCCATTTGGTGGCCGTTCTCTATGGGTTACGCAGGGGACGCTCGGTCGGGGCGCTGGCCGATGTCCTGGCATTGTCGGGAGCAAGCATCGGCCAGCACAGGAGGCAACTGATGCGGAAACTGTCCGCCACGACTCTCGATGAGCTGTTCAGCATCAGCGAACAGATTGGGCTGCTCTAATGGCGGGGCGCTCGAGCTATCAGCCGGATCCTGGAGCCCAGTGGGTTGATTGTCTTGCGAGGCGTCGAATGATTCGGGTGGTCTTACATAGTTTTCCTTCGCCCATGCAGGAAATTACTGACATTCATGACGACATAGGGCTGTGAGAATCCTCCCCGCAACCTGTCCCGGTCTCAAACTATCAAGGTAGAGCGGGGCAGCCCATCGGCTCATCCAGTCGGCCTGATTGCCTCTGCTTTCGAAGCGCAATCACCATCAGATTCCAGGGCTCGTTCGCATTGTCGAGCGTTCTGTCGGGACGGTGGGGCTGACCACCCTTCAGGGTAGGACGTTTCATGACTTCAGATGCGAAGCGGTACGAAGGACATCAAGAAGAGGGCTTGTCAGCCATGACCGCCACTCAGCCGTCCGTTCAGGAAACCGCATTTCTTTCCCCAGATATCGAGGAGGATCTGCCCGGGCTCCTGTCTCCTCTGCCTGCGACCACTGAAGGCATGGTTCGTCCTTCCGTGTCGGTGGGATATATCCCAATCCAAGTGAACGCCGTGACTGGAGTTGGGGAACCGGCCGATCTCCATTCCGTGAAGGCTTTCGAAAACCTGGAGCGGGATCTCGACGATCTCGCCTCGGCCTGCTCGGGGCTGGGCCCTGTGGAGCCCAGTTGCTCCGACTCCATCGAGCCGTTGGCAATGATCAGCGACGCAGCATCTGCCTGTCCGGCGATCAATGAAGCTGAAGCCGTCACGACTCTGCTCGATTCGCTCCAACTGCCGGCATATGCGCATGACGCCGAATGCAATGTAGCTGACGCAGCAATCCTCTCGCCTGCCGGCGAGCCGGCCTTTCACTTTTCCAACGAGGAATCCTCCACCATGAATGCCCAAGCCCAATCCGTCAGCTCCGGAGTCGCAAATGCCCAGGCGCCCGTGGAGTCGGCTGTGACTGTACGTCAGTCGTCCTCCCTTGAAACCGACGGCGTACTGCACGACGTGCAGTCCACGCTCGATTCCCTGGCGGGAATGGCCCATGGCTTGTCGCAGCAGAAGCTGGAGATCGTGAAAATGCGCGAGGCGCTCGAGGAGCGTCGCCTGGCGGCGCTTGAGCGTGAGCGTCAGCTGGCCGAGCGTGAGGAACGCCTGAGCCAGCAGGAACAACGGTTGCAGGAAGAGAAGCACGGCATCGAACGTATTGCCGAGCACAATGCTGCCGTGCTCGCAGAGCGCAGCAGCGCGCTGCAGGCCCTTGCTGAAACAGTCGACAGCCGCGACCGCGCGACGACGAAACGTGCCGAGATCCTGAGCCAGGAGCAGCAAAGCATTGACCGCCAGTTGAATCAGCTACGCGCACGGGTGCAGGAACTGGATGATCGAGAGGTGGGGCTGCAACGTCAGGGCGCGGAGCTGTCCGATCGTTTCAAGCAACTGCTCGATGCCAAGGAGCGCTTTGGCGCCATCGTCAAGGGATTCAACGAAACCGTACGCTTCAACACCACCTACAGCGCTATCAGCAAGACTGTGGGAACCGGCACGGAAGAGGCCTGAGCCCGAAGCCGAGCCTGAGAATGAAATAGCCCGGCCCTTGCCGGGCTTTTCACTCAGGGTGTCACTTCAGCTGCAGCCAGATCGGCGCATGGTCGGACGGCTTTTCCATACCGCGGATGTCGTAGTCCACACCGGTATCGGCAATGCGCCCGCGCAGGGCCTCGGAGGCGAGGATGACGTCAATGCGCAGGCCGCGCTTGGGGGTGTCCTCGAAGCCGCGACTGCGGTAGTCGAACCAACTGAAGCGGTCATCCACGCTCGGGTTCTGCAGGCGGAAACTGTCCACCAGACCCCAGCCCTTGAGGCGTGCCAACCATTCGCGCTCTTCCGGCAGGAAGCTGCACTTGCCGGTCTTCAGCCAGCGCTTGCGATTCTCTTCGCCGATACCGATGTCGCAGTCTTCCGGCGAGATGTTGATATCGCCCATCACGATCAGTTGCTGGTCGGGCTGGAAGCGGGTTTCCAGCAGGTCCTGGAGGTCGGCGTAGAAGCGCTGCTTGGCCGGGAACTTCACCGGATGATCACGGCTCTCGCCCTGCGGGAAGTAGCCGTTCATCACGGTGATCAACTGACCCTGGGCGTCCTTGAAGGTGCCCCAGATGAAGCGGCGCTGGGATTCCTCGCCGTCGTTGGGGAAGCCGCGCTGCAGTTCCAGCGGCTCCTGACGGGAGAGCAGGGCGACGCCGTAGTGGCCTTTCTGCCCGTGGTAGTGCACGTGGTAGCCGAGGGCTTCGATTTCCTCGCGGGGGAACTGCTCGTCGGCGACCTTGGTTTCCTGCAGGCCGATCACGTCCGGCTGGTGGCGTTCGATGATCGCCTGGAGCTGGTGGGGACGTGCGCGCAAACCGTTGATATTGAAAGAGACGATTTTCATCCTGGGCGCCCTGGCAAAAGCACGATGCTAGCCCAGGTGGACGGACCCTGGCGACCCCGGCGAGGCGCTGCTAGGGTTTTGTGGCTGGACTCATAACCATAAGAAGAACTCACAAGAAGAGGCGTCCGCATGCCTGATACCCGCGCCGAAGTCCGTCTGCTGGACGGCAGCTACAGCCGTGAAGTCCGCTCGCTGCTGTACCACGCCTATCGTCACGAACCCACTTTTGCCTATCTGTTCGAGTCCGATCGCCCTGGATTCGACCAGCGCGTGCGAGCCACCATCCGTGAACTGGTCAACCAGCACTTCCTCGAGGAGTTGCCATCCATCGGGCTGCTGCTCGAGGACCGCTTGGTGGGCGTCGCGCTGATCGTTCCGCCGCAGCGCCGGCTGGATGTCACTGAAAGCTGGTTCTGGCGCATGCGCATGCTGCTGACCACCGGCCTGGGCTGCACCCGGCGCTATCTGGACTACCACGCCGCCGTGATTGGCTGCCTGCCGCCGGGGCCATACCACATCCTGCCGCTGATTGGCGTGCACCCGGAGTTCCAGGGCAAGCACCTGGGCGAACAGCTTCTCGACGCGCTGCATAACTGGTGCGCCGAGGATGGCGGCTCGCAAGGGCTGGTGCTGGATACGGGCAACGCACGGTACCTGGAGTTCTATAGGCGTCATGGCTACGAGGAACTCGGTGAAGTTGCCCTGGGACCGATCCGCGAGCATGTCCTGTTCCATCCGAATGCCGGGCGCGAGGCGGCAAAGGCAGCTGCGGGATAGGCCGGCGGTCAGTCGCTCAGACGTTTCCTACGCTCTAGGGTGAGGCATCGCGGGGAAAACCCGTGCTAGCATTTCGCGCCATGAGAGTTGTCCAAGGATTGCTTGGGCTGCTGCTGGTAATGGCCTTCTGCTTGCAGAGGGCGCTGGCGGTCGAAGCCCATCTCGACGTTCGTGTCACCCCCGCCAACGCTGCGCTCAAGGCCAATATCGAGGCCTATGTGGGCAGCCTTGGCGAGCGTGATCAGGCGGCCCTGCAAAGATTCCGGCGCAATGCCGTGGAGCAGGCGCAGAAGGCCGCCCAGGCTTTGGGTTACTACCAGGCGCGGATCCGTGGCCGGGTGACCGATGACAAGGTGCCCACGCTGCGGATCAATGTGCGGCCAGGCGAGCCCGTGCACCTGCGTAATGTGACGGTGCGAGTTGACGGGCCGGCCGCCAAGCTCAAGAGCTTCCGCGTTCCCGGCGGGGATTCCCTGAAGCCTGGCGCGCAACTCAACCACGGCGCCTATGAGGACGCCAAGCGGCTGATCCAGAACCAGGCTTCGCGCTTCGGTTTCTTCCGCGGGCAGTTCACCCAGCAGCAGTTGCGCATCGACCCCGAGGCGGGTGTGGCGGATATCGAGCTGGTCTACGCCAGCGGGCCGCGCTACCGGCTGGGCAAGGTCGACTTCGCCGGCGATTTCCCCTTCGACGAGGACCTGCTGCAGCGCATGGTGCCGTTCAAGGAAGGCAGCGACTACGATTCCGAGCAGATCGCCGATCTCAACCAGGCTCTGCAATCCAGCGGCTGTTTCGATGGCGTGCGGGTCGACGCTGCACCGACCAATGCCGATGGCGAGGTGGTGCCGGTGCACGTTCACCTGGAAGCGCGCAAGCCGCGCACCATGGGGCTTGGCCTCGGCTTCTCGACGGACGTGGGGCCGCGCGCACGGGCGACCTGGACCCGTCACTGGGTCAACCCGCAGGGCCACAGCCTGGGCTTCGAGGCGGAAGTTTCCGCGCCCCGGCAGAACGTCGGCGCCTGGTACGAGATCCCGCTGGACCCGCCGCTCACCGACAAGCTGCGCTTCACCAGCGGCTACCAGTACGAAGACCTGGTGGACACCGAGAGCAAGCTGCTCACGCTCGGTGGCGAGTGGCACCACAAGCTCGACAGCGGCTGGCAGCGAGTCGTCTCGCTGAACTGGCAGCGCGAGGAATACAAGCTGGGTGATGATTCGGGCCTGAGCAGCTTCCTGATGCCGGGGATCGGCTACTCGATCCTCGAAGCCGACAACAAGATCGACCCTGGCAAGGGCTACCGCCTGCAGTTCGAAGTGAAGGGCGCCAAGGAAGGTCTGCTGGCGGACGCCGATGTGGCGCACATCAACGCCATGGCCAAGGGCGTGACCAGTTTCTGGGGAGGGCAGCGCTTGCTTGGACGCATCCAGGTCGGCGGCATCGCCACCAATGACTACAGCGCGATCCCGCCGTCGCTGCGCTTTTTCGCCGGCGGCGACCAGAGCGTGCGTGGCTACGACTACCAGACGCTGTCGCCGAAGAATTCCGATGGCGACCGCATTGGCGGCCGCTACATGGTCGCCGGCAGCGTCGAATACCAGTATCCCATCGCCGAGCGCTGGCGCATCGCCGCCTTCGTCGACCAGGGCAACTCCTTCAACTCGCTGGACTTCCCCTCGATCAAGACTGGCGTCGGGATCGGCATCCGCTGGATTTCCCCGGTCGGCCCGCTGCGCCTGGACCTCGCCGATGGCCTGGATGAGGACGGCGGCATCCGCCTGCACTTCTCCATGGGGCCTGAGTTGTGAGTCGCGTGGGCTGGATGCGCGCACTGCGCTGGAGCCTGGGCGGCCTGCTCGGGCTGATTCTGCTGCTGGTTATCGCCGTGGCTGCCTTGCTCGGCACTCCAGCCGGCAGCCGTGCAGTGTTGAGCTGGGTGCCGGGCCTGAACGTGGAAGGATTCGACGGTCGCCTCGCCGGCGGTTTCAGCGCCAAGCGCCTGGAGTGGAGCGATGGTGCAACGCATCTGGTGCTCGATCAGCCGCAGATCGACTGGTCGCCCGCCTGCCTGCTGCGCATGACCCTGTGCCTGCACAAGGTGGTGGCCAACGAAGTGCTGCTGACCCTGCCGCCAAGCGAGCCGAGCGAGTCCTACGGCCCAATCGAGTTGCCCGACCTGAGCCTGCCGCTGTCGCTGGAGCTGGGTGACATCCGTATTGGTCGCTTCCTGCTGGATGGCCAGGAACAGCTGCGCGACGCCGAACTGGCGGCGCACTGGGACCGTGAAGGCCTGCATATCGACTCGATAAAGCTCGTCCGCGAAGGCCTGAATCTGTCGCTCAAGGGCTTGCTGAAACCCACGCAGGGCTGGCCGCTGGAGGCCGAGGGCACTCTCGGCCTGCCGGCGCCGGGCGAGAAACCCTGGACCCTGCGACTGCAGGCCAGTGGCGAGCTGATGGGCCACCTGAAGTTGCAGGCGCAGAGCAGTGGCTATCTGAACGGCACCCTGGAAGGTGACCTGCAACCGCTGGCGGAGAACCTGCCGGCCACCGCACTGGTGATTGCCGACGGCTTCAAGGCGGATGCCTCGCTGCCCGATACCCTGACGCTGAATCAATTGCGCCTGAACGCCAGCGGCAATCTCAAGGATGGCTACCAACTGGCCGGCGCTGCCGTGTTGCCCGCCGAGCAAAGCCCGGTGGTACTGACGCTGCGCGGCCGTGTCGACGCCCAGGGCGCGGATATCGCCGCGCTGGACCTGAGTGCCGCCAAGGACCAGCGCGTGGCGCTGACCGGCCGGCTCGACTGGAAGGATGCCTTCGCTGCCAACGCTCAGCTCGACTGGCTCGACTTCCCCTGGCGCCGCCTGTATCCGGCCATCGACGAGCCGCCGGTGAGCGTGCATACCTTCAAAGCCGAAGTGAGCTACAGCGAGGGTGCCTACCTGGGCAACTTCGATGGCGCCTTCAAGGGGCCTGCCGGCGATTTCACCCTGGCCAGCCCGGTGTCGGGCAACCTCTCGGAAGTCTTCCTGCCGTCGCTGAAACTGGTGGCGGGGCAGGGCAAGGCCGAAGGACACCTGAAGGTCGGCTTCGCCGACGCGGTGACCTGGGATGCGGCCCTCGGCCTGTCCGACCTCGACCCGGCCTACTGGCTGGAGGAGATGCCGGGCCGCCTTGGCGGGCCGCTGCGCAGCAAGGGCTCGCTCAAGGGCGAGGCGTTGAACCTTGATGCCAACCTCGACCTGCAGGGGCGCCTGCGCGGCCAGCCAGCCATTTTCAAGGCAAATGCCGTGGCGGCTGGTCAGGCGTGGAAGGTCGATGGACTGACGCTGCAACTGGGCGACAACCGCATCAGCGGGCAGGCTGCGCTGGACCAGCGGTTGTCCGGCCGCCTGGATATCGCGCTGAATCGCCTGGGCCAGTTGTGGCCGCAATTGTTCGGCAAGGTCAGCGGCCAGCTCGATCTTGCCGGCACGCTGAAGGCGCCGCAGGGGCAGCTCAAGCTCGACGGCCAGCGCGTCGCCTACGCCGACCAGGGCCTGCGCACGCTGGACCTGACCGCCTCCCTGGATGCCGCCCAGCGCGGCCGGGTCAACCTGACGGCCCAGGGCCTGCGCAGCGGCGATACGGATTTCGGCGTGCTCAAGCTGGACGGCAGCGGCGATCTCAAGCGCCAGCAGCTTGCCCTGAACCTGCAAGGCAAACCGGTGGTGCTCGACCTCGGCCTGGACGGCAACTGGAACGGCAAGGACTGGCGCGGGCGCCTCGCGAAAGGCGACATACAGAGCGGCGGACAGGACTGGCGCCTGCAGCAGCCGGCGCGCCTGGAGCGTCTGGCGGACGGGCGCATCAACCTTGGCGCCCATTGCTGGGCCTCCGGCCCGGCCAGCCTGTGCATGGAAGACCAGCGCCTGATGCCCGACCCGCGCCTGCGCATGCACCTGCGCGAGTTCCCGCTGGACAGCCTGGCGCGCTGGCTGCCGGAAGACTTTGCCTGGAAGGGCAAGCTCGACGGCGACGTGCAGCTCGACCTGCCTGGCAGCGGGCCGAACGGTTCGATCCTGATCAATGCCAATGACGGCACCCTGCGCATCAAGGAGCAGGAGGAATGGGTCGACTTCCCCTACCAGCGCCTGCAGCTGGAAAGTCGCCTGACGCCACGGCGCATCGACACCAACCTGCAGTTCCAGGGCGACAAGCTCGGCAGCCTGCAGGCCCAGGTCCAGCTCGATCCGCGCCCGAAGAACAAGCCGGTCAACGGCACCTTCAGCCTCAATGGCCTGGATATCTCTCTGGCCCGGCCGTTCGCGCCCATGGTGGAAACCCTGAAAGGCCATCTCAATGGCAGCGGGCAGATTTCCGGCGGCCTGCTGGCGCCCCGGGTGGATGGCGAACTGCGCCTGAGTGACGGCGAAATCTCCGGCGGCGATCTGCCGACGCGCTTCGAGCAGTTGCAGGTCACCGCGCGGATCGCCGGCGAGCAGGTCGACCTGAGTGGCGACTGGAAGGCGGGAGAGAACGGCAACGGCAGCCTGTCCGGACGCATCGCCTGGGCCAATGGCCTGGATGTCGACGTGAAGCTGCGCGGCAATCGTTTGCCGGTCACCGTGGAGCCTTACGCCAACCTGGAGGTCGAACCGGACCTCAGCGTGCAGATGGCGGGTGAGAAGCTCGCGGTTTCCGGTTCGGTGCAGGTGCCGCGCGGCGCCATCACCATTCGCCAGTTGCCGCCGTCCACGGTCAAGGTCTCCGACGACACCGTGATCGTCGGCGCGAAGCAGGAACCCAGGAGCGCCCTGGCGCTGAACATGGACATCGACGTCAAGGTCGGCAGCGACAAGCTGACCTTCAGCGGCTTCGGCCTGAATGCCGAACTGGCCGGCCAGGTGCACATTGGCGACAACATGGACACCCGCGGCGAGCTGCGCCTGAACAACGGCCGCTACCGCGCCTACGGTCAGAAGCTGACCATCCGCCGCGCGCGGCTGCTGTTCGCCGGGCCCATCGACCAGCCTTTCCTCGACGTCGAGGCGATCCGCAAGGTCGACGACGTGGTGGCCGGCCTGCGCCTGACCGGCAATGCCGAGCAGCCGCGCAGCGAGGTGTTCTCCGAGCCCGCCATGAGTCAGCAGCAGGCGCTGTCCTACCTGGTGCTGGGCCGGCCGATGTCCAGCGGCGAGGACAGCAACATGCTGGGCGAGGCGGCCCTGGCGCTCGGTCTGGCGGGCAGTGCGCCATTGACCGGCGAGGTGGCGCAGAGGCTGGGTATCCAGGACTTCCAGCTGGACACCGAGGGCACCGGCAACAGCACCAGCGTGGTCGCCAGCGGCCAGCTCTCCGACCGTCTCAGCCTGCGTTATGGCGTGGGCGTGTTCGAGCCGGCCAACACCATCGCGCTGCGCTACCTGCTGAGCAAAAAGGTCTACCTGGAGGCCGCTAGCGGCCTGGCCAGTTCGCTGGATATCTTCTACAAGCGCGACTTCTGAGTGCAGTCGGCAGCGTTGCTGCCGACTCTTCCGCCCTGGCCCCGCCAGCCTTCATGGCCCCTTAAGGTAGCCGGCACAGACTTCCCCCGCCGCCGGACGACGTGGCGCACAAGGGGAGAGTCATCATGCGCCTGGACCTCATCAGGACCCACCTGCTCGAATTCATCAACAAGGGCTTCCCGGCCCGTCAATTGCGCCGGCTGGCCGCGCGCGACCTGCTGCGGGGGGCCGCCGTCGGGCGCCAGGCGTCCAATGCGCTGACCGCGAGCCTGCTGGAATGGTCAGCGCTGGAGTCCGCCTCTGTGCTGGAGCGCCTGGAAAGCCGGCGCGAGGGCCTCAGCGAAACCGAGGCAGAGGAACGCCGCCAGCGCGACGGGCTGAACGAGGTCGACCAGGACCGGCCGATCGGCGCCTGGATGCACCTGTGGTACTGCTACTGCAATCCCTTCAACCTGCTGCTCACCGTGCTGGCGACCATCTCCTGGCTTACCGAGGACGTCGAGGCCGCCGTGGTGATCGGCAGCATGGTGGCTATTTCCACGTTGCTGCGTTTCATCCAGGAGAAGCGCTCCAACCGGGCCGCCGAAAAGCTCAAGGCGATGGTCAGCAACACCGCCACGGTATTCCGCAGCGCCGAGGACGATGGCCCCGCGCTGCGCGTGGAGGTGCCGATCCGTCAACTGGTGCCCGGCGATGTGCTGTGGCTGTCGGCCGGCGACATGGTGCCGGCGGACGTGCGCCTGCTGAGCGCCAAGGACCTCTTCGTCGGCCAGGCTGCACTGACCGGCGAATCCCTGCCGGTCGAGAAGTTCGCCCAGCTGCGCGATGCCCGCCAGGGCAATCCGCTGGAGCGCGACAGCCTGTGCTTCATGGGCACCACGGTGGTCAGCGGCTCCGCCCTGGCGGTGGTGATCGGCACCGGCACGCGCACTTACTTCGGCTCCCTTGCCGAGCGAGTGATCGCCAGCGATCCGACGCCGACCGCGTTCCAGACCGGGGTGAACCGCGTCAGTTGGCTGCTGATCCGCTTCATGCTGGTGATGGCGCCGGTGGTCCTGCTGATCAATGGCTTCACCAAGGGTGACTGGCTGGAGGCCGCGCTGTTCGCGCTGTCCATCGCCGTCGGCCTGACCCCGGAAATGCTTCCGATGATCGTCACCTCGACCCTGGCCAAGGGCGCGGTGGTGCTCAGCAGGCGCAAGGTGATCGTCAAGCGTCTGGACGCCATCCAGAACTTCGGCGCGATGGACATCCTCTGCACCGACAAGACCGGTACCCTGACCCAGGACCGCATCGTCCTCGAACGCCACACCGACGCCTTCGGCCAGGTGCAGGACCGCGTGCTGCAACTGGCCTTCCTCAACAGCCACTACCAGACCGGCCTGAAGAACCTGCTGGACGTCGCCGTGCTCGAACACGTCGAGCTGCGCCATGCGCTCAAGGTGGACAGCCGCTTCCGCAAGCTCGACGAGATTCCCTTCGACTTCGCCCGCCGGCGCATGTCGGTGGTGGTCAGTGAACGCGAGGACAACCACCTGCTGATCTGCAAGGGCGCGCTGGAAGAAGTGCTGGCGGTGTGCGAATCGGTGGAGACCGCCGAGGGTATCGAGCCGCTGACCGGTGCCCGCCTGGACAGCATTCGCGCGGTGGCCGACGAGCTCAACCAGGAAGGCTTGCGGGTGGTCGCCGTCGCCACTCGCGAGTTGCCGCCGACCCGCGATACCTACGGCGTGGCGGACGAGAGCCGGCTGTGCCTGGCCGGCTACATCGCCTTCCTCGATCCGCCCAAGGAAACCACCGCCCCGGCGCTGCGCGCGCTGGCACAGAACGGCGTGGCCGTGAAGGTGCTGACCGGCGACAACGAGCGGGTAAGCCTCAAGGTCTGCCGTGATGTGGGCCTGGTGGTCGAGGGTGTGCTGCTCGGCCCGCAGCTGGACGAACTGGACGATACCGCGCTGGGCGAACTGGCCGAGCGCACCACGCTGTTCGCCAAGCTCACCCCCAGTCACAAGGAGCGCCTGGTGCGCGTGCTGCGCGAGCGCGGCCATGTGGTCGGCTTCCTCGGCGACGGCATCAACGACGCTCCGGCGCTGCGCACGGCGGACATCGGCATCTCGGTGGATTCGGCGGTGGACATCGCCAAGGAAGCCGCCGACCTGATCCTCCTGGAAAAGAGCCTGATGGTCCTGGAGGAGGGCGTCATCGAAGGTCGCCGCACCTTCGCCAACATGCTCAAGTACATCCGCATGACCGCCAGCTCCAACTTCGGCAACGTGTTCAGCGTGCTGGTGGCCAGTGCCTTCATTCCGTTCCTGCCGATGCTGCCGCTGCAGCTGCTGGTGCAGAACCTGCTCTACGACCTGTCGCAGGTTGCCATTCCCTTCGACCATGTCGACGACGAGCTGCTGCGCAAACCGCAGCAATGGAACCCGGACGGGCTGGGGCGTTTCATGGTGTTCTTCGGGCCGATCAGTTCGATCTTCGACATCGCCACCTTCCTCGTGCTCTGGCATGTGTTCGGTGCGAGCTCACCCGTGCACCAGACGCTGTTCCAGTCCGGCTGGTTCGTCGAGGGGCTGATCTCGCAACTGCTGGTGGTGCACATGATCCGCACCCGGCGCATTCCCTTCCTGCAAAGCCGCGCCGCCTGGCCGCTGCTGGGCATGACCCTGGTGATCGTCGCGGTGGCGATCTTCCTGCCCATGGGACCGCTGGCGCACTCCTTCCGCATGGAGGCGTTGCCGCTGGGTTACTGGCCTTGGCTGGTGGCCATCCTGCTGGGCTACATGGCGCTGACCCAGGCGGTGAAGGGCTGGTTCGCGCGGCGCTACGGCTGGCAGTGAGAGAAACGGGACGAACGTCCGAACCCGATCACCGCTGGTCACGCGGGCATGGGGTTCAATACACTGCGGCGTCCGTCTTCTCCCGCTGTGAGTCGAGATATTGCCATCGCGAGCCGTTCGCCTGCCGTTGCTCCTGCCTGTGCGCTTCAAGCGCCTGGTCCTGCTGGGCCTGGTGCTGGCCAGCGTGCCGCTGGCTGCCTGCGAAAAGTCACTGCGCTGGGATGACGACCCGCCGTTCAGCATGCAGTTGCCCGACGGCCGCATCGGAGGTCTCTACGTCGAACTGAACCGTGCCGTGCTGGAGCGCCTGGGTTGCCAGGTGCGCATGGTCAAGCTGCCCTGGGCGCGGGCGTTGAAGGAGCTGGAGCTGGGCCGCCTCGACGTGTTGCCCGGCGCCTTCCGCAAGCCCGAGCGCGAGGTCTATGCCTGGTTCTCCGGTGCACTGTTGCCGCCCTCGCGCAACATCCTCTTTGTCCGACGCGGTTTGCCCCAGCGCGACAGCCTGCAGCAGCTGTCCGATCTGGCCGGCAGCGACTTCCGTCTCGGCGCACAGATCGATGTGTCCTACGGCGAACCCTTCCGCCAACTGATGGCCGATCCGGACTACGCCGCGCGGGTGTTCTTCAACCCAAACCGCAGCAACCTCTGGCATATGGTCGACAAGGGGCGCATCGACGGCATCATCGCCGACGAGCACAGCGGCCAGTACGAGCTTCAGCAACTGGGCCTGGCGCGGCGCATCGAACCTACGGGCGTGGTGGTGTCAGCGGAGTCGGCGGAGGTCGCGTTCAGCAAGCGCACCCAGGACGAGGGTTTCGTCCGTCGCTATGCGCAGATGCTCAAGACCCTGGTGGAAGAGGGCGAGGATCGGCGCATCCTGCAGCACTATGTCAGCAATTGACTTCAGGGCTTGCGCCAGAGGTTGATTCGGCGCGCCTTGGCTTCGTGTTCCTCGAACTGGTACTGGCCGACTTCCTCGGGCGTCTGCGCGTCGCTCTGCCGCCAGCGTGCGAGGCCGATGCTCAACTGGGCGCGGCCGATATCCAGGGTGTGGCCGCAGTTCGGGCACTCCGCCGGAGTGACCCACACCGCCGCGCGCAGGCTGCCGTCGGCCAGCGGTTCGGCGTGCTTGAGGGTGGCGCTCTTGCCCAGGGCAAGCTGCACCAGGGCTGCGCGGGAACGTTGGCCGAAGGGCTGCTCCAGTTCCGGAGCGGTCACGCCGCGCAGGTGGATGGTGGTGTCGCCACCGTCCGCGCGCTGGCAGGTCAACTGGTCGCCGCTGAAGACGGCCGTCACCTGGCATTCCTCATCCGCGTGGGCGGCGAGGGGAAGGAAGGATAGTACGAGCAGTGCGGCGGGAACGAATCGCATGGAGCCTCCGGTGGACCCCGTCAGCATAACCGCTGCGAGCGTCCACCGGAGCGCCGCTGCAGAGCTTTTACTGGATCAGCGCCATCACCTGTTCGCTGTAGCGCCCGCCGGCGGCGGCGCCGGCCGGGAAGATCGCGTCCAGTTCGAGCAGTTCAGCCTGGGTCAGCGCCAGGTTCACGGCGGCGACGTTCTCCTCCAGGTACTTGCGCTGCTTGGTGCCGGGGATGGGCACGAGGTGCTCGCCCTGGGCCAGCACCCAGGCCAGCGCCAGTTGCGAGGGTTTCACGCCCCGAGCGGCGGCCAGCTCGGCGACCTTGTCCACCAGTTGCAGGTTCTTCGCGAAATTCTCGCCGGTGAAGCGTGGGCTGGAGCGGCGATAGTCATCCTCGGCGAAGTCATCGGGGCTCTTCAACGCACCGGTGAGGAAGCCCCGGCCCAGCGGGCTGTAGGGCACGAAGCCGACTCCCAGGCGTGCACAGGCGGCCAGCACGCCGTTCTCCTCCGGGTCGCGGGTCCACAATGAGTACTCGCTCTGCAGCGCGGTGATCGGGTGGACCCGGTGCGCGCGCTCCAGGGTTTCTGCCGAGGCTTCGCTGAGGCCGAGGAAGCGCACCTTGCCGGCCTTCACCAACTCGGCCATGGCACCGACGGTTTCCTCGATGGGTACCTTCGGGTCGACGCGGTGCTGGTAGTAGAGATCGATGTGGTCGGTGCCCAGGCGCTGCAGGCTGCCTTCCACGGCCTGGCGGATGTACTCCGGGCTGCCGTTGGCGCCGCGTACCTGCGGCTGGTCCGGGGTGCGCACGATGCCGAACTTGGTGGCAAGGAAGACCTGTTCGCGCTTGCCCTTCAGGGCGCGGCCGAGCAGTTCCTCGTTGGTGTGCGGGCCATAGATGTCGGCAGTGTCGAGCAGCGTGACGCCCAGTTCCAGCGCGCGGTGCAGGGTGGCGATGGATTCGGCTTCATCGCTGCCGGTGGTGTAGAAGTCGGACATGCCCATGCAACCGAGGCCGATGGCGGAGACGATGGGGCCTTGCGGGCCCAGGCGACGGGTTTTCATGTGGGATTCTCCAGGTGAGGAAAGGGGCAGGACCATTCTTGTTGTTTGTCTGGCATGGATAAACCAGCGGATTACGGTTTAACTATTCGGTATGGATGAATAATCGGAGCGTGTTATGGACCGCTTGCAGGCCATGCAGGTCTACACCCGCATCGTCGAACTCAGGGCCTTCGGCAAGGCGGCGGACAGCCTCCAGCTGCCGCGCGCCAGCGTGACCCAGCTGATCCAGCAATTGGAGACGCACCTGGGCGTGCAACTGCTGCGCCGCACCACCCGGCAGGTGAGTGTCACCGCCGACGGGCAGGCTTACTACGAGCGCTGCGTGCGCCTGCTGGAGGATCTGGAGGAAGCGGAGAACTGCTTCTCCGACTCCCCCGACAACCCGCGCGGCAAGCTGCGCATCGACCTGCCCAGCTCGCTGGGGCGGCTGGTGGTGATCCCGGCGCTGCCGGAGTTCTGCCGGCGCTACCCGCAGATCGAGCTGGAGCTGAGCCTGAACGACCGCCAGGTGGACCTGGTTCGCGAGGGGGTGGACTGCGTGCTGCGCGCCGGAGAATTGCCGGATTCCAGCCTGGTCGGCCGGCGTATCGCCGAGCTCGAGCAACTCACCTGTGTGGGGCGCGCCTACGCGCAGGAGTTCGGGCTGCCCGAGCATCCGCAGCGGCTCGAAGGGCACTTGGCGGTGAACTATCAGTCGGCTTCCAGCGGGCGCATCTTCGACCTGGAGTTCCGCTTCGACGGCCAACTGCGTACCCAGCGGTTGCCCAGCCGGATCACGGTGAACAACGCCGATGCCTACATCGCCGCCTGCCGTGCCGGTTTCGGGATGATCCAGGCGCCGCGCTACCACTTGCGCGAGGGGCTGGCCAGCGGTGAGCTGCTCGAAGTACTGCGCGCCTGGCAGCCGCCACCGTTGCCGGTCAGCGTGCTGTATCCAGTGCGCCGGCAGATGTCGCGGCGCCTGCGGGTGTTTTCCGACTGGCTCGGCGGTTTGTTCGAGGCGGGCATCGGCTGAGCCGTCGCTCGTCGGAAAGCTGCCGGCGAAACCTGCCGCCGTCACTGTGCTGACTATGCTCAAGGCCGCCGTAGAGCGGTTTGCAGTCGCTGAAGTTGCGGCGTTTCTTTTCAACTACTCCCTGAAGGAAACGACCCAAATGAGCATCGTGAAAGCGAAAGATGGCACCGAGATCTTCTACAAGGATTGGGGCAGCGGGCAGCCAGTGGTGTTCTCCCATGGCTGGCCGCTCAATGCTGACGCCTGGGACGCGCAGATGCTGTTCCTGGTGCAGAAGGGCTACCGTGTCATCGCCCATGACCGGCGCGGCCATGGACGCTCGGGTCAGCCGGCCAATGGCAATGACATGGATACCTACGCCGACGACCTGGCGGCGGTGATCGAGGCACTTGACCTCAAGGGCGCCACATTGGTGGGCCACTCCACCGGTGGCGGCGAGGTGGCGCACTACATCGGCCGGCATGGCACCAAGCGGCTTTCCGGCGCCGTGCTGATCGGTGCGGTGCCGCCGCTGATGCTCAAGACCGCCGCCAACCCCGGTGGTTTGCCGATCGACGTGTTCGACGGCATCCGCAAGGGCGTGAAGGAAGACCGCTCGCAGTTCTTCAAGGACCTGGCGCTACCTTTCTACGGCTACAACCGGCCGGGTGTGAAGGTTTCCCAGGGAGTCATCGACAACTTCTGGCTGCAGGGCATGATGGGCGGGCACCTGGGCTTGTACCTGTGCGTCCGTGAGTTCTCCGAAGTGGATTACACCGAGGACCTGAAGAAGATCGACGTGCCGGCGCTGATCCTCCACGGCGATGACGATCAGATCGTGCCCATTGGCGCCGCCGGCCAGCGCTCTGTCGAGCTGGTGCAGAAAGGTGAGCTGAAGGTGTACAAGGGCGGGTCGCACGGCATGTGCACCACCATGGCCGACCAGGTGAACGCGGATCTGTTGGGCTTTCTCAATCGCTGAAGCCATTCGCGAGCAAGCTCGCTCCTGCAGGAGTAGCGCACAGGCAGTTGTAGGAGCGAGCCTGCTCGCACACCCACTTCTTAATGAACATGCTGGAGTGCGTTCACCAGCGTCCCCTGGGGATCGCGCACGAAGAACCGCCGCACGCCCCAGGGCTCGAGGGTCAACGCATAGACAATCTCGTGGCCGGCGGCCTGGGCACGCTGATACACCTCATCGAGATTGTCCACCTCGATGGACAGGCCTGGCACCGGCGCGCCGGAGCCCCCTTCGCTGGCCAGGCTCAACTGCGCGAGTGCGCTTTCGCCGCTGGCGAGCGTGATCAGCCAGCCGTGGTCCATCACGATCTCTAGGTCGAACAGTTCGCGATAGAAACGCGCGACTTCGGCAGGCTGGCCGGCGGCGAGGTTGGCGACGATGCGGCGGACGGTCATGGCGGAGCTCCGATAAGGACAACCGCCAGCATAGACCCTCAGTGTGCCGGGCGTGCCGGCGGCATCCGCCGACGATGGATGCGGTAGAACTGGTAGAGCACACCGACGACGAAGACCAGCAGCGCGATAGTCACCGCTGTTTGCACCGGTGGCGAATCCGGACCCTGGCCGATGGGGTTCGACGGCGGCAGGCGCGACAGCGATTCGTTGAGCGTCGGGATCATCATCAGGAAGAAGCTGAAGCTCATCGCCCCGGTTGCCAGGTACTCGCCGAGCCCGCCCAGCGCGCCGATCCGTTGCGCGTAGCTGCCGACCGTGATGGCGACCAGGCAGAGGATGCCGATGGCGTGCCCGGCATTGAAACCGCCGGTGCTGGACAGGCCGAAAGCGGTCAGCACGCCGAGGATCATGCCGTAGACGTAGCACTGGCCGACGCGGCTGCGCGGGTCGATGCGCCCCGCCTGATAGAACGCCCAGATGCCCGCGACCAGGGGCACCAGGCTGATGGCGGTATGCACGATACCCAGGGTGGAAAGGGGGTTGGCCATGACGAACGCCTCCGCAGTGAGCACAGGGACGCCACGCATCCACGAGCTGTGCCGGGGCACGGAGGGGCGGGTGTGTTGTCAGGTTAGACGCAACCCGCGTCGGAGCGGGGCCGTGGCGGATTCAGCCGACGAACGTCACAGCCGCTTGTTCAGCCAGCGCGCCAGGCGGTCGCCGCCGAACTGGATCAGGGTCACCAACGCCACCAGCAGGATGATCACGGTGAGCATCACCTGTGTATCGAAGCGCTGGTAGCCGTAGCGGTAGGCCAGGTCGCCGAGGCCGCCAGCACCGATGGCGCCCGCCATGGCCGAGGAGTTGATCATGGTCACCAGGGTGATGGTGAAGCCGGCGACGATGCCTGGCCGTGCCTCGGGCAGCAGCACGTTCCAGATGATGTGCCGGGGTTGGCAGCCCATCGCCTGCGCGGCCTCGATCAAGCCGTGGTCGACCTCGCGCAGGCTGACTTCGGCGATACGCGCAAAGAACGGCGTGGCGGCGATGGTCAGCGGCACGACCGCGGCCCAGACGCCGTAGCTGGTGCTGACGATCAGACGGGTGAAGGGGATCAGCGCGACCATCAGGATCAGGAACGGGATCGAGCGCAGCACATTGACCACGCTGCCCAGGCTCTGGTTGACCAGGCGCGCCTGGAAGATCCCACCGGGGCCGGTGGTGACCAGCACCAGGGCCAGCGGAATGCCCACCAGCAGGACGATGGCCGAGGATGCGCCGATCATCAGCAGGGTGTCGAGCAGGCCTTGCAGCAGGCGGTCAGGCATGGGTGAGCACCTCCAGGCGATCGGCAACATCGCGGGCGCGTTCGAGCAGTTGCGCAGCGCTGGTTGCGGGCGCGGCGACGCTCAGCAGCAGGCGACCAAGGGCGCGGCCCTGGATACGTTCGATGCCGCCGTGCAGCAGACTGATGCGGCTGCCCAGTGCCTGGGCAATGGCCAGCAGGTCGGGCTCCTGCTCGCGTACACCGGTGTAGTGCAGGTCGAGGATGACCTCGTCGTCCGACGGATTTT
This sequence comes from Pseudomonas sp. AU12215, assembly GCF_001675465.2. Classification (NCBI taxonomy): domain Bacteria; kingdom Pseudomonadati; phylum Pseudomonadota; class Gammaproteobacteria; order Pseudomonadales; family Pseudomonadaceae; genus Pseudomonas; species Pseudomonas sp. AU12215. The sequence continues at coordinate 32,661 of NZ_MACM02000045.1, forward strand.
CCAGCCGCGCCAGCAGGTCCGGCGGCAGGTGCTGCTGCAGCGAGCCGAGCAGGGTGCGGCTGACTTCGTGCTGCGGGTTGCCGAAGACCTCCCAGACGTCGCCTTGCTCAACGATGCGGCCCCGTTCGAGCACCACCACGCGGTCGCAGATTTCCCGGATCACCGCCATCTCGTGGGTGATCAGCACGATGGTCAGGCCGAGGCGGCGGTTGATGTCGCGCAGCAGGGCGAGGATGGCCTGGGTGCTCTCCGGGTCCAGCGCCGAAGTGGCCTCGTCGCAGAGCAGGATTTCCGGCTGGTGCACCAGCGCGCGGGCAATGCCGACGCGCTGCTTCTGCCCGCCAGAGAGTTGCGCCGGGTAGGCGTGGCGCTTGTCCTGCAGCCCTACGAGCTGTAACAGTTCGTCCACCCGCTCGGCGATGCGCGCCTTGGGCACGCCGGCCACGCGCAGGGGCAGGGCGATGTTCTGCGCGACCGTCTTGGCCGACATCAGGTTGAAGTGCTGGAAGATCATGCCGACGCGGCGGCGCAGGCCGACCAGTTGCTGGGCGTCGAAGGCGCCGATGTCCTCGCCGTCGATCAGCACCTGGCCGACGCTGGGTTGCTCCAGGCGGTTGAGGGTGCGGATCAGCGAGCTCTTGCCGGCGCCGCTGCGGCCGATGATGCCGAACACTTCGCCACGGCGGACGGAGAGTTCGATATCGCTCAGTGCCTCCACCGGGCCGTGGTGGCCGGCGTAGGTCTTGCCCAGGCCGCGCAGGGCGATGTGCTGGGTGGCGAGTTCGAGGTTACGGTTGAAGCTGACCATGGTGGGGGCCTGTTCTGGAGTTCGGAGAAGGCTGGTTGCCCTCTCCCTTCAGGGAGAGGGCTGGGGATAGGGAAAAAGCTCCGCCTCGGCTTCGCAGAAGAAGACATTTACCCTTACCGATGAACGTCGGCGCTCTCACTGCCAGCCGGGTTGGTAGAGCGAGCCATGGGCCTTGTCCAGCGCGGCGCGCACCTGCGGTGAATGCTGGTAGAGGTCGACGAATTTCTTCAGCTTGCCGTCCGGGTCCTTGTAGTCATCGCGGGTGACGAACTGGATGACGTACTCCTTGTTCTCGATACCGTCGAACAGCAGCGCGCTGTTCGGATCGATGGTGCCGGCCAGGCGGATATAGTGCGGGTAGCCCTGGGCCAGGTCGACGTCATCCAGCGCGCGCACCAGCTGCACGGCTTCCAGTTCGATGATCTGAATGTGCCTGGGGTTGGCGACGATGTCGTCCAGCGTCGCCTTGTAGCCCACTCCATCCTTGAGCTTGAGCAGCCCGGCCTTCTGCAGCAGCTGCAGGCCGCGGCCGCCATTGATGGGGTCGTTGGCGATGGCGACCTTGGCGCCCTCGGGCAGGTCGGCGATGGCCTTGTATTTGGTCGAATACAGGCCGACGTTGTTGATGATCCCCGGTGCGAAGGCCTTCAGGTGCAGCCCGCCTTCGCGGTTGGCGTTTTCCAGGAAGGGCGTGTGCTGGAAGTAGTTGGCATCGATGTCGCCGTGGTCGAGGGTGATGTTCGGCGCATTCCAGTCGGTGAATTCCACCAGCTCGACCTTCAGGCCTTGTGCGGCGGCTTCCTTCACCGCCACCTCCAGCGGAGGGGCGAAGGCGGCGGTGGTGCCCAGGCGCAGGGTATCGGCGGCCTGGGCGAGGCCGGCGGCGAGGAGGCTCAGCGAGAGGCCGAGGGTGAGCTTGAAGCGTGCATGCATGGCAACGAATCCTTATGGGGTTTAGAGCCTGACGGCCTTTTAAAGAGAGAAGGCTGGAGTCGCTCCAGTGGCGGTTGCCTGGCGATAGCTCGCGCCGACGTGCCGCGCGGGCAGTCGGGCGCGGCCGGCGCCGAAGAGTTTTTCCCGCAGGGTGCCGGCCTCGTAGGCGGTCTTGTAGGCGCCGCGGTTCTGCAATTCGGGCACCACCAGCTCAATGAAGTCGGCGTAGCTTTCCGGCTCCACGGTGCGGGTGAGGTTGAAGCCGTCCAGGCCCGCCTCGTTGATCCAGCCCAGCAGCTCGTCCGCTACCTGCACCGGGTCGCCCACCAGCGTGGTGTAGCGGCCGCCGAGGGTGAACTGTTCCAGCAACTGGCGCACGGTGGCGTCGGTACGGGCCACGGTCAGGGCCTTGGTGGCGGACTCGATGGCATTGGTCTTTTCGTAGCGGATCGGCTCGTCCAGCGCGTAGCGCGAGAAGTCTATGCCGGTGGTGCTGGCGAAGTGCGCAAGCCCGGCCTCGGCGCTGGCGAAGCGGCGGTACTCGGCGAGCTTGTCGCGCGCCTCGGCCTCGGTCGGTGCGACGATGACGTTGATGCCCATGAACACCTTGATGTCGTCCGGCCGACGCCCCGCGTCCACTGCCGCCTGGCGGATGCGGTCCACCAGCACGCGGGTGGCTTCACGGCTCTGTGCCGAGACGAACACGCACTCGGCGTGGCGTGCTGCGAAGGCGAGCCCGCGATTGGACGCGCCGGCCTGGAACAAGAGTGGCGTGCGCTGCGGCGATGGCTGGCTGAGGTGGTAGCCCTCGACGTCGAAGAACTCGCCGTGGTGGCGGACCTTGTGCACCTTGCCCGGCTGCGCGTAGAGGCGGCGCTGGCGGTCGGCGATTACCGCGTCGTCTTCCCAGCTGCCTTCCCAGAGCTTGTAGAGCACCTCCAGGTATTCGTCGGCGCGGTCGTAGCGGCGGTCGTGGTCGATCTGCCGGTCCTGGCCCATGGCGCGGGCGGTGCTTTCCAGGTAACCGGTGACGATATTCCAGCCGACCCGGCCATCGCTCAGATGGTCGAGGGTGGAGAGGCGCCGGGCGAACGGGTAGGGTGCCTCGTAGGTGAGGTTGGCGGTGACGCCGAAGCCCAGATTTTGCGTAACGCCGGCCATGGCCGAGACCAGCATCAGCGGGTCGTTCACCGGCAGCTGGATGGCCTCCTTCGCGGTGAGCTCGATGCCGTTCTGGTAGACGTCGTAGACGCCGAGGATATCGGCCAGGAACAGGCCGTCGAACAGGCCTTTCTCCAGCAGGCGGGCGAGCTCGGTCCAGTGGCTGAGCCTGTTGAAGTCCGTCGAGCGGTCGCGCGGGTGGGTCCACAGGCCGTGGTTGATATGGCCGACGCAATTCATGCTGAAGGCGTTGAGGAGAATCTGTTTCTGGCTCATAGGGTTCCCCGGCGCGGCGGGAGCTTGCCGTTGAGGTAGTAGTTGCCCACCGCGAAATACTTCCAGCGCGCCGGGTCGTGCAGGGTGTGCACGCGTGCGTTGCGCCAGTGGCGATCCAGGCCCAGTTCGGCGAGGCTGGCGCGGCTGCCGCCCAGTTCGATCAGCTTGCTGCCGGCGAGCAGCGAGACTTCGGTGGTAATGGCGCGCGCCTCGGCCACGGCGATGGACGCGGCGGCAACGCTTTCGGCAGTCGGCTCGGCGGTGGCTGCGTCGAGCACTCGGCCGGAGCGGTCCAGCAGCGCTTCGGCGGCATGCAGGCGGATCGCCAGGCGGCCCACCTCGTTGATCGCCAGCGGATCATCGCTGGCCTTGTCCACCCCCGAATCGATCCACGGCCGTGCCTTCTCGCGCAGGAAGGTCAGCGTGTCTTCATAAGCGCCCCGAGCGATGCCGACATCGATGGCCGCGTGCAGAATCTGTGCGTAAGGGCCAACGGTGGTCGGGCGCTCGAAAGCAGCCTGGAACGAGACGATGTCGTCCTCGCCGACCTGCGCGCCATCGAACACCACGCTGCCGCTGCCGGTGGTGCGCTGGCCGAAGCCGGACCAGTCGTCGATGATCTCGACGCCCGGGGTGTCGCGCGGGATGAAGGCGAATTGCTGCAGGCCATCGTCATCGATCACCAGCGTCGGAATGCGCTGCGCATACAGCGCGCCGGTGCAGTAGAACTTGCGGCCGTGAATGCGCAGGCGGCCGCCCTCGCGCTTGAGGCGCGTGGTGCGATCATGGGCGGTACGGGTGCCGATCTCCGCCAGCGCATTGCCGAAGCGCACGCCGGCCAGCACCTCGGCGAACAGGCGGGCTTTCTGCTCGTCGTTGCCATTCACCCGCAGCAGTTCGATGGCATAGAAATGGTTCTGCGGAATCTACCCCAGTGAGCCGTCGGCGGCGGAGATGATGGCGATCACCCGCGCCACGGTGACGCGGGAGACGCCCGCGCCGCCATACTCGCGCGGCACGGTGATGCCCCACAGGCCGGAGCGGCTGAAGCGTTCTAGTTCGTCCCACGGCAGGCGCCGCTCGCGGTCGCGGGCGATGGCGCCTGCGCGGAAGTCGGCGGCCAAGGCGCGGGCGACGTCGAGGGCTTCGTCGTCGCTGCGGATGATGTGGACGGGATTTGGCTGTACGAGACTGTTCATCGGCGCTCCTCAGATCCAGGAATGTCGCGCCGGGCGGGCGCCGTTGAGGTGGTAGGCGCCAACCGCCTGGACCTTCCAGCGCACCGGGTCGTGCAGGGTGTGCACGCGGGCGTTGCGCCAGTGGCGGTCGAGGTTGAACTCGGCGAGGGTGGCGCGGCTGCCGGCCAGTTCGAAGAGCTTCTCGCTGGCGGCCAGGCTGATCTCGGTGGTCAGCACCTTGGCCTCGGCCACGGCGATGGACGCGCGGGCGGCGGACTCGTCGTCGACGGGGCGTGCGCTGACTTCGTCGAGCACATGGCCGGCGCGTTCCAGCAGCGCCTCGGCGGCGTGCAGTTCGACCTGCAGGCGGCCGATCTCGAAGAGGGTGAAAGGCTCTTCGCTGACCTGCTCGACGTTGGCGTCGATAAAGGGGCGGGTGCGCGTGCGGATGAAGTCGATGGCGTCTTCCAGGGCGTTCGCCGCGATGCCGGCATCAATGGCGGCCTGGATCAGTTGCGAGACGGCGCCCTGGATGTTCGGGATGTCGGCCAGGCGACCGTTGTGGATCACCAGCGAGTCGGCGACGGGTGCGTTATCCAGCAGCACGGTGCCGCTGGCGGTGGTGCGCTGGCCGAAGCCGGACCAGTCGTCGACGATGCGCAGGCCATCCACGCCACGTTCGACGAAGCCCATGACCGCGCGGCCGTCTTCGTCGATGGCTTTCACCGCGACCCAATGGGCGAACAGCGCGCCGGTTGAATAGAACTTCTCGCCACTGACGCGGAACTGCTCGCCGTCGCGCACCAGTCGTGCCTTGAGTTCGAGGGTGTTCCTGGTATTACGCTCGGGGCCGGCATTGCCGATGCGCCGGCCGTTGAGTACGCCGCCGAACAGCACGCGCTTCTGTGCCTCGCTGGCGACGTTGTCGATGACGTTGAGCAGGCCGAACTGGTTCTGCGGGATCTGCCCCAGAGCCGGGTCGGCGGCACAGATCACGCGGAAGACTTCGGCCACGGTGGCGTAGGAAACCTGCGCGCCGCCGTACTCGCGGGGAATGCTGATGCCGCCCAGGCCGAGGGCGGTGAAGTGTTCCAGTTCGCGCCAGGGCAGCGCGCGCTCGCGGTCGCGGGCGGCGGCTCCGGGTTTCGCCAGGCGGGCCACTTCGTGGGCGGCTTCGATGGCCTGGGCGTCGTTGCTGATACGGCGCGCCGGGAGTAGCCGGGGCGCCTGGTCACGAAGGTCCTTGGGTGCGGATTCGTTGGTCATGCGTTGCCTTCTTTTTTGCTTTTGTTGCTGCCGGTGGTATCGAGGTCTGGCGAGCTAGAGCCAGGCAAGGCGGGCAGGGACTCGGAAGTACTGTTCACTCCAGTGAATGAGCATTGCGAGTCCCTGCCCAGCGCGGCATGGCCGACGCGCAGCAGACCGTTTCCGGAGCTCGATCAGAACGCCGGCGCAATCTCGCCCTTGTAGCGGGTCAGGATGAACTGGCGGACCTCCGGCGAATTCAGCACCTTGGCCAGCTTCTGGATGCCTAGGTCCTGGATGTTGTCCGGACGCGCCACCAGGAACTCGGCGTAGAGGTCCTTGCCTTTCTCCACGATCAGCGCGCTCTTGGTGTCGATGCCTGCTTCCAGGGCGTAGTTGGCGAAGATGAAGGCCAGGTCCACCTGTTTCACGGCGCGGGCGAGCAGGGCACCTTCCAGTTCACGGATCTTCAGGTGTTTGGGGTTGTCGGTAATGTCGCGCTCGGTGGATTGCGGATTGCTCGGGTCCTTGAGCTTGATCAGGCCACTCTCGGCCAGCAGTACCAGGGCGCGGCCGGTGTTCACCGGGTCGTTGGGGATGGCCACGCTGGCGCCGTCGGGCAGTTCGGCGAGGGACTTGTACTTGGTGGAGTAGGCGCCGAACGGCTCGATGTGGATGCCCACCACCGGCACCAGGTCGGTGTGGCGGGTCTTGTTGAAGTCATCGAGGAACGGGCGGTACTGGTAGTAGTTGGCGTCGAGGTTCTTCTGCGCGAGTTGCAGGTTGGGCTGGATGAAGTCGGTGAAGACCTTGATGTCCAGGTCGACGCCTTCCTTGGCCAGTTCCGGTTTGACGAACTCGAGGATTTCCGCGTGCGGCACCGGGGTGGCGCCGACAACGAGTTTTTCCCCTGCGTGGGCGGAGAAGGCGACGACGGCCGCCAGAATGGCGATGGCCTTTTTCATGGGTGTTGCTCCTTGGCAATAGTGGGTGGGCCGTCGTGGTGTGGACGTGGGGCCTTGAGGGCAGCGGAGCCCGGCTGCCGGCGGGTGTTCTGGGTGCCGCTCCCGGAGAGGGAGTGGGCGGGGATTTCAGCGCCGGGTGTAGCGCGCCACCAGTCGGTCGCCGCTCATCTGCAGGGCCTGCACCAGCAGGATCAGCAGGGCGACGGTGATGATCATCACGTCGGTCTGGAAGCGCTGGTAACCGAAGCGGATCGCCAGGTCGCCGAGGCCGCCGCCGCCGATCACGCCGGACATCGCGGTGTAGTCCACCAGCACGATGGCAGTCACGGTGACGGCAGCGATCAGCCCGGTGCGGGCTTCCGGCAGCAGCGTGTGCCAGATGATCTGCCAGGTGCTGGCGCCCATCGCCTGGGTGGCTTCCACCAGGCCGCGGTCGACTTCGCGCAGGGCGGTTTCCACCAGCCGCGCGAAGAACGGCGTGCAGCCCACCACCAGTGGCGGGATGGCGCCGGGCACGCCCAGCGAGGTGCCGGTGACCAGCGTGGTGACCGGGATCAGCACGATCAGCAGGATGATGAACGGCAGCGAACGCAGCATGTTCACCACCACCGACAGGGCGCGGTACAGGCCGGGTTTCTCGTGCAGCTGGCGCTTGCCGGTGAGGTACAGCAACACGCCCAGCGGCAGGCCCAGCAGCACGGTGAAGGCCAGCGCGCCGCCGAGCATGGCCAGGGTGTCCAGGCAGGCCTGGGCGAGGTCGTGCCAGTCGAGGTTGCGGAACCAGCCGTCCATCATTCGCGGCCCCTGCGCAGCTTGGCGGCGCGGTGCGAAGCGCCCAGGCGGTCGCCCTGGCCGAACAGCTTGTTGCGTAGCGTGCCCTGTTCGTACTCGCGCTTGAACAGGCCGCGCGCCTGCAGTTCCGGAACAAGCAGGTCGACGATGTCGACGAAGGTTTCCGGCGCCACCAGGCTGGAGAGGTTGAAGCCGTCCACGTCGGTTTCCTCGACCCAGGCCTGCAGCTGGTCTGCCACGGTCTGCGGCGAACCCACCAGCAGCGGGCCGTCACCGCCCAGTGCGCAGTAGTCGGCGATCTCGGCGGCGGTCCACTGGCGCTGCGGGTCGGCAGCGCTGAAGGCGTCCACCGCGGACTGGATGGCGTCGCTCTGTACGTGGCGCAACACCTGGTCCGGCGCGTACTGGCCGAAGTCGATGCCGGTCCAGCCGGAGACCAGCGCCAGGGCGCCTTCGCGGTCGCTGTACTGGCGATAGTCTTCCAGCTTGGCCAGTGCCTCGGCGTCGGTCGGCGCGACGATCACGGTGAGCTGGTTCAGGACCAGCACGTCGTCGGGCTGGCGACCGGCTTCCACGGCGAGGCGTCGCAGATCGGCCACCTGGTCGCGGAGGATGTTCTTCGTCGGCGCGGCGACGAACACGCACTCGGCATTGCCGGCGGCGAAGGCCTTGCCGCGGCTGGAGGCGCCGGCCTGGTACAGCACCGGCGTGCGCTGCGGCGATGGCTGGCTGAGGTGGAAGCCGGGCACCTCGAAGTGTTCGCCCTTGTGCTCGATGGGGTGGACCTTGCGCGGGTCGGCGTAGACGCCGCTCTTGCGGTCGGCGACCACGGCGTCATCGTCCCAGCTGGCTTCCCAGAGCTTGTAGCAGACCTCCAGGTACTCGGCGGCCAGGGCGTAGCGCTGCTGGTGGTTGAGCTGCTGCTTCAGCCCCAGGTTGCGCGCGCCGCTGTTGAGGTAGGAGGTGACGATGTTCCAGCCGGCTCGGCCACGGGTCAGATGATCCAGCGTGGACATGCGCCGGGCGAACGGTAACGGGTGCTCGAACGACACCGAGGCGGTGATGCCGAAGCCCAGGTGCTCGGTGGCCGCGGCCATGGCCGTCGATCCTGCCGCGTTCGAGGGTTTTCGCCAGTTCGATCCAGTAGTGGATGTCGGTGTAGCGCGCGGCCTGCTGGTCGCGCGGGTGGCGCCAGAGGCCGGGCGAGAGGTGGCCGACGCAGTTCATGGCGAAGGCGTTGAGGCGAATCTGCTTGCTCATGGCGATGGCCTCAGTTCCAGTCGTGGCGCGGCGGACGCTTGTCGTTGAGCAGCCAGTTGCCGACCAGGTGGTACTTCCAGCGCACCGGGTCGTGCAGGGTGTGCACGCGGGCGTTGCGCCAGTGGCGGTCGAGGGCGTGGCGGGCGAGGGTGGAGCGGGTGCCGCCCAGCTCGAACAGCTTGTTGGCGGCATCGATGGCGACTTCGGTGGTCAGCACCTTGGCCTTGGCCACGGCAACCGAGGCGCGGGCCACGCTGTCTTCGTCCGGCGCCGGGCGAGCGGCGTCCATCACCCTGCCGGCGCGTTCCAGCAGGGCATCGGCGGCTTCGATGCGGATGCCCAGTTCACCGACCTGGATGATGGTCAGCGGGTCTTCGCTGGCCTTCTCCACGCCGGCGTCGATCCACGGGCGCGCCTGTTCGCGGACGAAGGCGATGGTGTCGCGCAGCGCAGCGCGGGCAATGCCGGCGTCGATGGCGGCGGTGGTGATCTGCGCGAACGGGCCGGCCAGGGTCGGCACGTCGTAGGAGCGGTGGGTAGGGAAGACGTTGAACGCCGGCACCCGCAGGCCGTCCACCAGCACGGTGCCGCTGGAGGTGGTGCGCTGGCCGATGCTGGCCCAGTCGTCGACGATCACCAGTCCCGGCGTGCCGCGCGGGACGAAGGCCAGCTGGGCGTTGCCCTGTTCGTCCAGGCCCAGCACGCCGAGCCAATGGGCGTAGAGCGAACCGGTGCAGTAGCCCTTGCGGCCGTCGAGCACGACATGATCGCCGTCACGGCGCAGGCGGGTCTGGATGTCCTGCACGGTCTTGCCGCCGGTTTCCGACAGCGCGTTGGCGAAGCGGTTGCCCTTGAGCGCGAGGTCGAAGAAGAAGCGCTTCTGTTCGTCGCTGCCCTGCAGGCGGATGTCTTCCAGCAGGCAGTAGTGGTTCTGTGGAATCTGTCCCAGCGACGGGTCGGCGGCGGAGATGATGGCGATGACTTCCGCCAGCGTGGCGTAGGACACCTCGGCGCCGCCAAAGGCGCGCGGCACGGTGATGCCCCACAGGCCGCTGTTGGAGTAGACCTCGACCACTTCCGGGGGGACTTCGCGGTTGCGGTCGCGCTCGGCGGCGCCTTCGAGCAGGAAGGCGGCGACCTTGTGGGCGACGTCGATGGCCTCGGCATCGGAGGTGATTACCTGGGCGTTCGGCTCACGGATGTCGTAGTGGGCGGATTCGGGGAGTTGGGACATGGCAGTACAGCGACCTCGGGGCAGATGAATCGGCCCGGTGTTCGGGCCTGTCTGTTCAGGTCATTGCACAAGCTGTGCCGTAATTTAAAAGTCTTTTAAATCAATAGTTTGTAGTTTTTGGTAAACAGTTGAGACGCTGGGCGAACAGCAAAGTGTTGGGCGAGTGTTGCTGTGGCAACAGTGGCGGAGCAGGGATATACCTTGGCGGATTGGAGCGGCCTGACGCCCATCGCGGATGGAGTCCGCTGCTAACGGAAGTTTCCATCGGGTGTAGCAGCGGACTTCGTCCGCGATGGTCGGCAAACCTAAACTGGTTGATCAACCCGCTCCTGGCAGACGTCGATCCAGTCCGCCGCCACCAGCTCCGCCATGCGCTGCGGCCCGATCCGCACGGCGCTGTGCACCGCGCCAGCGGCCGGCAGCACCTCGTCGAACGCCTGCAACGACACATCGCAATACACCGGCAACGGCGTCGCCAGGCCGAACGGGCAGACCCCGCCCACGGGGTGGCCGGTCAACTCCACGACTTCCTCGGCACCGAGCATCTTCGCCTTGCCGCCAAAGGCTTCCTTGAGCTTGCGGTTGTCCAGCCGCGCGTCGCCACGCGCCACGACCAGCACGGTGCGCTCGCCGATGCGCAGGGACAGCGTCTTGGCAATGCGGCCCGGCTCGACGCCGTGGGCCTCGGCGGCCAGGGCGACGGTGGCGGTGCTGGTTTCCAGCTCGATGATGGGGATGTCGGGGGCCTTTTCGGCGAAGAAGGCGCGAACCGATTCCAGGCTCATGGGGCAATGCTCCGTATCTTGCGAAAAGGTCTGAATCTAAGAAGCGCGGAGAAGACTGTCCAGCCCGGAAGGCTAGCGTCCGTGGATGAGCAGGGTTTCGATGTCCGGTACGTGCAGCGCCTGCTCGGCGTTCACCAATGCCAATCGCGCCGCGAAAATCCGTAGTTCCCGATCGGCGGCATGCACGGCGCGCATCAGTTCGCTCAATGGTACCGTGACCGAATGCAGCGGCGGGGGCGGGGCAAAGCCCTCGCCCGGCCCGTTGAAGTCGAAATGGGCGGACTGGTTGCGGCGACTGATGTCGGGCGAAGGGTGGCCGCTGTACAGGTAGGCACCCTTGCCAGCGGCGATGCGCTTCCAGCTGTGCAGGTCGCCCAGGTCGCTGCAGCACTGCGGGAACAGCACATCGAGACTGCCGATCCGCAATACATAGCCGCCGGGCAAGGGCTGGATCTGTTTCCAGTTCCCCGAGCCCGCCAGCCCCTCTTCACAGTGCAGCCGTATCAGGCGCGAAATGTCAGCATCGCTCAGCTCGGCGATACGGTGGAATGCGCTTCCCGGCCGGTAGGGCCTGAGGCTCGGATCGAAGCCGCTGGCCCTCAGATTGCGCTCATGGAAGGCCCGCCAGCTTTCCACGTGCTCCCAGTACGGCCCCTCGGTCGGCACCGGCACGGAGTCGACCAGGTAGAACAGTTCGATGACGGGAATGAGCTGGACCTGCATGGGGGCGCCCGGAGTTTTCCGAACGGCACGTTCTAATGGCGTTGGCCCTGGGCGTCCATAGCGAATTTTCCCATTTCTGCGGCTGCGGTCCTTGGCGCGACCTATGCTCAAAGCCCTCGCAGTACCCCTGAGAATATTTTTGCGTGGGCTGTCGATTCGCCGTCCTGCCCTTCGACTATTCGTCAGGAACCGGATGAAACCGGCCGCCACGCTGGCAATTACAAGAGAATGACAAGAGGAGAAAACCCATGCGTTTCATGGTGATCGTCAAAGCCACCGCCGACTCCGAGGCGGGTGTGATGCCCAAGGAAGAACTGCTCGCCGCCATGGGGGCGTTCAACGAAGAACTGGTCAAGGCCGGGGTGATGCTGGCGGGCGAAGGGCTGCACCCCAGCGCCAAGGGCGCGCGGGTACGCTTCGATGGCGCTTCGCGGCAGGTGATCGACGGCCCGTTCGCCGAAACCAAGGAGCTTATCGCCGGCTTCTGGATCATGCAGACCGCGTCGTTGCAGGAGTGCATCGACTGGGTCAAGCGCTCGCCCAATCCCTTCGATGGTGAGTCCGAGATCGAAATCCGGCAGATCTTCGAGGCCGAGGACTTCGGTGCCGAATTCACCCCTGAATTGCGTGAGCAGGAAGAGCGTCTGCGCGCCGAAATCGCCAGCAAATCCTGAATCTGGAGGATACCGCCATGTTGATGAATGCCTATCTGGTCTTCGATGGAAGCTGCGAGGAAGCCTTCCGTTATTACGCCGAGGTACTGCGCGCAGAGCTGCCGGCGCTGATGCGCTTCTCCGATGCGCCGGGTTGCGAGGACATGCCCGAGGCCTTGAAGAACCGCGTCATCCACGTCCGCCTGGAAGTGGATGGCCATGTGCTGATGGGATCGGACGCCTCGCCCCAATGCGGCCAGTACGAAGGAGTGAAGGGTGTGTCGATCACCCTGAACGTCGACAGCAAGGCCGAGGCCCGGCGCCTGTTCGAGGCGCTGGGCAAGGGCGGCAAGGTCACCATGCCGCTGGAGCAGACCTTCTGGGCCGAATTGTTCGGCGCAGTGGAGGACCGCTTCGGCGTGCCGTGGATGATCAACTGCGAGAAGGAAGCTTAAGCGCAACGGCGAGCCTGTCGCGGACGGAGTGCGCTCCTACACAAGGGCCAACCCTGGCGTAGGAGTGGACTCTGCCCGCGCTTGCCTATTCAGCTGAGATCCCGCCCGCTGCGCGGAATCGCTCCGGTGTCGTCCCGGTAAACCGCTGGAATGCCCGGTGGAAGCTGGTGACGTGTTCGTAGCCGAGGAGGAAGGCAATCTCCTGCAGCGCCATCCGGCTGGCCAGCAGATAACGCTGGGCCAGCGCCATCCGCACCTCCAGCACTATGCCCTTGAAGGTCAGCCCGTGCTCCCGCAGCCGGCGTTGCAGCGTATGTGGCGGCAGGCGCAACCAGGCGGCGGTCTGTTCCAGATCCGGTAGTGGGATACGCGCGTTCTGCAGCAGGTAATAGCGCACGTCATCCGGTAGCGCCTGACCACGTTCGAAACTGGCCAGGGTCGCCGCGCCCTGGGCTTGGCACAGCCGCGTCACGGAAGGGTTGGCGGTCGAGAAGGGGCGATCGTGGAATTCCCGTGGCATCCACAATTCGGCCCGCTCGGCATTGAAATGACAGAGGCCGGGGAAAATCTCGCCGTACAGCGCGGCATGCGCCGGCGGCGGGTAGGGCAGGTGCAACTGCATGCTGGCGCAGTTCTCCAGGTCCGGCAGGCGCTGGCACAACCAGCGCCAGGTGCTGCTCAGCCATTCCTCGCAGAGGGCGGTGCGCTCCACCTCACTGAAAGGCGGCAATTGCAGCGTCAGTCGAATGTGCTCGTCGACCTCCTCTCGGTGGGTGTGGATCGGGTGAGGCATCAGGCTCGACGGCTGGCCGAGGGAGATGTCCCAGGAGCGCCGCAGGTTGGCCGCGCTGATCAGCGCGTAGCCGATCACTCCCAGGTCATAGAGGTTGTAGCGCTGGCCCAGGCGCAGGAAGAAGTCGCTCGGGCCGAGCAGTCCGGCGGCCTGCTGCAGCAGGCGATAGTAGCGGGCGAAGTTCATCATGGTGGCTGCCGCTTCTCCGCTCGGCGGCAAGCCGAGGCCACCGAGCAGGGGAGCCACGGGTGGCAGGGCGGGGCGAGCGCGCCATTCGTCGATGAAATGGCGGAAAAGCTGACGCGCGGCGTAATCGATATCGAAGGAAGCGGTGGGCATTCGCGCGGTCAACCTGTTGTTTAGTGCTAGCGAGTTGTCATCTTGTGCTAGTCAATGGTTGAAAGTCGAGCCCTATACTGCCCCCACGGACAAGAACAACAAGGGCTTCCCATGACCGCTCCGGACCGCTTCCGCTCCTCCAATTCCCCAACCGGCCGCTTTGCCGAACTGCTGCTGCACAACGGCCGCTTCTACACCCTCGATCCCGCCCAACCCTGGGCCGAGGCCGTTGCCATCCGGGATGGTCGGTTGCTGGCAGTCGGCCTTCGCGAAGAGATGGAGCACCTGATCGGCCCGGACACCCTGGTGCATGATCTCGAAGGCGCCTTCTGCATGCCTGGCCTGCACGACATGCACACTCACCCGGACCTGGCGCTGAATCCGCGCTATGCCGACGACCTCGATGTCGGCATCGAGGACCCGACTCCGGAGCAGCTTGCCAAGGCCATTCGAGACTATGCCGACAGCCACCCGGGCGATGGCTGGGTCTACGGCCAGTACTGGGTGCGCTACACCTTCCGCGAAGCCGGGCTGAAGCCGGGCCGCGAGTGGCTCGACTCGGTGATGCCGGATCGCCCCGTGGCGCTGCTCGACCGCATGTGGGGCACCATGATGGTCAACTCCCGCGCGCTGGAACTGGCCGGCATCGACGCCAATACGCCCGATCCGCGCAATGGCTACCTGGAGCGCGACGAGCTGACCGGCGAGCCCAACGGCCTGTTGATCGACGGCGGTTACGCGCTGATCCACGCTGCCATGCCGCCGACCCCGGCCAAGGTGCTGCGCCAGTCCTACCGCGAAGGCGTGCACTTCCAGAGTTCTCGCGGCGTCACCGCGGCCAAGTACCTGCACGTCTGCGAGAACCGCCTGGATGCGCTTAAGTACCTCGATGACGCCGGCCAGCTGACCCTGCGAGTGGAAGCGGCAATCAGCTGGCAGGACGACATCTTCCCGGTGCGTCGCCGCTGGGAGCTGCTCGCCGGCGAACGCCACTACTACCGCAGTGCGCGGCTGTCGGCGAATGCGGTGAAATTCCACTTCGACGGCACCGTCGAGCCGCGCTCGTCCTTCCTTATCACGCCCTGGCCGGGCGAAGACGCCTGGCGCGGCAAGCTGAACCTGACGCCGGAGCACATCACTGACATGGTGGTGGACATGGACCGTCGCGGCATCCGCGTGATCGCCCATTGCACGGGTGATGCCGCGTCCGACGTATTCCTCGATGCGGTGGCCGAAGCGCGCCGGCGCAATGGCTTTTCCGGCGTGCGCCACCAGTGCGCGCACAGCACCATCCTGCATCCGGGCAACCTCAAGCGCTTCCGTGAGCTGGAGGTGATCGCCGAGTTCTCCCCGGCGGCCTGGTACCCGACGCCCTTCGCCAGCGGCGCGCGCTCCGGCTACGGCCCGGATCGCCTGAAGCGCATCTACGACTTCAAGGGCGTGCTGGCCGCCGGCGGCACCGCGGTGTTCGGCACCGACTGGCCGGTGGCGTCCATCGATCCCTGGCTGGCGCTGGAAACCCTGGTCACCCGGCAGAACCCGTGGAACGACGACCCTGCGTGCTTTGGCGAACCGATCAGCCTGGAACAGGCGATCCGCGTTGCGACCCTCAACGGTGCCTATGCCATGGGCCTGGAACATCTCACCGGCAGCCTGGAGGCGGGCAAGTCGGCGGACTTCATCGTCCTCGACCGCAACCTGTTCGAGCAGCCGGCGCGCAACTACATCCACCGCACCGAGGTGCAACTGACCTTCGTCGAAGGTCGCCCGGTGTACGACCGCCTCGGCCAGTTCAGCGATACCGCCCTGGCGGCGGTGTGGCAGGACGAGCCGCCGCGTATCGAAGGGGTCAACGCATGAATGCCGCGAGCATCCCGGTAACGGTGGTCGCCGGCTTCCTCGGCGCCGGCAAGACCACGCTGTTGCGCAACCTGCTGGAGCGCTGTGAAGGGCGGCGGCTGGCAGTGATCGTCAATGACTTCGGCGAGCTGAACATCGACGCCGGGATGATCGCCGAGCAGACCGAGGCCGTGTACAGCCTGGAGAACGGCTGCATCTGCTGCTCGGTGCAGGACGACCTGCTGGCGCAGCTGGAACGACTGGCGAATATGCACCCGCCGTTGGAGCAGGTGGTGATCGAGTGCAGCGGGGTGTCCGACCCGCAGCGCATCGTACAGACGCTCGGCTACCCGAAGCTGCGCAGGCGCCTGCACCTGGATGCGGTGCTGACCGTGGTCGACGCCGCCCGTCGTGAGCCGCTCGAAGGCGAGTATGCGCGGCTGGAACGCATGCAGGCGGCTGCCGCCGATCTGCTGCTGCTGAACAAGTGCGACCTGCTCGAAACCGATGAGCTGGCCGCCCAGCGCGAGCGCTTCGGCGGTGGCGCGCGGGTGCTGGAAACCATCCAGGCGCAGATTCCCGATGAGCTGCTGCTGGGCGAGCCGTCGCGCAAGCTGCGGCCCCATGGGCAGGAAGGTGTCGACCATGGCGACCTGTTCGACAGCTGGAGTTGGCAGGGGGATGAAAGCTTTGAGGGCGTGCGGCTGAAACTCTGGTTGGAGACGCTGCCGCGTGGCCTGCTGCGCCTCAAGGGACTGATCCGACTGTCTGGACAGAGGGATGCGTTGTGGCTGCAGTACGTTGGCGGGCGCTATCAGCTGCGGCCGGCGACGGCGGCCGAAGCGGCACAGGGATCGCGGCTGGTGTTCATCGCGGAAAAGGACGCAGGATTGCGGGCTGATCTTGCGGCCGGGTTATGCGGCTGCTTTTCGTAGGACAGAGCTCGACAGTTGTACCGGCAATAAAAAGCCGGCCTCAGGGCCGGCTTTTTCATGGAACAGCCGAACTCAGCGGTATTCGCAGAGGTAGGCGGTGTCCTGGGCGACTTTCAGCTGGAACTTGCTGCTGGCCGGTACGGTGAAGTTGCTGCCGCCTTCGAAGGTTTCCCAGCTGTCGCTGCCCGGCAGCTTGACGGTCAGCGCGCCGGCGACGACGTGCATCACCTCCAGCTGGCTGGTGCCGAATTCGTATTCGCCGGGAGCCATCACGCCGATGGTGGCGGGGCCTGCGGTCATGTCGAAGGCGATGGATTTGACGGTGCCGTCGAAGTACTCGTTGACCTTGAACATGGGCTTCTCCTGCTAGAGGGGTGAAAAAGGGCCCGTCAGTATGCCCAAGGGCGCAGGCTCCGTCACTAGAGCGGCGCAGGCGACCGTTCGGTCAGTGAATGGAGCCTTCTTTCAGCCGGCCACCGGCAGTGTCAGCGGCAACAGGCGGGCAGTATTGCGGGCATCCTCCAGGGCGCGGTGCGGCTGTCCCTGGAAGTTCAATCCGGCCAGGTGCAGCGCGGCATTCAGGCCCACCGGCCGCTTGAGCTGGCGGGCCTGGGCGAAGCGCTGTTTGAGGTTGACGTGAGGAACACGGGCCAGGTGGCTGTCCAGGTTCTGGCGGCGCCATTCCAGTTCCAGCTGGTGACGGTCGTAGTCGCCCCAGCTGGTCCAGCCGGCCAGGCGCGGGCGGTGCTGGGCCAGCCAGCGCTCGAATTGCGGCCAGACCTCATGCAGGGGCGCGGCGGCATCGACGTTGGCCTGGGTGATGTGGGTGAGTTCGCGACAGAAGGCGGTCAGCAGTGGTCGACGTTGCGGGCGCACGAACCGCTGGAAGTGATCCAGCTCGCGGCCGTCGGCCTCGGCCACCAGGCTGGCGCCGATCTCGATGATTTCCATTTCCTCGACCGGCCAGCCGCCTTCCTCGGTGGTGGCTTCCAGGTCGATCACCAGCCAGTGGGGCATAGTCGGTGCTCGTGGTTGGGTACGAATCGAGTATGGAAGGCGTTTGCGGGGCCGGCAAACCGCTGTGCTAGGCTGACCGGCTACCAGGACAAGGGGGATCAAGATGGCGAAAGTGGCATTCATCGGTCTGGGCGTGATGGGCTATCCCATGGCCGGGCATCTGGCGCGCGAAGGGCATGAGGTGTGCGTCTACAACCGCACCGCGAGCCGCGCGGCCCAGTGGGTCAGGCAGTTCGGCGGCAGTTCGGCGGACACTCCGCGCGAGGCCGCGCAGTGGGCTGAGTTCGTGATGTGCTGCGTCGGCAACGATGATGACCTGCGCAGCGTGGTGCTGGGCGAGGAAGGCGCGTTGGCCGGGATGCAGCCGGGCGCTGTGCTGGTGGACCACACCACCGCTTCGGCTGAGGTCGCCCGTGAACTGGCCGTGGCGGCGGCGGAGCGCGAACTGGGCTTCCTTGATGCGCCGGTCTCCGGCGGCCAGGCCGGCGCCGAGAACGGTGCGCTGACGGTGATGGTTGGCGGCGATGCGGACCTCTATTCGCGCGCCGAACCGGTGATCGCCACCTACGCGCGCATGGTGCGGCGCATGGGCTCGGTGGGCAGCGGCCAGCTGACCAAGATGGTCAACCAGATCTGCGTCGGCGGCTTGCTGCAAGGGCTGTCGGAGGCGCTGCACTTCGCCCGGAGCGCCGGCCTCGACGGCATGGCGGCCATGGAAGTGATCAGCAAGGGCGCGGCGCAATCCTGGCAATTGGAGAACCGCCACCAGAGCATGCTGGAAGGGCGCTTCGACTTCGGCTTCGCGGTGGACTGGATGCGCAAGGACCTGGGGATCGTGCTCGACGAGGCCCGCCGCAACGGCGCGCAACTGCCGGTCACGGCGTTGGTCGACCAGTTTTACGCCGAGGTGCAGGCTGCCGGAGGCGGGCGCTGGGATACCTCCAGCCTGATCACCCGTCTGCGGGACTCGTCCGAGTCCTGATCGGTCTTCTATTTCCCCGGGCGGTCGCGGAGATCGTCGTGTGCCGAGTCAGTCCGATTCAGGCGCGGAAGATGAAGTACACCGCGCCCAGCAGGCACAGCCCGGCCCATAGATAGTCGAGCTTCAGTGGCTGCTGCATGAAGTACACGCTGAACGGCACGAAGACCGCCAGCGTGATGACCTCCTGCATGATCTTCAGTTGCCCCACCGACATCACCGTGTAGCCGATGCGGTTGGCCGGCACCTGCAATAAATACTCGAAGAGTGCGATGCCCCAACTGACCAACGCCGCGATGATCCACGGCTTGCTGTTCAGGGTTTTCAGGTGGCCGTACCAGGCGAAGGTCATGAACAGGTTGGAAAGACACAGAAGAAAAGCGGTTTGCAGCCAGACCGGCATGGCAGAGGCTCCAGGGTTGGGGGCTGCGCATGAGCCTACTGGATGCGCCGCGATACAGCCAAGGGGCGGCGATCGCGGCACTGGGACGGCATGCTGTTGCTGTGAAGCTGACATCCCTGGGCCTGGTCGGGGTGAGACGGGAGTCCGAGAGTGTCCGATGGGCGAGCCGTTGCCGGAGTTTCCCGCTGATCTGGCCCGCTTGGCGGAATGCTCGACCCGCTATATGCTCGGCGGCCCCGTTCTGCTCGCCTCGGGATTGCCGCCCGCCGTGCATGTCCGCCCGCGGCGAAAGGGCTTGGCGGGCCTTGCTGGAGAGCTGCCCCCCCAAGATGCTGGCTCGCCGCGCGGTCGAAGTCGATATGTGAAGTGGCGAAGCTGCGCAAGCAGTGGCTGCTGAGCGACCAGCCCCGATGACGTCTTGATGTCGAATAGAGAGTAGATCCATGCAATGCCGTATCGGCTGTGGCGCCTGTTGCATAGCGCCGTCGATTTCCTCGCCCATCCCTGGCATGCCCGACGGCAAGCCGGCGGGTGTTCGCTGCGTGCAACTGGATGAGCGCAATCTGTGCAAACTATTCGGCGACTCGCGGCGTCCAAAGGTCTGTGCGGCCTTCGATGCGGACGCCGATGCCTGTGGCAGCAGCAACGAACAGGCCCTGCGGATCCTCACCGAGTGGGAGCGCATCACCGCCGCCTGATGTGACTTGGAAGTCACGATTTCGCGGTCCATACTGACGCCCCGATCCGCTCAAGACCGCGGATTGCGACAGGGCGCCGGCAATTGCCGACCCTACGAGACCAAGAATAAAGAGAGGTAAGACGATGCGTGGTGTATTGCGTATGACCCTGCTGGCCACTGCCGTGATGGGCTTTGCCGGTACTGCCCTGGCGGACGACTGGAAGCTGGAGAAGGAAGACGACGGTGTGAAGGTCTTCCTCAGCCCGGTCGCGGGCTCCAAGTACAAGGCCTACCGTGGCGTCGTCGATATCAAGGCCGATGTGGCCAAGATCAACGCCCTGCAGGAAGACGTGGCCGGCTCCTGCAAGTGGATCCACGCCTGCGCCGAGATGCGTCTGCTGAAGACCGAGGGCGACAATTCCTGGACCTACTCGAAGATCGACATGCCCTGGCCGGTGACTGGCCGCGACGTGGTGATCCACGTAACCACCGAGAAGACCGCCGACGGTGGCCTGATCCGTCATCTCAAGGCCGAGCCGACCTATATCCCGGAAGAGAAAGGCGAAATCCGCGTGCCGAAACTGATCGGCGAGTGGAAGCTGGTGCCCAAGGGCGCTGGCGTGACCGAGGTGACTTACCAGGTGCAGACCGAGCCGGGTGGCAGCATCCCGTCCTGGCTGGCCAACAGCTTCGTGGTCGATGCGCCGATGAATACCCTGAAGGGCCTGCGCAGCGCTGCCGAGAAGTAATCGGCGCTGTCGTTCCCTTTCGTGAAGAAGCCGCCCTCGGGCGGCTTTTTTGCTTTTGCAGGACCGAGGTGACGCCCAGTTCCTGCTCGCGAACCGAGGGGTGGGGAAGCTCGCAGCGGGGCTGTTCGCGAGCAAGCTCGCTCCTACAGAAAAGCTGTGGCAATAAAAAGGCCGCCCGAAGGCGGCCTTTTCTTTTACGCCATAGCGCTTAGCGGGCCTTGAGGTCCACGAAGTCGCGCTGGGTGGCGCCGGTGTACAGCTGGCGCGGACGGCCGATCTTGTACGGGCCGGAGAGCATTTCCTGCCAGTGCGAGATCCAGCCCACGGTACGTGCCAGGGCGAAGATCACGGTGAACATGCTGGTCGGAATGCCGATGGCCTTGAGGATGATGCCGGAGTAGAAGTCCACGTTCGGGTAGAGGTTGCGCTCCACGAAGTACGGATCGTGGCGGGCGATTTCTTCCAGCTTCATGGCCAGTTCCAGTTGCGGGTCGTTGATGCCCAGCTCCTGGAGAACCTCGTCGCAGGTCTGTTTCATGACCTTGGCGCGCGGGTCGAAGTTCTTGTACACGCGGTGGCCGAAGCCCATCAGCTTGAACGGATCGTTCTTGTCCTTGGCCTTGGCCACGAACTTCTCGATGTTCGACACGTCACCGATCTCGTCCAGCATGCGCAGAACGGCTTCGTTCGCACCGCCGTGAGCCGGTCCCCACAGGGCGGCGATGCCCGAGGCGATACAGGCGAACGGGTTGGCACCCGAGGAGCCCGCCAGGCGAACGGTGGAAGTGGAGGCGTTCTGCTCGTGGTCGGCGTGCAGGATAAAGATGCGGTCCATGGCCTTGGCCAGCACAGGGCTGATCGGCTTGGTCTCGCAGGGGGTGTTGAACATCATATGCAGGAAGTTTTCTGCATAGTTCAGGTCGTTGCGCGGGTACATCATCGGCTCGCCCTTGGAGTACTTGTACACCATGGCAGCGATGGTCGGCATCTTGGCGATCAGACGATGCGCCGAGACTTCCCGGTGCTTCGGATTATTGATGTCCAGGGAGTCGTGATAGAAGGCGGAGAGGGCACCGATTACGCCGCACATCACGGCCATCGGGTGCGCATCACGGCGGAAACCGTTGAAGAAGGTCTTCAGCTGCTCGTGAACCATGGTGTGGTTCTTGATGGTGCCGACGAACTTCTCTTTCTGCTCGGCAGTGGGCAGTTCGCCGTTGAGCAGCAGGTAGCAGGTTTCCAGGTAGTCGGACTTCTCGGCGAGCTGTTCGATCGGGTAGCCGCGGTGCAGCAGTACACCTTTATCGCCGTCGATGAAGGTGATCTTCGACTCGCAGGAGGCAGTGGACATGAAGCCGGGGTCGAAAGTGAAGTGACCCGTGGAGGTCAGGCCCCGCACGTCGACAACATCGGGACCCAGCGTGCCGGAGAGGACAGGCAGTTCGACGGGGGCAGCGCCCTCGATGATCAACTGCGCTTTTTTGTCAGCCATGATGGCCTCCTATTTATGCTTGAAATCATCTGTACGACCCCCCACGCAGGGCCCGCACCACTATAGAGAGATAAATCCGAATGTCAATTTGCACAATCGGAGAAGTTTGGCTCCTCCAAGCCCCTGTTTTGCCGGAAAAATTTGCCTGTTTACGCCTTTTATGGGGGTGCGGCAATTAGTCCTTAGGTGGAGGTCTTTCCGTTGTCATTAGGGGCCTAACTGTCTATACTCGGCGACCAGCCGCCAAGGGCCGTCCGGCCTCGCTTGATTGGTGGTTGTCACTCCCGAAGGTGATGGGTACCTGACAAGTGCACCTCCCGACAACTAGCCCTGATCCATAGAAGGGCTCTCAGTGTGAAAAAAGCCGTGAATAGCAAACGACCCGTAAACCTAGACCTAAGGACCATCCAACTCCCTATCACTGCTTACACGTCGATTCTCCACCGTATCTCCGGCGTCATTCTGTTCGTGGGTATCGCAGTGCTGCTGTTCGCACTGGATCGTTCCCTCGCATCCGAAGACAGCTTCGAGCAGGTGAAGGCGTGTCTGACCCATCCGTTGGTCAAGCTTGTGATTTGGGGCCTGCTGTCTGCGCTGCTGTACCACCTGGTAGCCGGTATTCGTCACCTCGTCATGGACGCAGGTATTGGCGAAACACTGGAAGGCGGTAAGCGTGGTTCGAAAATCGTCATCGCTGTCGCAGTGGTGCTGATCGTTCTGGCGGGGGTATGGGTATGGTAACTAACGTCACTAACTTGTCGCGTTCGGGTCTCTACGACTGGATGGTCCAGCGCGTCTCCGCGGTCGTTCTCGCGGCTTATGTTCTCTTCCTGCTGGGCTTCCTGATCGCTCACCCAGGTATCACCTACGCCGAGTGGCATGGTCTGTTCTCCCACAGCCTGATGAAGATCTTCAGCCTGTTGACGCTGGTGTCCCTGAGCGTGCACGCATGGGTCGGTATGTGGACCATCACCACCGACTACCTGACTCCGATGGCGCTGGGCAAGTCCGCGACCGTCGTGCGTTTCCTCGTCCAGGCGGTATGCGGCATGGCCATGTTCGCATTCTTCGTCTGGGGTGTGCAGATTCTCTGGGGTAACTGATCCATGGCTAGCATTCGCTCTCTTTCTTTCGACGCCATCATCGTGGGTGGCGGCGGTGCCGGCATGCGTGCCGCACTGCAACTGGCTCAGGGTGGTCACAAGACTGCCGTGGTGACCAAGGTCTTCCCGACCCGTTCGCACACCGTATCCGCCCAGGGCGGCATCACCTGCGCCATCGCTTCGGCCGACCCGAACGATGATTGGCGCTGGCACATGTACGACACCGTCAAGGGCTCCGACTACATCGGTGACCAGGACGCGATCGAATACATGTGCTCCGTCGGCCCGGAAGCCGTGTTCGAGCTGGAACACATGGGTCTGCCGTTCTCCCGTACCGAACAGGGCCGCATCTATCAGCGTCCGTTCGGTGGCCAGTCCAAGGACTTCGGCAAGGGTGGCCAGGCTGCTCGTACCTGTGCCGCGGCTGACCGTACCGGTCACGCCCTGCTGCACACCCTCTATCAGGCCAACCTGAAGAACGGTACTTCCTTCCTTAATGAGTGGTACGCAGTCGATCTGGTGAAGAACCAGGACGGTCATGTGGTTGGCGTCATCGCCATCGACATCGAAACCGGCGACACCGTTTATATCCGCTCCAAGGCCGTGGTCCTGGCCACTGGCGGTGCCGGCCGTATCTACGCCTCCACCACCAACGCCCTGATCAACACCGGTGACGGTATCGGCATGGCGCTGCGCGCTGGTGTGCCGGTGCAGGACATCGAGATGTGGCAGTTCCACCCGACCGGCATCGCCGGCGCTGGTGTACTGGTCACCGAAGGCTGCCGCGGTGAAGGCGGCTACCTGATCAACGCCCATGGCGAGCGTTTCATGGAGCGTTACGCTCCGAACGCCAAGGACCTGGCCGGCCGCGACGTGGTTGCCCGTTCCATGGTGAAAGAAGTGATCGCCGGCAACGGCGTGGGCCCGAACAAGGACCACGTACTGCTGAAGCTCGACCACCTCGGCGAAGAAGTTCTGCACAGCCGCCTGCCCGGCATCTGCGAACTGTCCAAGACCTTCGCCCACGTCGACCCGGTGGTCGCTCCGATCCCGGTTATTCCGACCTGCCACTACATGATGGGCGGCGTGGCCACCAACATCCATGGCCAGGCCCTGACTACCGATGCCAACGGCAACGAGCAGATCGTCGAAGGCCTGTTCGCCGTAGGCGAAGTGGCGTGCGTATCGGTCCACGGCGCCAACCGCCTGGGCGGCAACTCGCTGCTCGACCTGGTTGTGTTCGGTCGTGCCACCGGCCTGCACCTGGAGAAGGCGCTCAAGGATGGTATCGAGCACCGCCAGGCTTCCGAGTCCGACCTGGAATCCGCTTTCAAGCGCCTGAACGGTGTGAACGAGCGCACCAGCGGCGAAGAAGTCGCTCCGCTCAAGCGCGAGCTGCAATCCTGCATGCAGAACTACTTCGGTGTGTTCCGTACCGGCGAGTACATGCAGAAAGGTATCGCCCAGTTGGCTGATCTGCGTGAGCGTATCGCCACCGTCAAGATCAACGACAAGAGCCAGGCATTCAACACGGCGCGTATCGAAGCGCTGGAACTGCAGAACCTCCTCGAAGTGGCCGAAGCCACTGCGATTGCGGCAGAAGCCCGCAAAGAGTCCCGCGGCGCGCATGCCCGTGAAGACTTCGAGGAGCGCGATGACGAGAACTGGCTGTGCCACACCCTGTACTTCCCGGGTGAGAAGCGTGTAGCCAAGCGTGCCGTCAACTTCGCGCCGAAAACTGTTCCGGCATTCGAACCCAAGGTTCGTACTTACTAAGGGTGCCCGCCATGTTGCAAGTGAGTGTTTACCGCTACAACCCTGAGAAGGACGCTGCACCCTACATGCAGGACTTCCAGGTCGATACCGACGGCAAGGACATCATGGTCCTGGACGTGCTGGCGCTGATCAAGGAACAGGACGAGGGCTTCTCCTATCGTCGTTCCTGCCGTGAAGGCGTGTGCGGTTCCGACGGTATGAACATCAACGGCAAGAACGGCCTGGCCTGCATCACCCCCCTGTCGGCCGCTGGCCTGAAGGGCGGCAAGCTGGTTCTGCGTCCGCTGCCGGGCCTGCCGGTCATTCGTGACCTGGTCGTCGATATGCGCATCTTCTACAAACAGTACGAGAGCGTGAAGCCGTTCCTGCAGAACAAATATGCAGCGCCGGCCATCGAGCGTCTGCAGAGCCCGGAAGAGCGCGAGAAGCTGGACGGTCTGTACGAGTGCATCCTGTGCGCCTGCTGCTCGACCTCCTGCCCGTCGTTCTGGTGGAACCCCGACAAGTTCCTGGGTCCCGCCGCGCTGCTGCAGGCCTACCGCTTCCTGGCCGACAGCCGTGACACCGAAACTCAGGCGCGCCTGGCGAGCCTGGATGACCCGTTCAGCGTCTTCCGCTGCCGCGGGATCATGAACTGCGTGAACGTTTGCCCGAAGGGTCTGAACCCCACCAAGGCAATCGGTCACATCCGTAACATGCTGCTGCAGAGCGGTACTTGATCTGCGGGCCTTGCGCCCAAAGATCATGAAAGAGCGACACCTGTGCCGCCGGAACATTGTCCGGCGGTACAGTCCTTAGGACCCAAGCCCACAAAGCGGGGGTCCTGTTTTGAAAACGTATATATGACCAGCAGGGGCATCCGGGCTGGTACCCGGACTATCTGCGGGAATCGGTGGCTTGAAGTCGCTGTGTTTGACTTCGCGCCAGAGGTTCCACAGGTGGAGTCCCCTTACCGAGGGTGACCAAGCATGCACGAAAGCGTAATGCAGCGGATGTGGAACAGTGCCCATCTATCCGGTGGAAACGCTGCCTACGTCGAAGAGCTCTACGAGCTCTACCTGCACGACCCGAACGCTGTGCCAGAAGAGTGGCGCACGTACTTCCAGAAGCTTCCTGCCGACGGCAATCCTGCCCCCGACGTTTCGCATTCCTCTATCCGTGATCATTTCGTACTCCTGGCCAAGAACCAGCGCCGCGCCGCGCCTGTTTCCGCTGGCAGCGTAAGCACCGAGCACGAGAAAAAGCAGGTTGAAGTCCTGCGTCTGATCCTGGCATACCGTCTGCGTGGACATCAGGCAGCATCGCTCGATCCGCTGGGTCTCTGGGTGCGTACCGCTCCCTCCGATCTGTCGCTCGAACACTACGGGCTCACCGCTGCAGACCTCGACACTACTTTCCGGACCGGTGAGCTCTACATCGGCAAGGAAGAAGCGACCCTGCGTGAAATCATCGATGCGCTGAAGCAGACCTACTGCAGCACCATCGGCGCCGAGTTCATGCACATCGTCGATTCCGAACAGCGCCACTGGTTCGCCCAGCGCCTGGAAAGCGTCCGTGGCCGTCCGACGTATTCCGCCGACGCCCGCTCCCACCTGCTCGAGCGCCTGACCGCTGCTGAAGGCCTGGAAAAGTACCTGGGCACCAAGTACCCGGGCACCAAGCGCTTCGGCCTGGAAGGCGGTGAAAGCCTGATCCCGATGGTCGACGAGATCATCCAGCGCTCCGGCTCCTATGGCGTGAAGGAAATCGTCATCGGCATGGCCCACCGCGGCCGTCTGAACGTCCTGGTCAACACCCTGGGCAAGAACCCGCGCGAGCTGTTCGACGAGTTCGAAGGCAAGAAGCTGGTCGAGATGGGCTCCGGTGACGTGAAGTACCACCAGGGCTTCTCCTCCAACGTCATGACCACCGGCGGTGAAGTCCACCTGGCCCTGGCGTTCAACCCCTCGCACCTGGAAATCGTTTCCCCGGTGGTCGAGGGTTCGGTACGCGCCCGCCAGGACCGTCGCAAGGACGGCAGCGGCGACAAGGTCGTGCCGATCTCCATCCACGGTGATGCCGCCTTCGCGGGGCAGGGCGTGGTCATGGAGACCTTCCAGATGTCGCAGACCCGTGCTTACAAGACGGGCGGCACCATCCACATCGTGATCAACAACCAGGTCGGCTTCACCACCAGCCGTCAGGACGACGCTCGCTCCACCGAGTACGCGACCGACGTGGCGAAGATGATCCAGGCGCCGATCTTCCATGTGAACGGCGACGATCCGGAAGCGGTCCTGTTCGTGACCCAACTGGCCGTCGACTACCGCATGCAGTTCAAGCGTGACGTGGTCATCGACCTGGTCTGCTACCGCCGTCGCGGCCACAACGAGGCCGACGAGCCGAGCGGCACCCAGCCGCTGATGTACCAGCAGATCGCCAAGCAGCGCACCACCCGTGAACTGTATGCCGACGCGCTGATCGCTGCCGGCGTGCAGAGCACCGAGCAGGCCCAGGAGAAGGTCGACGAATACCGCGACGCTCTCGACAACGGTCAGCACGTGGTGAAGAGCCTGGTCAAGGAGCCCAACAAGGAGCTCTTCGTCGACTGGCGTCCGTACGTGGGGCACGCCTGGACCGCGCGTCACGACACCCGCTTCGACCTGAAGACCCTGCAGGACCTCTCCGCCAAGCTGCTGGAAACCCCGGACGGCTTCGTCATGCAGCGTCAGGTGCAGAAGATCTACGAAGACCGCGCGAAGATGGCTGCCGGCGGCATGCCCATCAACTGGGGCTTCGCCGAGAACCTGGCCTACGCCACCCTGCTGTTCGAAGGTCACCCGGTGCGCATGACCGGCCAGGACGTCGGCCGCGGTACCTTCTCGCACCGCCATGCGGCGCTGCATAACCAGAAGGACGACTCGGTCTACATCCCGCTGGCTCACCTGTTCGACGGCCAGCCGCGCGTCAGCCTGTACGATTCCTACCTCTCGGAAGAAGCCGTACTGGCCTTCGAATACGGCTACGCCACCACCACGCCGAACGCGCTGGTGATCTGGGAGGCCCAGTTCGGTGACTTCGCCAACGGTGCGCAGGTCGTGATCGACCAGTTCATCACCAGCGGCGAGACCAAGTGGCAACGTCTGTGTGGTCTGACCATGCTGCTGCCGCACGGTTACGAAGGCCAGGGTCCGGAGCACTCCTCCGCGCGTCTGGAGCGTTACCTGCAGCTGTGCGCCGAGCAGAACATCCAGGTCTGCGTGCCGACTACCCCGGCTCAGGTCTACCACATGCTGCGCCGTCAGGTGATCCGTCCGCTGCGCAAACCGCTGATCGTGATGACTCCGAAGTCGCTGCTGCGTCACAAGTTGGCCATCTCGACCCTGGAAGATCTGGCAGACGGCTCTTTCCAGACTGTGATCAACGAGATCGACAGCCTGGATCCGAAGAAAGTCGACCGCATCGTGCTGTGCAGCGGCAAGGTGTACTACGACCTGCTGGAGAAGCGTCGTGCCGAAGGTCTCGAGAACATCGCGATCGTTCGTCTCGAGCAGCTGTATCCGTTCCCGGAAGACGATCTGGCCGAGGTGCTGTCGCAGTACAAGAACCTCAAGCACATCGTCTGGTGTCAGGAAGAGCCGATGAACCAGGGTGCCTGGTTCTGCTCGCAGCACCATATGCGTCGTGTCATCGCCGCGCACAAGAAAGGTCTCAACCTGGAATACGCGGGCCGCGAAGGCTCGGCAGCTCCGGCTTGCGGCTACGCTTCGATGCACGCCGAGCAGCAGGAAAAACTGCTGCAGGACGCCTTCACCGTTTAACGCCAACGCGCAGTTGATACCGAATTTAAGGAAACACACATAATGGCTATCGAAATCAAAGCCCCAACCTTCCCGGAATCGGTTGCCGACGGCACCGTTGCAACCTGGCACAAGAAGGTCGGTGAAGCCGTCAAGCGCGACGAACTGATCGTCGACATCGAGACCGACAAGGTCGTGATCGAAGTACTGGCCGAGGCTGACGGCGTCCTGGCAGAGATCGTCAAGAACGAAGGCGACACCGTTCTCTCCAACGAACTGCTGGGCAAGCTGAGCGAAGGCGGTGCTGCCGCTGCCGCTCCGGCTGCTGCCTCGGCTCCCGCTGCTGCACCTGCTGCCGCTGCACCGGCCGCCGCTGGCGACGACAACATCCTCTCGCCGGCTGCCCGCAAGCTGGCCGAAGAGAACGGCATCGACCCGAACAGCCTGGCCGGTACTGGCAAGGGCGGTCGCGTGACCAAGGAAGACGTCGTCGCTGCCGTTGAAGCGAAGAAGAACGCCCCGGCCGCCGCTCCGGCTGCCAAGGCTGCAGCTCCGGCTGCCGAGGCTCCGGTCTTCGCCGCTGGCGACCGCGTCGAGAAGCGCGTTCCGATGACCCGCCTGCGCGCCAAGGTTGCCGAGCGTCTGGTCGAGGCCCAGTCCTCCATGGCCATGCTGACTACCTTCAACGAAGTCAACATGAAGCCGATCATGGACCTGCGCAACAAGTACAAGGACCTGTTCGAGAAGAAGCACAACGGCGTACGCCTGGGCTTCATGTCCTTCTTCGTCAAGGCGGCCACCGAAGCCCTGAAGCGCTTCCCGGGCGTCAACGCCTCGATCGACGGCAACGACATCGTCTACCACGGCTACCAGGACATCGGTGTGGCAGTTTCCAGCGACCGCGGCCTGGTCGTTCCGGTTCTGCGTAACGCCGAGTTCATGAGCCTGGCCGAGATCGAAAACGGCATCGCCACCTTCGGCAAGAAAGCCAAAGACGGCAAGCTGTCCATCGAAGACATGACCGGCGGTACTTTCACCATTTCCAACGGTGGCGTATTTGGATCGCTCCTGTCGACTCCGATCGTCAACCCGCCGCAGACCGCCATCCTCGGCATGCACAAGATCCAGGAGCGCCCGATGGCCGTTAACGGCCAGGTTGTGATCCTGCCGATGATGTACCTGGCGCTGTCCTACGATCACCGCATGATCGATGGCAAGGAAGCGGTAAGCTTCCTGGTCACCATGAAGGATCTGCTGGAAGATCCGGCTCGCCTGCTGCTGGACGTCTGATACGTCAGTTCACACGACGGCCCCGTACTACACGACGGCCCCGCGAGGGGCCGTCCGCTTCACCGGAATAAGGATTGAGACATGAGCCAGAAATTCGACGTGGTTGTGATTGGTGCCGGCCCCGGCGGCTACGTAGCCGCCATCCGTGCCGCCCAACTCGGCCTGAAGACCGCTTGCATCGAGAAGTACATCGGTAAAGAGGGCAAGGTTGCCCTCGGCGGTACCTGCCTGAACGTAGGCTGCATTCCGTCCAAGGCACTGCTGGACAGCTCCTGGAAGTACAAGGAAGCCAAAGAGGGCTTCGAGGTCCACGGCATCTCCACCGGCGGCGTGAAGATGGACGTTCCGGCGATGGTTGCCCGCAAGGCCACCATCGTGAAGAACCTGACCGGCGGCATCGCCACCCTGTTCAAGGCCAACGGCGTGACTTCCTTCGAAGGCCACGGCAAGGTCCTGGCCAACAAGCAGGTCGAAGTGACCGGCCTGGACGGCAAGACCCAGGTTCTGGAAGCCGACAACATCATCATCGCTTCGGGCTCCAAGCCGGTTGAAATCCCGCCGGCTCCGCTGACCGAAGACGTGATCGTCGACTCCACCGGCGCCCTGGAATTCCAGAGCGTACCGAAGAAGCTCGGCGTGATCGGCGCTGGCGTCATCGGCCTGGAACTGGGTTCGGTCTGGGCTCGCCTGGGCGCTGAAGTCACCGTACTGGAAGCTCTGGACAAGTTCCTGCCGGCTGCCGACGAGCAGATCGCCAAGGAAGCGCTGAAAGTCCTGACCAAGCAAGGCCTGAACATCCGCCTGGGCGCTCGCGTCACCGGTTCGGACGTGAAGAAGAAGCAGGTCACCGTGACCTTCACCGACGCCAATGGCGAGCAGAAGGAAACCTTCGACAAGCTGATCGTGGCCGTGGGCCGTCGCCCGGTGACCACCGACCTGCTGGCCGCCGACAGCGGCGTGACCCTGGACGAGCGTGGCTTCATCTACGTCGACGACCACTGCAAGACCAGCGTTCCGGGCGTCTACGCCATCGGTGACGTGGTCCGCGGCGCCATGCTGGCGCACAAGGCCTCGGAAGAAGGCGTGATGGTTGCCGAGCGCATCGCCGGTCACAAGGCCCAGATGAACTACGACCTGATTCCGTCGGTGATCTACACCCACCCGGAAATTGCATGGGTCGGCAAGACCGAGCAGCAACTGAAAGGCGAAGGCGTTGAAGTCAACGTCGGTACCTTCCCGTTCGCCGCCAGCGGCCGTGCCATGGCTGCCAACGACACCACCGGCCTGGTCAAGGTCATCGCCGATGCCAAGACCGACCGCGTACTGGGCGTCCACGTGATCGGCCCGAGCGCCGCCGAGCTGGTACAGCAAGGCGCGATCGGCATGGAATTCGGCACCAGCGCCGAAGACCTGGGCATGATGGTCTTCTCCCACCCGACTCTGTCCGAAGCGCTGCACGAAGCGGCACTGGCAGTGAATGGCCACGCCATCCACATCGCCAACCGCAAGAAGCGCTAAGGAACGGGACCACGGCGGGGAGGGCGGCAGTCTTTTGCGAGGGGCTGCCCCCGTCCCGCCGGATCGTTTCTCCCCCGAGGGGGACTCGGTCACAGGTGGCGTGGCGCCACGAGCGCCGCGCCGAATGCGCAATACCCAAGACGAAAACGGTAGACAAGCATGAATCTCCACGAATATCAGGGTAAGCAGCTGTTCGCTGAGTACGGCCTGCCCGTATCCAAGGGCTTCGCCGTCGACACACCCGAAGAGGCCGCAGAAGCCTGTGAAAAAATCGGTGGTACCGAGTGGGTCGTTAAAGCCCAGGTACACGCCGGTGGCCGCGGTAAAGCGGGCGGTGTGAAGCTGGTCAAGAGCAAAGAGGACGCCAAGGCGTTCGCCGCCAACTGGCTGGGCAAGCGTCTGGTGACTTACCAGACTGACGCCAACGGCCAGCCGGTCAGCAAGATCCTGGTGGAATCCTGCACCGACATCGACAAGGAGCTGTACCTCGGCGCCGTCGTCGACCGTTCCAGCCGTCGCATCGTCTTCATGGCCTCCACCGAAGGTGGCGTGGACATCGAGAAAGTGGCGCACGAGACCCCTGAGAAGATCCTGAAAGCCACCATCGATCCGCTGGTTGGCGCTCAGCCGTACCAGGGTCGCGAGCTGGCCTTCCAGCTGGGCCTGAAGGGCGACCAGATCAAGCAGTTCACCCACATCTTCGTTGGCCTGGCCAAGCTGTTCCAGGATTACGACCTGGCGCTGCTGGAAGTGAACCCGCTGGTGATCAAGAAAGACGGCAACCTGCACTGCCTGGACGCCAAGATCAACATCGACTCCAACGCCATGTACCGTCAGCCCAAGCTGCGCGCCATGCACGACCCGTCCCAGGACGACGCTCGTGAAGCCCATGCGCAGAAGTGGGAACTGAACTACGTCGCGCTGGAAGGCAACATCGGCTGCATGGTCAACGGCGCTGGCCTGGCCATGGGCACCATGGACATCGTCAACCTGCACGGCGGCAAGCCGGCCAACTTCCTCGACGTTGGCGGCGGTGCCACCAAAGAGCGCGTGACCGAAGCGTTCAAGATCATCCTGTCCGACAGCAACGTCGCTGCCGTTCTGGTGAACATCTTCGGCGGCATCGTTCGCTGCGACATGATTGCCGAAGGCATCATCGGCGCCGTGAAAGAAGTCGGCGTGAAAATCCCGGTTGTCGTTCGTCTGGAAGGCAACAACGCCGACCTCGGCGCCAAGGTCCTGGCCGAAAGCGGTCTGAACATCATCGCGGCGACCAGCCTGACCGACGCTGCCCAGCAAGTCGTCAAGGCCGCGGAGGGTAAGTAATGAGCGTCCTGATCAATAAAGACACCAAAGTCATCTGCCAGGGCTTCACTGGCTCGCAGGGTACCTTCCACTCCGAACAAGCCATCGCCTACGGCACCAAGATGGTTGGCGGCGTGACCCCCGGCAAGGGCGGCACCACCCACCTGGGCCTGCCGGTGTTCAACACCGTCAAGGAAGCCGTGGAAGCTACCGGCGCCGACGCTTCGGTCATCTACGTTCCGGCTCCGTTCTGCAAGGACTCGATCCTGGAAGCGGCCTTCGGCGGTATCAAGCTGATCGTCTGCATCACCGAAGGCATCCCGACCATCGACATGCTGGAAGCCAAGGTCAAGTGCGACGAGCTGGGCGTACGCCTGATCGGCCCGAACTGCCCGGGCGTGATCACTCCCGGCGAGTGCAAGATCGGCATCATGCCGGGTCACATCCACCTGCCGGGCAAGGTAGGCATCGTGTCGCGTTCCGGCACCCTGACCTACGAAGCCGTGAAGCAGACCACCGACGCCGGCTTCGGCCAGTCCACCTGCGTGGGCATCGGTGGCGACCCGATCCCGGGCTCCAACTTCATCGACATCCTGAAGCTGTTCCAGGAAGACCCGAAAACCGAAGCTATCGTCATGATCGGCGAGATCGGTGGTTCGGCTGAAGAAGAAGCGGCTGCCTACATCAAGGCCAACGTGACCAAGCCGGTGGTGTCCTACATCGCTGGTGTCACCGCACCGCCCGGCAAGCGCATGGGCCACGCCGGCGCCATCATCTCCGGCGGCAAGGGCACTGCGGACGAGAAGTTCGCCGCCCTGCAGGACGCTGGTGTGAAAACCGTGCGTTCCCTGGCCGACATCGGCAAGGCCCTGGCCGAGCTGACCGGCTGGCCGGTCAAGTAAGCGCCTCGCTTATTTAACCGTTCGTCAACAGAGGCCACCTTCGGGTGGCCTCTGTCGTTTCCGCCTCGTCTGAAAAGTGTCGTTCAAGCGACATCGCCGATCATTGCGCGGACGATCTGACGTATGTCAGTGCAGCTCATCGGAATAGATCGTTAGGCTAGCAACTATATGAAGCGTCGCGTTCCCCACAAGGGAGGGCTCGCTCACCGTCCATTCCTACCCGGAAGCGACGGCGATTCCTGACCGTCAAGGATGGCGGGATAACCAGAATGCAGGAGCAAACGGGCCACGAGCCCATGGAAAACCTCTGCTATCGGACTTCCAAGAACAACTCTCCGTACCGATGACAGCAGCATCACAGGATGCGCAGGCTCGCCCCGAGTGAGTCGGCCAGTCCCGTTCGATGCGGCTTTGTCACGTCCGTACGGCGTGCGTGCCTTGGGAGACCACAAACCCGCTAAAGCACTGTGGTATTTCCCTTCATGAAAGTCTTGAAAGGCCAG
Organism: Pseudomonas sp. AU12215; assembly: GCF_001675465.2. NCBI lineage: Bacteria > Pseudomonadati > Pseudomonadota > Gammaproteobacteria > Pseudomonadales > Pseudomonadaceae > Pseudomonas > Pseudomonas sp. AU12215. Next base: position 66,530 of record NZ_MACM02000045.1, read on the forward strand.
GACATCCTGGCATTGGGTTTTATGACCTTCGCGCTGTTCGTCGGCGCGGGCAACATCATCTTCCCGCCGATCGTGGGCCTGCAGTCGGGGCCGCACGTTTGGATGGCCGCGCTGGGTTTCCTCATCACCGCGGTCGGCCTGCCGGTAATCACCGTGGTCGCGCTGGCCAAGGTCGGTGGTGCGATGGATACCCTGAGCCACCCGATCGGCAAAGTCGCCGGTGGGTTGCTGGCGGCTGTCTGCTACCTGTCGGTCGGACCGCTGTTCGCCACCCCGCGTACCGCCACGGTCTCCTTCGAAGTCGGCCTGGCGCCGCTGACCGGGGAGGGCGCTCTGCCGCTGTTCCTCTACAGTCTGGTGTACTTCCTGATCGTGCTGGTGATCTCGCTGTATCCGGGCAAGCTGCTGGATACCGTCGGCCGCTTCCTCGCGCCGCTGAAGATCATCGCCCTGGCCGCCCTGGGCATCGCCGCCTTCATGCTGCCGGCGGGCCCCATCGGCGTTGCTGAGCCGGCCTACCAGGCCGCGGCGTTCTCCCAGGGTTTCGTCAATGGCTACCTGACCATGGACACCCTGGGTGCGCTGGTCTTCGGTATCGTCATCGTCAACGCCATCCGTTCCCGTGGCGTGCAGTCGCCGCGGCTGATCACCCGCTATGCCGTCATTGCCGGGCTGATCTCCGGGGTTGGCCTGGCGCTGGTGTACATCAGCCTGTTCCGTCTGGGCGCTGGCAGCCACGACATCGCCGCCGGTGCCGCCAACGGCGCAGCCGTCCTGCACGCCTATGTGCAGCACACCTTCGGCTCGCTGGGCAGCACCTTCCTCGCCGTGCTGATCGCGCTGGCGTGCCTGGTCACCGCCGTAGGCCTGACCTGCGCCTGCGCCGAGTACTTCTGCCGCATCCTGCCGCTGTCGTACCGCAGCCTGGTGATCATCCTGGCGGGCTTCTCGCTGCTGGTGTCGAACCTGGGGCTGACCAAGCTCATCCAGTTCTCCATCCCGGTGCTGACCGCCATCTACCCGCCGTGCATCGTGCTGGTAGCGCTGAGCTTCTGCGCCAGCCTGTGGCGCTCGCAGACCCGCATCGTCGCTCCGGTGATGGTGATTTCCTTCGCATTTGGCATCATCGACGCGCTCAAGGGCGCCAAGCTCGACGCCTGGATGCCGTCCTGGATGGAGCATCTGCCGTTGGCCGAGCAGGGCCTCGCCTGGCTGATCCCCTCGGTCGCCATGTTGGCCGTGATGGTGGTGATCGACCGTCTGCTGGGCAAACCCCAGGAAGCGATGGCCTGATCCCGCCGTACTGAGCCACCAATGAAAAAGGCCGCCCACAAAGCGGCCTTTTTCATTGCTCCAGCAGATGCTTGGCGGCGTCCTTCGTGGACTCGTCGGGTACTATTTGTGCTTCAACTGCTCGTAGGACTTGACCATGTCCCGCGCCCAGCCATCGAGCAGGGCCTTGGCGTCGTTGGCGGTCATGACCTGGGAGGAGTTTTCCAGCTCGGTGCCGGCGCCCTTGCGGACCACCTGGGCGACCACCGTGCCGTTGCTGCCATCGAGGAAGGCGGCTTCGGTGGCGATGCTGGTGTCCTGGTCGCGGATGCCGGTAGCGGTGCTGACGCCGGCAGCGATCAGGGCGATGGGGATGACCTCATAGGGCTGCAGCCCCTTGGTCGAGGCGCTGACGGCGGTGATCGCCGGACGCACGATCAGCACGCCCGGGCCGGGGCCGCTGGCCAGCGGCAGGGCCTTGGAAAATTGCGTCTGCAGGGCCTGATCATAGTACTTGGTGATGCCATCCAGGGTGCTCTGCGGAATCTTCTCGCTGGCTTGTGGTTGTGGATAGAGCTGGCTCGGCTCGACGTACACGCTGGTGAACTGGCTGACGTCGATACCGGGTTTGATCCAGCGCATCACCGGCGCACCGGAAGGGGACTTCTCTTCCTTGAGGACCTTGTAGTCCTTGAGGAAGCCGGAGTAGTTCTCGGGCTCGACGTACTTGCTTGCGCAGCCGGCGAGCGTGATGGAAGCCAGGCACAGGGCCAGGAGTTTGGTGTGCATCGAGTCGCTCCTTGTAGGTACAGCAGGGGTTGGATCGCGTTCTACGTCGCGTGAATGCTTCGTTTGGCGTGAGTGGTCAGAATCGCCAGGTCGCACCGCCGCCAAGAATGTGCAGGGCCGCATTGCGATAGGTGCCGGATAGGGTTTCACCAGAGCGGGACTTGGTCTGCTCGTCGTCCATGTCGCCGAGCCACACCAGGGTGTAGGCGAGATGCAGGTCGAGGCCTTCCTCCAGCTCGTAGTTCACCCCGGTCGCCAGGCGCCAGGCCTCGCCCATGGGGTTGTCGACGGTGCGGTCCTTGTCGTCCACCGCCGAGCTGTCGTAGCCCAGGCCCATGCTCCAGCGCAGGCGTGGGTTGGCCTGATACTGCGCGCCGACGGAGGCGTGCCAGGTGTCCTTGTACTGACGGTCGACGGTGCGGTCGACGCCGCCGGCGTTGGCGTCGACTTCCACGCCGATCTGGCCGAAGTCGCTCCAGTCCTGCCAGCCCAGGCTGCCCAGCAGCTTCCATTGCGGTTCGAGCTGGTGGGCGATGCTCAGGGTCGCCGTCTGCGGGATGTTCATGTCCAGTTCCAGGGAGTCGACATCCAGGCGATTCAGGGCGGCATTGATGATCGGGTTGCTGACCTTGCGTACATCCGGGCTGTCCCTGAACTCCAGCTTGACCTTGCTGGTGTAGGCGAGGCCGATCTGCGTACGGTCGCTCACGTGGTAGAGCAGGCCCAGGTTGACCCCGGTGCCGACGTCGGTGTCCTTGTATTCCAGCTGGCCGTCCGGCCGGTCCGCCAGCCCGAGCAGGTTGTTGTTGATGGCCATCTCGGTGCGGTAGTAGCCGTAGACGAAGCGCGGACCGATGCCCACCGTGAGGTCGTCGGTGAACTTGTGCGCCAGGGTCGGCTGGAAGGACACGCCGATCACTGCCGCCTCCTGCGTGAAGTAGCGGCCGGCCCAGTCGTCGTCGTAATCGAGCGCCAGGCCGAAGTTGCCGTACATGCCGAAACCGATGGCGGAGCGGTCGTCGATCTGGTGGCTGATGAACAGGCTGGAGCCCGGCAGCCATTGCAGGGCGTTGCCGCCTTCGTTGCCATCGAACTGGTTGTCGCTGTCACGGGAAAAGCGGATATCGCCGAGGATCACCTGGGCGTTGACGCTGATCTGCGTGCCCTTGAGTTCGGCGATTCCGGCCGGGTTGCTCATCAGCACGCTCGGATCGGCAGCCAACGCAGCAGAGCCGGCGTTGGCAAGGCCATTGCCTTCCTGCCCGGCCTCGTAGATCAGGATGCCGCCCGCCAGAGCAGGGCTGCTCAGGCAAGCCAGGAAGACTGTCGATAGCAGATAAACAGAAGCAGGCTTGGTTCGTAGGTGATCCGCGTTCATCTGGCGCTCCGGGTGCATACCGTTAGCCACCGCCCCAGATTCAGGTCTGTGGTGGCTCAATGCTCCGAATGCTGTCTGGAGTCGACTGCTGATTCCCCATTGAGTGGGGGACTGTGAAATCAGCCTAGATAGCCAAATGCGATGTGCAAGCCGACTTTAAATTCTTAGTGAAATTAATGCCCACCGCATCCCCCTTCAGATGCAAACCGCTTGCTCAGCTCTGCCGGGGAGTGCGTGAGCCAGGATGAATCTCTCGGACGTGAAATGAAAAAAGCCGACGTAGTGCCGATTGTAGGAGATCGCCAGCTGGGGAAATCATGCACTACCAGGAGCGGTGACCGTTCCCCAGCTCTGCTGCACGAGGCCCGCCAGCATTGCTGTGCATGCTCGAAGTGGCGATGGCAGAAGCCAAGGCTGCAGAGCACGCCGCCAGCCTCCCTGGTTTTGCCTGCCCGCATCATGGCAACCCGCTTCCATAGCGAAGTATTACCGGTGGGCTACTGTTATCCAGCAGGCCGTGGCACGGCAGTGTGGCTGGAGGGCAGCTCCAGCACGCCATCGGCAAGGAACCCGAACCCACGGTACAAGGATCATCCCCGTGTCCACGCGTGAGCAGATTGCTGGCCTGGAAGCCGCCGTGTCGGCGCAGGTGCTCGGCCAGGAAGAAACCGTCCGCCACATCCTGCTGGGCCTGCTGGCCAACGGTCACGTCCTGCTGGAAAGCCTGCCCGGGCTGGCCAAGACCCGCACCGTCAAGGCGCTGTCGAAGCACCTCGATGCACGCATGAGCCGCGTGCAGTTCACCCCCGACCTGTTGCCGTCGGACATCACCGGTGCCGAGATCCTCCAGCAGACCGAGCAGGGCAACCAGCTCAGGTTCCAGCCGGGGCCGCTGTTCGGCAATGTCATCCTCGCCGACGAGATCAACCGCGCGCCGGCCAAGGTGCAGGCGGCGTTGCTCGAAGCCATGGAAGAGCGCCAGATCACCGTCGCCGGACAAACGCATCGGATGCCTGGCCTGTTCATGGTGCTGGCGACGCAGAACCCCATCGAGCAGGAAGGCACGTACCCGTTGCCCGAAGCGCAGATGGACCGCTTCCTGATGAAGCTGCTGATCGACTATCCCAAGGTCGAGGACGAGTCCCGCATATTGCAACTGGTGCGCGCCGAGGAGCGCAGCCAGCAGTCCGGCACCGAGCCGCTGGAGATCACGCCGCTTGCCCAGGACGCCGTGTTCGCGGCGCGCCGGGAAGTGGGCGACGTGCATGTCTCGGACGCCATCGACCGCTACCTGATCGACCTCATCCATGCCTCCCGCCGACCCGCCGACTATGACGCCGACCTGGCCCGCTGGTTGAAGGTCGGCGCCAGCCCGCGCGGCGGCATCAGCCTGGACCGCGTTTCCCGCGCCCACGCCTGGATGGCCGGCAATGATTACGTCACGCCCGACGATGTACGCGCTGTCGTGCATCCCGTTCTGCGCCATCGCCTGCTGCTGTCCTATGACGCGGTGGCCGATGGCGTCGGTGCCGATCAGGTGATCGACCGGCTGCTCGACAAAGTCGCGATTCCGGCCTGAGGAGGAGGGCGTCGATGGCGGATCAGCAGCCGGTCGCCGATGGTTTCGTCTACGCCTCGCTGGACCAGCTGATGCTGCTGGAACATCGCGTGCGCGGCCTGAGCTTCCTGTCGCGGCAACCGTTGTCCAGCATCCTTTCCGGCAGCCACGCGGCGCGCCTGCGCGGCCGGGGGCTGAGCTTTGACGAGCTGCGCCAGTACAACCCTGGCGACGACCTGCGTCATCTGGACTGGCGTGCCTCGCTGCGTTACGGCAAGCCCTTCGTGCGCAGCTATACCGAGGAGCGCGACCGTCCCACGCTGCTGCTGGTGGACCAGCGCATGAGCATGTATTTCGGCTCCAAGCGCAGCTTCAAGTCCGTGACCGCCGCGGAGATTGCCGCGCTTGGCGCCTGGATGGCCCTGCAGGCGGGTGACCGGGTCGGTGGCCTGGTGTTCGGCGACCGCCAGATCGAGTACATCCGCCCCTTGCGCAGCCGGGCCAGAGTCGAGGCGCTGTGTGCGGCCGTCGTGCGGCACAACCATGCACTGCAAGCCACCCGCAGCGACGACGATGCACCCGGCCAGCTCGACCGGGCGCTGCGCCAATGCCTGGGGGTAGCGGGGCACGACAGCCTGGTGGTGATCATCAGCGACTTTGCCGGCGTGACCGACCAGACGCTGCAGCTGTTGCGGCAGCTGAGCTCGCATAACGACGTGCTGGCCTTGCAGGTATTCGATCCGCTTGCCCTGCGCCTGCCGGACCGCGGCCGCGTGACCGTGACCCAGGGCGAGCTGCAGGTGGAACTGGAGGTTGGCCGGCGGCAGGTGCACCGGCCGCTGGGCGAGTTCCTATCCGGCCGCCTGAAGGACGTGGCGACCCTGCTGCGCCGCAGCCAGGTGCCCTTGATGATGTTCAGCAGCGGCCGCGACAGCCTGGAGCAACTGCGCGGCGAGCTGGGGCGCCTGGCCCGATGAGCACTCCGCGCATCGACCAGCTCCAGGAACTGCCGCCGCCACCGACGCTGGTCAGCTACTGGCCGCAGACCTGGGCCTGGGCGGCACTTGCCCTGCTGCTCGTGGCGGCCTTGGCCGTGTGGGCGCTATGGCGCTACCGGCGATGGCGGCGCGACCGCTATCGGCGCGAGGCGCTGCTGCTCCTGGATGATCTGGGCGAGGCCCTGGCGGACCCACAGCGTCGTCTTGCCGCGCTGCGCCAGCTGCCTTCGCTGCTCAAGCGTGTGGCGTTGTCGATGCCCGGTGGCGAAGCCACGGCGGCGCTGGGTGGCCGCGCCGGCGCAGCTATCTGCAAGGCCGCAGCCCGGCGCAGCTGCCGGCCGATCTGGATCAGCGGCTGGCCATGCTGGCCTATGCGCCGGATGAGCGCGTCCAGGCACTGGGTGAGCAGGAGGCGCAGGCCCTGCTGGCGGTCTGCCGGGAATGGATCGAGGTGCACCATGTGGCAGTTTGACCTGCCCTGGCTGCTGCTCCTGCTGCCGTTGCCCTGGCTCGCCTGGCGCTACCTGCCGGCCTACCGGGAATCGCGCAGCGCCTTGCGGGTGCCGTTCTTCGCCGCCATGAGCCGCGCCGTGGGACAGGAACCCAGCCGCGGCGGAGCCGCCGGCGGGCGCTGGCAACTCCCGCTGAACCTGCTGGTGTGGGGACTGGTGCTGGTGGCGTGCGCGCGTCCGGTGCTGGTGGAGAAACCCATCGAGCGGGTGCGGCCGATCCGCGACCTGATGCTGGCCATCGATATCTCGCAGTCCATGGAGACCAACGATTACCTCGATGCCGGTGGCCAGCGGGTGGACCGCCTGAGCATCGTCAAGGACGTGGTGCGCGACTTCATCGGCGAGCGCAAGGATGACCGTATCGGCCTGATCGTCTTCGGTACCGGCGCCTTCGCCCAGGCGCCGCCGACGCAGGACCACGCCAGCCTGCTGATGTTGCTGGACGAAGTCGGCATCGGCATGGCGGGGCCGAACACCGCCCTGGGCGATGCCATCGGCCTGACGCTCAAGCTGCTCAAGGACGCGCCGGAGCAGGAAAAGGTGCTGATCCTGCTCACCGACGGCAACGACACCGCCAGCGCCATCACGCCCAGCCACGCGGCGGCCATGGCCCATGAGCGCGGTGTGGTGGTGCACACCATCGGCATTGGCGACCCCGCGGCCAGCGGCGAGTCGAAGGTGGACCTGAAGACGTTGCAGTATATCGCCCACAGCACCGGCGGGCGCTACTTCCGAGCCGGCGACCGCGAGGCGTTGAAGGCCGTCTACGTGACGCTGGACCAGATCACGCCGCACCAGGTGAAGACCCTCAGCCACCAGCCCAAGCTCGACCTGTTCTGGGTGCCGCTTGGCGCTGCATTGACGCTGCTGGTGCTGTCGCACCTGTTGGCGGCCATCGCCGGACGATTGGCCGTGCCAGGCGATTCGCGCGCCAACCGGGAAGTGGAGGGCTGATGGACATCGACCTCAGTGCCTTTCATTTCCTGCGGCCGTGGTGGTTGCTGCTCCTGCTGCCGGGAGTGCTGCTGCCGCTGCTGTGGAGCCGGCGTCACGATCTGGCCCGCCGCCTCGACGGCATCATTGCACCCCATCTGCTGGCGCACCTGGTGATCACGCCCACCGAACGCCAGCGTGTGCGCCCGGTACAGCTGCTCGGCGCCGTGCTGGTGCTAGGCGGCGTGGCGGCGGCCGGGCCGACCTGGGAGCAGGACCGCCCGGCCTTTCTGGAGAATCGTGCGCCGCTGATCCTGGCGGTGGACCTGTCGCCCTCCATGGCCGCCAGCGATGTTCCGCCGTCACGCATCGAGGCGGTGAAGCACAAGCTCCACGACCTCATCGTGCGGCGGCCGGGCAGCCCGACGGCGCTTATCGCCTATGCCGGCAGCGCACACCTGGTGCTGCCCGCCACCGACGATGGCGGCTTGCTCGACAGCTTCCTGCAGGCGCTGTCCCCCGGCCTTATCCAGCGCAGCGGCAAGGACGCGCTGGGTGCCATCGAGATCGCCAAGCGACTCCTGGCGGCCGAGCAGTCGCCGGGTACCCTGGTATTGCTGACCGATGGCGCCGACCAGCAGCAGTTCGACGCCATCGACAAAGCCCTGCGCGGCAGTGATCTGCAAGTGCTGGTGCTCGCCGTAGGTAGCCAGGATGGCGGCTTGCTCGACGGTGGCCAGCAGGACGCCGCCGGCCGCCCCTTGTTGGCCAGCTTCGACTCGGACGCCTTGAAGGGCCTCGCGGAGGCGGCGGATGCGCCACTGGGCAGCCTGACCCTGGGGGATGACGACCTGGACTGGATCGAATTGCACGCCCAGCAACATTTCCAGGCGGCCCAGGGGGACGAGCAGCAATTGCACTGGAAGGATGCCGGATACTGGCTGTGCTGGCCGCTTTTGCTGCTCGCGCTGCTGAGCGTGCGCAAGGGCTGGAAGGTGCACTGGATGAGCGCACTGTTGCTCGCCGTCGGGCTGAGTGGCGCCCCGGAACCGGCGCGTGCCGGCGCGCTGGCCGATGCCTTTTTTACGGCGGACCAGCAGGGGCGCTGGGCTTTCGAACACGGCCATTATCCGCAGGCGGCTGCGCATTTCCGTGATCCATTCTGGAGGGGGCTGGCCGCTTATCGCGCCGCAGACTACCCGCTGGCCCTGAGCAGTTTCGCCCGGCTGGATTCGTCCGAGGCGTACTTCTACCTGGGCAATACCTATGTGCGCCTGTCGAAGTTCGATCAGGCCATCGACGCTTATCGTCAGGCGCTGCAGCGCCAGGCGGACTTTCCAGCCGCCACCGCCAACCTCGCCCTGGCGCTGGCCCTGCAGAAGGACCGCGAAGACCAGCAGGAAGCCGGCCCGCCCGACGAAAAGCCCGACCAGGAGGTCTTCGACAACACCGCCGGCAAGGGCAAGAGCGTGCCCCGCGCACGCGCCAAGGCCGACTCGGACGAGCAGTGGCTGAACAACCTGAGCACCTCGCCGGCACAGTTCCTGCGCCGCAAGTTCCTGCTGCAGGACGCCGCAGTGGGGACAGGGTCATGACGCGCGCGCTGCTGCTGTTGCTGTTGTGCTGGCCGTGGCTGGGCTTCGCCGCCGAGCCGGAGGTGAAGGTCCGTACCCAGTTGCTGCCGGGCGATTCGGTGCTGGTCGGTGGGACGCTCACGTTGCAGGTCGATCTGCTGGTGGACACCTGGTTCGCCCAGCCGCCGCAACTGCCCGCGCTGAAGGTTGCCGGCGCGGTGGTCTCCGAGCCGAGCAGCGAGGCTGCCCATCTCAACGAGAAGATCGCCGGGAAGCCGTTCTTCGGCCTGCGCTACGGCTACCAGATCACCCCGCAGAATGCCGGGGAATTCACGCTGCCTGCGCTGGATATCCAGGTGCAGCCAGGGCAGGGCAGCGGTCCGCTGAAGATCACCAGCCAGCCGCTGCACTTCACCGCCAAGGCCCCCGCTGGCGTTGCTGCCGACGGCGGTCAGCGCCTGGTCGCCAGCCAGGTGCAGATGACCCAGCAGCTCAAGGCTTCCCGCGAGCCACTGCGGGTGGGCGACAGCGTGACCCGCAGCCTGCACATCACCGCCGAAAACGCCCAGGCCATGCTGATTCCCGCGCCGGACTTCGCCGAGGTGAAGGGGCTGCGCCGCTACGTGCAGTCCCCGACGGTGCAGGCCTTGAGCGATGGGCGTGGCGGCAGCAGCGGCGGTGAGCGCATGGATGCGGCCACCTACGTGGTCAGCCAGGCCGGCGATTTCCAGCTGCCGCCCATCGAGTTGCACTGGTGGGCGGCGGACAGCGGGGAACAACGTACTGTTTCGGTCCCTGCGCTGGAGCTGTCGGCCCAGGCTGCGGCCGTCTACAAGGCGCCTTTCTCCATCAGCGATGACCTGCGCGAGCTGGGGCGCCATGCCCAATTGCGTATCGCCCGTCACTGGTTGCTGCTGGCCGTGTTACTGGCGGTTCTGGTGGGCGCGGGTTACGCCGCGCATGCGTGGGGCGCGCCGTTGCGTACCGGCGTGATGAATGCCATCGAACGCCGCCGCCAGGCATGGCGCGAGTCGCCTGGCTACGCCTGGCGCCAGGTTCGCTCCCAGCTCAAGGGCGACCCGCCGCAGCTCGGTGCGCTGTACCTGTGGCTGCGGCGGACAACCGGAGGTCGTGAATTAAGCACGGCAGTGCCTGATGGTTCCGTCAAACCCGGCAATTCTTTGCTAGCGTTTCTCAGGGCCCGTTACGGCCGGGCCGATGCGCAGGTGCGTAGCGCTCCCGCCCAACTGATACAGGCGTTGCCGGAAATCCACCGGGAGATGGGCCGCGGCAAGCCGGCGAGCCTGCCGGCCCATGCCCTCAAACCTTTGAATCCGTGATCCAGGGATGTGACATGCCTTCGTACCTTGCGCGACCGATTGCCCGCTGGATGCTCCTGCTGCTCTGCCTGCCGCTGCTGGTTCAGGCGGCGGACGAGTTGCCATCGTGGAACGAAGGACCCTCGCGGCAGGCGATCATCGAATTCGTCGAGGCCGTGACCCACGAGGGCGGCAAGGACTTCGTGCCGCCGGCCGAGCGCATCGCCGTGTTCGATAACGACGGTACGCTGTGGAGCGAGCAGCCGATGTACTTCCAGGTGCTCTTCGCCCTGGACGAGGTGAAGCGGCAGGCGCCGCAGCATCCGGAGTGGAAGCAGAAGCAGCCGTTCAAGGCGGTGCTCGAGGGCGACCAGAAGACCCTCGCCGCCAGCGGCATGAACGGCATCCTGGAGATAGTCGCCGCCACCCATTCGGGGATGAGCACCGAAGATTTCATCGCCAACGCCCGCCGCTGGCTCGCCAGCGCCAAGCACCCGCGCAGCCAGCGGCCCTACACCGAGATGGTGTTCCAGCCGATGCTGGAGCTGCTGGGCTACCTGCGGGCCAACGGCTTCAAGACCTACATCGTCTCCGGTGGCGAAGTGGCGTTCATGCGCGCCTTCGCCGAAGAGGTCTACGGCATTGCGCCGGAGCAGGTGATCGGCACCACCCTGGGCAGCCGCTTCGAGGACCGCGACGGCAAGTTGTCGATCCAGCGCCTGCCCAAGCTGGTGCACAACGACGACGGCCCCGGCAAGCCGGAGAGCATCGACAGCATCATCGGCCGCCGGCCGATCCTGGCCTTCGGCAACTCCGACGGCGACCTGCAGATGCTGCAGTGGACGACCGCCGGCAAGGGGCTGCGCTTTGCCGGCCTGGTGCACCACACCGATGCCCGGCGGGAGTGGGCCTATGACCGGGAGAGCAAGGTCGGGCGCCTGGACAAGGCGCTCGATGAGGCGAAGAGCAAGGACTGGGTGGCAGTGGACATGGCAAAGGAGTGGAAGCGTATCTACCCGTTTGATCAGTAAGACCAACAAGTGAAAACCGCAGGGGCATGGGGATCTCCAGTCGAGCAGTCGGTATCTCCAGTGACGCAGTCGTGGCAAACGATGAGTAACTGGAATGGAGAGACAACAATGAAGCGCACGGGAAGATGGTTATCGCAGTTCGCCCTCGCGGCGACCGCGATAGTGGGGTGTACGGTCGCCAGCGCTGCTGACAAGCCGAACATCCTGGTGATCTTCGGCGACGATATCGGCCAGACCAATATCAGCGCCTATTCGTTCGGCGTGGTCGGCTACCAGACGCCGAACATCGATCGCATCGCCAAGGAAGGCATGATGTTCACCGACTACTATGCGGAGAACAGCTGCACCGCGGGGCGTTCGACCTTTATCACCGGGCAGTCGATCCTGCGTACCGGGCTGTCGAAGGTGGGCATGCCGGGCGTCCCGGTCGGCCTGCAGGACCGCGACGTCACCATCGCCCAGGCGCTCAAGGCCCACGGCTATGCCACCGGCCAGTTCGGCAAGAACCACTTGGGCGACAAGGACGAGTACCTGCCGACCAAGCACGGCTTCGACGAATTCTTTGGCAACCTGTACCACCTCAATGCCGAAGAAGAGCCCGAGCGCCCGTACTGGCCCAAGGACGACCCGGACTTCGTCAAGGCCGCCTCTCCGCGCGGCGTGCTCAAGGCCACCGCCGACGGCAAGATCGAGGACACCGGTGCGCTGAACAGCAAGCGCATGGAGACCATCGACGACGACACCACCCAGGCCGCCATCAACTTCATCGACAAGCAGGTCAAGGCCGACAAGCCGTTCTTCGTCTGGATGAACACCACGCGCATGCACGCCTTCACCCACGTGCGCGAGTCCATGCAAGGGCAGAGCGGCATGCCGGGCAACGAGTATGCGGATGGCATGATCGAGCACGACGGCGACGTCGGCAAACTGCTCAAGGCGGTGGATGACCTGAAGATCGCCGACAACACCATCGTCATCTACACCACCGACAACGGGCCGAACCAGTGGTCCTGGCCGGATGCGGCAACGACCCCGTTCCGCAACGAGAAGAACTCCAACTGGGAAGGCGCCTACCGTGTACCGGCGATGATCCGCTGGCCGAACCACGTCAAGCCGGGCAGCGTGTCCACCCAGATGTTCTCCGGGCTGGACTGGTTCCCGACGCTGCTGGCCGCCATCGGTGACACCGACATCAAGGACCGCCTGCTCAAGGGCGCCGATATCGGTGGCAAGAACTTCAAGGTGCACCTGGACGGCTACAACCAGCTCGACTACCTGACCGGCAAGACCGACAAGGGTGCGCGAAACGAGTTCTACTACTTCAACGACGACGCCGAGCTGGTGGGCATGCGCTTCGGTGACTGGAAGATCGTCTGGTGCGAGCAGCGTGCACCGGGCGGGCTGAAAGTCTGGAGCGAGCCGTTCACCTGCCTGCGGGTACCCAAGCTGTTCAACCTGCGGATGGACCCCTACGAGCGGGCGGACGTGGTGTCGGACCAGTACTACGACTGGCTGACCAAGAACGATTACCTGATCTTCCAGGGCACTCGCAAGGCCGCAGCCTTCCTGCAGACGTTCGTCGATTACCCGCCGAGCCAGCGCCCGGCCAGCTTCAGCATCGATCAGATTCGCAAGGATGTGGACGCGAAGATCGAAGCGAAGATGAAGCAGGGCAGCAAGTAGTGATCCACGCATTGGGCAGCGCTCCGGCATTGCCCACCTCGATCCCCGCGACAGCTGTGCTGTCGCGGGGATTCTTCTGTTCGACAAGGTTGTCTCGATGCCGTCACCTGTCAGTTCGTCGACCATGAATGCTCGCCCCGCCAGACAGGCCGCCATTGGCGTTCCGCGCCGGCTGGCCATGTGGATGCCGGCTCTGCTGCTGTTTGCTTCCGGCGGTGCGGCGCTGGTGTTCCAGGTGCTGTGGGTGAAGCAGTTGTCGCTGGTGGTCGGTGTGGAGGTGTACGCCGTGACCACGGCGATCAGCGCCTTCTTCGCCGGCCTGGCGCTGGGAGGACTGGCTTTCGGGCGGCTCGCCGATCGGCTGGCGCGGCCTTTGCGTCTCTATGCAGCGCTGGAGGTCCTGGTGGCGCTGCTGGCCGTCGCGTCTACCGTGGCGCTGGCCAATGCCGCCAGCGCTTTCGCGTTTCTGGAGGAAGCCTTCGGCATCCTGGCCTGGGCGCTGCCGTTGGTGCTGGTGGGCGTGCCGGCATTCTTCATGGGCGGCACGCTGCCGGTGCTGGTGCGCGCCGTGGAGCCCGCCGACGGGCAGATGGGACGCGCGGGCGGCAGTTTGTACGCCGCCAATACCGCCGGCGCCATCGCCGGCACGCTGATGGCGGCGTTCGTCTTCCTGCCGATGCTTGGCGTGTTGGCGAGCGCCTTTGCGGCAGCCGTGTTCAATCTGATCGCTGCCGCAGGCGCGCTGACGCTGCGGCGCGAGCCCGCCACGCCAGTGATCGCAGGTGAATCGCTGGCCGCTCCGCGCGGCAAGGCGGCGCGCCTGGCCATCGCCCTTTACTGCGTGGCGGGTGGCGTCGCGCTGGGTTACGAGGTGGTCTGGACGCAATCCATCGTCCAGTTCATGAGCACCCGTACCTTTGCCTTCGCCGTGGTGCTGGCCACCTATCTTTGCGGCCTGGTGCTGGGCAGCGCCCTGTATGCCCGACGCGCGGACCGCCTTCGCGACCCCTGGGGCCTGTTCGGCCTGCTCATCGCGGCGGCCGGGTTGCTGGCCATCCTGCAGGTCGCCGGGCTGGGTACCTGGCTGGTCGGCCTGCAGACCCGCGCCGAATGGCTGGTGCTGCAGGCCGGTGGCAGCGAACTGGCGGGCATGTGCGCGCGCTTCGCCGTGGCCGCGCTGTGCGTGGTGTTCCTGCCGACCACCCTGCTGGGGGCGGCGTTCCCCATCGCCCTGCGCCTGGCGGTGGACCAGCAGCACGTGGGGCGCGATGTGGGCATGGTGGTGGCGCTCAATACCCTGGGCGGCATCGTCGGCGTGATGCTGACGGGGTTCGTCCTGGTGCCGGGGATCGGCCTGGTACGCACCCTGGCGGTCCTCGGAGCTTTGGCTGCGTTCATCGGCCTGCTGGCAGTCTGGCGGGGGGAGGGCGTGGGCAAGGTCCCGCGCATTGGCGTCGCCATGGTCGCGGTCCTGACACTGGCCATCGGCGCAGTGACGCCAGCGCAGCATCTGGCGCAGCTGATGCCGGGGGCGCGCAACGGTCAGATCAGCTTCTATGCCGAGGGCCGCGGCGGCACGGTGGCGGTGATCGAGCAGGGCCGGGGCGACAACCGCTTCAGCCGTCTCTACATCCAGGGCGTTTCCAACACCGGCGATGCCATGCCGTCGCTGCGCTACATGCGACTGCAAGCGCTGTTGCCGCTACTGATCCATAACGGCGAGCCGCGTTCTGCGTTGGTCATCGGTTTCGGCACGGGCATTACCGCCGGAGCGATGCTGCGTTATCGCGACCTGCAGCACCCGGTGGTGGCCGAGTTGCTGCCCGAGGTACTGGCCGCCGCCCCGCGCTTCAAGGGAAACTTCGACGCGATCCACGACCCGCGCCTGGATATCCGCCTGCGCGATGGGCGGCGTGAGCTGCTGCGCAGCGCCGAACGCTACGACATGATCACGCTCGAACCGCCACCGCCCTCGGCTGCCGGGGTGGTCAACCTGTATTCGCGGGACTTCTATGAGCTGGCGGCGTCGCGGTTGGAGGAGGACGGCATAGTCGCCCAGTGGTTGCCGCTGCCGACGCAGAACGATGAGGAAAGCCGCTCCCTGGTGCGCAGCTTCATCGATGTCTTCCCCAATGCCACGCTCTGGACGACCGAGTTCCATGAAATGCTCCTGGTGGGCTCGCAGCAGCCTCTGCATCTGGACGTGACGACCATCCGCCAACGCTTCGAACAGCCCGATGTGGCCGCTGCGCTGGGAGAGGTGGGGATCGATTCGGTCGAAGCGCTGCTGGCCACCTGGGTGACCGACCGCGCGGGCCTTGAACGCTATGCCGGCGATGCGTTGCCGGTCACCGACGACCAGCCGCGAATCGAATATGCGCCGTGGGTACGTTCCAAGGAAATCGCCCGTGTGCTGCCAACGCTGCTGGCCCTGCGCACGGCACCGCCACTGGAGAACGCCGTGCCATCGGTCCGCGCGTCAGTCGACGATTACTGGGCCCGGCTGCGGCGCTTCTACGATCTGAGCCTGCACGCGTACCGGGGCGACCGCCAGGCCTGGGCACGGGATGCGCGGCAGGTGGCGGTCGATGACGGCGACAATCCCTATTACCGATGGTTCCTGGGCTCGCCTTGAGCGTCAGGCTCAGCCGGGTTCATGTGCCGTGCCGCCAGTTCCAGCGCGCCTCGGCCACCACGGCGCAGGCAAGCTAGTAGGGGCAGCCAGGGAATGTCGGTGACACGCACCGAGCCGGCCGGCACCATCCGCACTTCCCCGGCGGTGCCACCGGCAGGGCCGCCATCGGGCAGGTAGACCAGCAGCCAGTCGTCCCGAGTTTCCAGGATCAGCGCGAAACGAAACCCGACGTCCTCCCCCACCAGGCCGACCTTGGCGCCTTCCACTTCGTCCATTCCGGCGAAGCGCGCCGTGGCGTCCTTGAGCAACTGGTAACCCGGCAAGTTGCTCAGCAACCGGTCTTCCAGCGTGCGCAGCGAGGCCGCCGCGGCGCGGGTCCTTGCCAGCAACCCGGCGAGAAAGCACAGCAACAGGAGCAGAACGATGCAGGCCAGCGTTACCGAGGTGACACCCCAGGCGGTGAAGCCGGTGAATAGTGGCAGGATCTTCTGCACCGGTGGAGTGAGCAGGTGGATGGCCTTTTCGATCAGAATGAAGAGCAGCACCAGCGGCAGGATGAACAGCAGCCCACCGGCGATGGTGGTGCGGATGAACTTCAGCATTTCGACCTCCTTGGGGAAGCCGGCCGACGACAGCGCAACGCAGCCGGTGAATCGATGGCGGGCTCAGCCTGCCGTGACGGCGACGATGATCGGACCGCACACCGCCAGCAGTACGTTGGAAATGGCGTAGCACACCGTGAAGCCAATGACCGGTGTATTGCTGCCGGACTGCTCGATGATCTTGTTCATCGAGGCCGCTTCGGTCTGCGCGCCGGCCAGGGCGCCGAACAGGATCATCGGGTGCAGCCCCAGTACGTAGCGGCCGAAGTAAAGCGTCACCAGCGGCGGGATGATGGTCACCAGGGCGCCGGAGAGCAGCAGCGCCGCGCCCTGGCTCTGGATCGCGGCGATGGCGGCGGGGCCGGCCAGCAGCCCCACCACGGCGCCGAAGGCGGTCAGCCCGAACTCCGAGAAGGCCCATTGTGCGGCCGGGGGCAGGGCGCCCACTTCGGGATGCCGCGAGTTGTACCAGCCGATCAGCAGGCCGGCGAGGAGCATGCCGCCACCGATGCCGAGTTCCACCGGAATCATGCCGATGTGGGTGGAGAGCATGCCGACCAGCGACCCCACGACCATGCCCAGGGTATGGATGGCGATATCGCTCTTGTAGTTGCTCGCCCGGATGCGGCCGATCTGCGCGGCAAGCGCCTCGACGCTGGCCGTGCGGCCGACCAGGGTGATGACGTCGCCACGGCGCAGCACGGTGTCGGGCAGCAGCGGCAGCTCCAGGCCTTGCCGGGTGATGGAGCGGATGTAGCAGCCCATTCGGTCGGCGCCGACCAGCAGCGTCTTGATCTGGTGGATGGTCTTGCCGGCCAGCCGGGGCGAGGTCAGGACGATATCGGCATCGCGGGTGGCGAAGGACATGCTGTCGGGGTTGTCGATTTCCGGGCCGATCCAGTCGTTGAGGTCGGCCACGGCTTCGCGCAGGGCGTAGACGCCGAGGATGTCGCCGCTCTCCAGTCGCAATTGCGGGTCGCGCTCGAGAATCTGACCGCCACGGATGACCCGCTCCACGCTCAGCGCGGCGTGCAGCGCCTCGACATCGGCGATGCGCTGGCCGATCGCTGCCGCCGACTGGGCACGATGGGCACGGACGACGATGCGGGTGTAGGGAATGCTGATGGCGTTCTCTTCGCGCTCGATGCCCAGCTCCCGTTCCAGCTCGCGCGCGCTCTGGCGCAGGTCGACGCGCAGCAGCTTCGGCGCGATGCTGCCGACGAAGACGATCAGGCCGATGGTGCCGAACAGGTAGGTAATGGCATAGGCCACCGCCATGTGGCTATTGAGCTGGCTCTTGGCGGCATCGTCGATGGCCAGCTGGGAAATGGCGCTGCTGGCGGTGCCCATGATCGCCGTGTCGGTCAGCGCTCCCGCGCCCAGGCCGGCGGTGAAGCCGGCGTCGAAGTGGAACAGGTGATACATGCCGAGGATGACGCCCAGGGCAGTGGCGCAGAGCACCACGGAAAGCAGTACCAGCTTCAGGGTGCCGCGATTGAGGCTGCCGAAGAACTCCGGGCCGCTCTTGAAACCGACGGCATAGATGAACAGCGCGAAGAACACCGACTTCAGCTCATGGGGCACTTCCAGGCCGATCTGCCCGATCAGCAGGCCCATCAGCAGCGCGCCGGCGACCGAACCCAGGTGAAAGCTGCCGATCTGGATCCGCCCCAGCAGAACCCCCAGGGAGATCGCCAGGAACACCGCAATCTCGGGGTTGGCGCGCAAGGCGTGGAGGAAAAAATCGAGCATCGACGCGGCTCCCTGTCGAAGTGGCGTCCGTGCAGTATGGACGGTGAATGCCGAGCTGCCGTTATGCAGTGGAGTGTGGAACGAGTTTCTCTTTAGTGCGATTTCGCCGCGCGACCCCCACCATCGAAAATCCTCGACTAGTCTTGTGCAGACTTCATGTGGATCGCTCCAGAGCCTGTGCCCAGGCTCTCGTCGTGGATAGCGATTTCCCTGGCCGGCGCCGTGCGCCGGCTCACCACGAGAGCGCCCATGGCAGCAGCCAGCGACCTGATCATCTGTGAGTACTGCGATGCGGTGTACGAACGCCAGCCGCTGCAGCGACACCAGCGTGCACTGTGCGTGCGCTGCGGCGGGGTACTGCATCGGCACAACTCACTGTCCGTGCAGCAACGCCTGGCGCTGGCGCTGACCGGCGCGGTGCTGCTGGCCTTCGCCAACAGCTACCCGGTGATGACCATCAGCATGCAGGGCCTGAGTAATTCGGCGACGCTGTGGGACGCGGTGATGATCCTGAGCAGCGGCCCCATCACCTTCATCGCACTGGTGACAGCGCTGGCCATCATCCTCGCGCCGGCGCTGCAGGTAGCGCTGCTGATCTGGGTACTCGGCTTCGCCCTGGCCGGGCACCGCGCGCCGGCCTTTGCCGGGTGCATGCGCTGGCTGGAGTCGTTGCGCCCCTGGAGCATGCTGGAGGTCTGCCTGCTGGGCACCATGGTCGCGGTGATCAAGCTGGCCGGCCTGCTCGATGTGATACCCGGCATCGGCCTGCTGGCGATGGCCGCCCTGAGCGTGCTGATCATCTACATCGCCGGCAAGGACATCCGCGATCTCTGGGAGCGGGTATGAATACGCCCCCGCTCGCCGCTCAGCTGAACCTGTGCCTTTGCCACGGCTGCGGCGCCGCCTGCGATACGCGCAGCGGCGGCCATCATTGCCAACGCTGTGGTGCCCCCCTGCACCCGCGCAAGGCCGATGCCATCACCCGCGGCTGGGCGTACCTGGTGGCGGCGCTGATCTTCTACGTGCCGGCCAACCTGTTGCCGGTCATGCACACCGAGATGCTCGGCCAGGGCATCGACAGCACCATCGGTGGCGGCGTGCTGGAGTTCTGGGAAAGCGGCGCCTGGGACATCGCGCTGATCATCTTCATTGCCAGTATCGGCGTGCCGGCGATCAAGTTCTTCTCCCTCGGGCTGCTGCTCTGGACTGCCCAGCGCCGCAGCAACTGGGCACGCCGCCAGCGTTCGCAGCTATACCGTTTCGTCGAGCTGATCGGCTACTGGTCGATGCTCGACGTGATGGTCGTCGCACTGGTGGCGGCCCTGGTGCAGATGCATGAACTGGGCACCATCGAGCCGCGCGCCGGCATCCTGTTCTTCGGCATGGTGGTGGTCCTCACCATGCTTTCCGCCATGAGTTTCGATCCACGACATATCTGGGACGACGGAGATCCGATTGATGGAGCAGGACACCCCTAAGCACGCCGCCCCCGGACAGCCGCAGGTACGCACGCGGCGCTGGAATGTATCGCTGGTCTGGATCGTGCCGATCGTGGCGCTGCTGGTGGGCGCTTCGCTCATCGTGCGCAACTGGATGGAGCAGGGGCCGACCATCGAGATCTCCTTCCGCACGGGGGAGGGCCTGGTCGCGCACAAGACCCAGGTGAAGTACCGCAGCGTGGTGATCGGCGAGGTCGAAGGCGTCGAGCTGGCCAAGGACAAGAAGAGCGTCACCGCCAGCGTCAAGTTGAACAAGGAGGCCGAATCCTTCGCCACCGAGGGGGCGAAATTCTGGGTCGTGCGGCCACGCATCGGCGCTGGCGGCGTGACCGGCGTCGACACGCTGTTGTCGGGCAATTTCATCGGTGCCGACGCCGGTGAATCGAGTGCGCCGAAGAAGCGCTTCACCGGCCTGGAGCTGCCGCCGCCGATCACCTACGGGGAGAAGGGCAAGAGCTTCGTCCTGCGCGCCGACGACCTGGGCTCGCTGGATATCGGCTCGCCCATCTACTACCGCAAGATTCCGGTGGGCCAGGTGACTTCCTACGCCTTGCGCAGCGATGGCAAGGGCGTGGACCTGGGCATCTTCATCGAGTCGCCCAACGACGCTTTCGTGACCCAGAACACAAGGTTCTGGAATGCCAGTGGCGTCGACGTCAACGTCAGCGCCAACGGCCTGAAGGTGAACACCGAATCGCTGTCCGCGCTGCTGGTCGGCGGGCTGGCCTTCGGCACGCCCGAGGGCAGCGAGGAAACGGCCGCCGCCCAGGACAACGAAGCCTTCGACCTCTACGTCGACCGCGACAATGCCCTGGCTCCGCCCACCGGCCTGCCGCAGTACCTGCGCCTGCGCTTCGACCAGTCGATGCGCGGCCTGAGCGTGGGCGCACCCGTGGAGTTCATGGGTGTCGAGTTCGGCAAGGTCACCAACATCCAGCTGGACTACGACGAGAAGCTGCAGATTTTCCCGGTGGTGGTCGATGCGGTGATCTACCCGCAGCGTCTGGGGCCCGTGCACCAGAAGATGCTCAAGGTCTTCAACAGCAGCGTGGGCGACCAGGGCGGCGTCACCCGCGTGATCGGCAGCTTCGTCGAGCACGGCATGCGTGCCCAGGCGCGCAGCGGCAACCTGCTGACCGGGCAGCTGTACATCTCGCTGGACTTCTATCCCGACGCCAAGCCGGTGGCCTTCGATGCCAGCGCGCGGCCGCTGCGCATCCCGACGGTGCCCAGCAGCCTGGCGAAACTCCAGGAACAGTTGCAGGCGGTGGTCGACCGCATCGGCAAGCTGCCGCTGGAGCGCATCGCCAACAACCTCGACGGCAACCTGCGTGAGCTGCAGGGCAGCC
Source organism: Pseudomonas sp. AU12215 (assembly GCF_001675465.2). Lineage (NCBI taxonomy): Bacteria > Pseudomonadati > Pseudomonadota > Gammaproteobacteria > Pseudomonadales > Pseudomonadaceae > Pseudomonas > Pseudomonas sp. AU12215. The sequence continues at coordinate 87,414 of NZ_MACM02000045.1, forward strand.
TCAAGCAGTTCAATACGCAGACGTTGCCGGGCGTCACCCGGACGCTCGATGAGGTGCGCACCACGCTCGCCACGGCCAACTCGGCGCTGGGCGAGAACTCGCCGCAACGGGAAAAGCTCAGCGACACCCTGGATGAGCTGGACCGCATGTCGCGCTCGTTGCGTGACCTGTCCGACTACCTCGGTCGCCACCCGGAATCCTTGATCCGTGGTCGTCCGAAGAACGCCAACGCCGACAACCTGCAGCCCTGATTCGCGTACAAGGAGAGACTTCAGATGCCGAAGCTGCCCATGCTGCTCCTGGCCGCACTGTTCCCCGTGTTGTCGGGCTGCAGCAGCGCTCCGATCCACTACCACACGCTGGTTCCCGCACAGCCGGGCAGCCCCGCCAGCGGCCAGGTACGCGTCGAACGGGTGGAGATGCCGCCGCAGGTCGATCGCTCGCAGATTGTCGTCCGCCAGGGCGGCAGCGGGCTGTCGATCCTGGAAACCGAGTGGTGGGGCGCCAACCTGGTGGACGAGTTCCGCAATGCCCTGGAGGACCAGCTCGGCGCTCCGGGGCCAGGCGCTGCATTGCTGCGCGTGGAAGTGCAGCGCTTCGATTCGGTGCCGGGCCAGTACGCGTTGCTCGATGCCCGTTGGCGCCTGCAGCGGCCCGGCTCGAACAAACCGCTGAGCTGCCGTAGCAGCCTGCAGACGGCGGCCAACGGTACCGTGGACGGGCTGGTGGTCGCGCACCAGGCCAATGTGCGCAAGTTCGCCGAACTGGTGGCGCAAGCGAACGCCAGCGGCGGCACGCGTTGTCCTTGATGTTCGGGGCAGGGTGCCAACCGAATCTTTACGAGTACTGAACGCGATACCCTTGGACCGGTGTGCCGCCACGCACGCCGGGGCTTGCAGGTTGGCGCGCGCGATGTCGTTGCACAGGAGAAACCTTCCCGATGAGCTCATCCGGCAAGCCAAGGACAACGCTGAACCCTCCGGTCTTCTATACCAGCGCGGCGCTGATTCTGCTGCTGGTGCTCTACGCCGTGCTCTTCAAGAGCCAGGCCCAGACGCAGTTCGAACACATCCAGCAGTGGATCTTCACCAACGCCAGTTGGTTCTACATCCTCGCGGTGGCGCTGATCCTGATCAGCGTGGTGTTCCTCGCGGTCAGTCGCTACGGCGACATCAAGCTCGGGCCTGATCACAGCGAGCCCGAGTATCGCAGCAGCAGCTGGTTCGCCATGCTGTTCTCCGCCGGCATGGGCATCGGCCTGATGTTCTTCGGCGTGGCCGAACCGGTGATGCACTTCACCAGCCCGCCGGTGGGCGAGGCGGGCACGGTCACCGCGGCTCGCGAAACGATGAAGATCACCTTCTTCCACTGGGGCCTGCATGCCTGGGCGATCTACGCCATCGTCGGGCTGATCCTGGCCTACTTCAGCTTCCGCAAGGGCCTGCCGCTGACATTGCGCTCGGCGCTGTATCCGCTGATCGGCGAGCGCATCTACGGCCCGATCGGCCATGCAGTGGACATCTTCGCCATCCTCGGCACGGTGTTCGGCGTCGCCACCTCACTGGGTTATGGCGTGCTGCAGATCAACAGTGGCTTCCACCACCTGTTCGGCCTGCCGGTGAATGCGACGGTGCAGATCATCCTCATCGCCGCGACCTGCGCCCTGGCGACACTCTCGGTGGCCAGCGGCCTGGACAAGGGCATCCGCATCCTTTCCGAGCTGAACCTGGCGCTGGCGGTGATCCTCATGCTGTTCGTGCTGCTGCTCGGCCCGACCGTGTTCCTGCTGCAGACCTACGTGCAGAACACCGGTGCCTACCTCTCGGACATCGTCAACAAGACCTTCAACCTCTATGCCTACGAGCCGACCGACTGGATTGGCGGCTGGACCCTGCTGTACTGGGGCTGGTGGCTGTCCTGGTCACCGTTCGTGGGGCTGTTCATCGCACGCATCTCGCGCGGGCGGACGATACGCGAATTCGTCTGCGGCGTGCTCTTCGTCCCGGCCGGCTTCACCCTGCTGTGGATGACCGTGTTCGGCGATTCGGCGATCCACATGATCCTCAACGAGGGCGTGACCACCCTGGCGGCGGTTGTTGATCAGGACAGTTCCCTGGCGCTGTTCGCCTTCCTCGAGCACTTCCCGCTATCCAGCGTGGTGTCGATGGTGGCGGTGCTGATGGTGGTGGTGTTCTTCGTCACCTCGGCAGACTCCGGGGCGCTGGTGGTGGACATGCTCGCGTCCTCGGGGCACTCCCACTCGCCGTTGTGGCAGCGCATTTTCTGGTCGGTGAGCATTGGCGTGGTGGCGGTGGCATTGCTGCTGGCGAACGGGCTGAAGGCCCTGCAGACAGCGACCATCGCCAGTGCGTTGCCATTCTCGGCGATCCTGCTGGCGTCCATCTGGGGACTGTTCCGCGCGCTGCACCTGGATGCCACGCGGCGCGGCCTGCGCCACCAGTCGCTACCTGCGCCGCGGCATGCGCCACACCACGAAGGCGGTTGGCAACGGCGCCTGCGCAGTATTGCCATGCGCCCCCGGCGCGCCCACGTGACTCGCTTCATTGCCGAGGTCGTGCGGCCGGCTTGCGAGGAAGTGGCCGCCGAGTTGCGCAAGCAAGGCCATGACGTGCAGGTGCTGGAGCGCGAGGATGGCCGCGTGGCCCTGGAGCTGGTGCAGCCGGGGGAGGGCCATTTCCTCTATGAAGTCCGCCCGCGGGCCTTCACCAGCCCCAGCTTCGTTCTACTGGAGGAGGACGAGGGCACCGAGGCGCGCAAGTACTTCCGCGCCGAGGTTCACCTGCGCGAAGGCGGGCAGGATTACGACGTAATGGGGTGGAACCGCGACGATGTGATCTCCGACATCCTCGACCAGTACGAGCGGCACCTGCATTACCTCCATGTCGTGCGCTGAACTCAGGGCTTGTTCGGCGCCACCTTGTCGAGAATCTGCCGGGCCAGGGCATGGTAGAGCGACACCGGCGCTATCCAGCCGGAAATGGCCGCGGCCAGCAGCGTGGCGGCGAGCATGGGAATGGCCAGGTCCGGGCTGTGGGAAAGCTCCAGCACGATCACCGAGGCGGTCAATGGCGAGCGCGTAACGCCCGCCAGATAGGCGCCCATGCCGAGCAGTGCACAGGTCTGCGGGTTGACGCCCGGCAGCAGGGAGAGCAGGGGCGCGAACCCCGCGCCGACGCTCAATGATGGCGAGAACAGGCCGCCAGGAATTCCGGCCAGGTACGAGACCACGTTGGCGAGGAACTTCCAGAGCAGGAAGCTGGCGTCGGTCACCGGGTTGCCGTCGAGCAGGGCGCGGGTTTCCTCGTAGCCGGTGCCGAACACGTGGTTGCCGGAAATCACGCCGAGCAGTGCCAGTGCAAGCCCGCAGACAGCAGCGAAGCGCACCGGGAAGCGCTCTCGCACGGCGCACATCCGGCCGATCCAGCCGTGCTGCGCCGGCAGTACCAGCTTCACGTAGAGCCCACCGAGCACGCCGCCCAGCAGCGCGCAGGCGGGCACTTCACTCCAGCCCCAGCCCGTGGGCAACCCGCCGCTGATGTCGCCAAAGTAGGAGTAGTGCCCCATCAGGCCCAGGGTGACCACGCCGCCGATCAGTACGGCGGTCAGCACCAGCCCGCTGAAGCGCTGCTCGTAGGTGCGGCTCAATTCCTCGATGGCGAAAACCACCCCGGCAAGGGGTGTGTTGAAAGCTGCCGCGATGCCGGCGGCGCCGCCCGCCAGGATCAGCCCTGCCACGGTGCGTCGGCCGTGGAGGCCCAGGCGCGTGCCGAAGGCGTAGATCACCGCGGCGCCCACGTGCACGGTAGGCCCCTCACGGCCGACCGAGCCACCGACCAGCAGGGCGCCGAGGGTGAACAGCATCCGTACCAGCGCCACCGGCAGGGCGAGCACCTGCGCACGGAATCGCCGCGATGGCGATTCCAGCGCGGCAATCACCTGCGGGATGCCACTGCCTTTCGAGTTCACGAACCAGCGCTGGGTGATCCAGGCCAGCAGCGCAAAACCCAGCGGTGTCGCCAGTAGCGGCAACCACGGGGATACCTGCAGCATCCGCTGGAACAACCCGAAGGAGCGATCCGCCAGCCAGGCAAAAGCCAGGGCCACCAGCCCCACCAGCAGGGCGCCGACCCAGAACGCGAGGTGCTGCCGCCATTTCAGCCAGCGCGAGCGAAGCAGTCGCCGCGTGCGCTTGCTCGCGGCGGAAACGCTTCGTGCATCGGGTTCATCTTGGAGGTCAGAGTCGGACATCGGCGGGTAGAGGTTTCGTCCCAGAAAGACCGAGTATGACCGCTACCGGCTGAACCGGGAAAGCCAGGATGACCGTCGACGAGAGCCGCCATGCCGTCAGCCGATCTTCAATGCCCGGTCCAGCGACCAGGCGCCCGCGCCGCGACCAGTCAGCAGCAGGAGCAGGCCGGCCCAGGACAGGTGCGTCGGCCAGGCATCGGGGTAGACGAACACTTCGATCACGGCAGTCATGCCCAGCAGGGCGAGGGCGGAGAGGCGGGTGAACAGGCCCAGCACCAGCAGGACCGGGAAGAAGTGTTCTGCGTAGGTCGCCAGGTGCGCGGCTATATAGGGTGGCACCAGCGGCAGCACGTATTCGGTCTGGAACAGCTCGTAGGTACTCGGCGTGATGGTCAGGATGCCCTCGACCTTGGTGCGCCCGGACAGGAAGAAGATCGAGGCGATCCCCAGGCGCGCCACCAGGCACAACAAAGAGTCGCTGAGCAGGGACTGCAGGCGGCTGGCGATGGTGTTCCAGTGCTGGCGAAGGGCGCCGCCCGGGTAGTGGCTGCGGGAGATGTCCATGGCGGCTTCCTCAGGTGAGTTTCAGCGGTTGGAACACGGCGGCGCCGAGCAGGTTGCCCAGCAGTACCGTGAAGTCGAGGTCGGCTTGCGCCCTGAGCGCCAGGGTCGATGCCTGATCGAGGTCATGACCGCTGGCGCAGGCATCGAGGAAGGCGCAACCGCCCACGTCCAGTGCCTGCCAGGTGACGCCCTCGGCATGGCCGACCAGCAGCGCGCCTTCAGCGTGCCAGGGCAGCTCTTCGGGCAATGGCAGCGCTTCGCGGTTGTAGCGCCAGATGCTGTAGATCGGCTGTTGATCGAACCAGCGCCAGCGCGCGCTGGCGCGGGGTTGCAGGTGACAGGGGGCAAGGTCGGAAGCGGTCATGCCCGCCAGGTCGGACCACTGCAGCGCAGGCTCCTGTGGCGCGGTGTAGGCTTCCAGCCACAAGCGGTCGAGGCGCGCCACGCCGGCCAGGTAGGGCAACTCGCGCGCGGGTTCGAAGGCGTCGAGGAAATCGGCGAAGTCTTCGCCGTAGAGCACCAGGCGAGCGTCGTTCGGCGGTGTCTGCTGTGCGTGGATGGTCGCCGCGCCGCGCAGCCAGTCGGTGCCGACCAGGCGTTCGACACTGGGGAAGTTGTCGCACAAGGCGTCGGTGCAGCCCTTGAGCACGGTGTTGCGGTAGACGCTGAAGCCGGCCTGCTCGGTCAGACCTTGCAGTCCGGGGGGAGAGCGCTGGTACAGCGCTTCGACGAAAGCTTCCTGGAATCTGCCGAGGGACGTCTTCATGCGGCCACCTTCGCCCGGTTGAGGATACCCTGGGCGATTTCGCGCTCGGCCAGCAGTTCGCTGAAGGCGGGGATCTGGTCGTCGCGCTCGATCAGCGTCGGGCGCGGGCCGATGCGCCGGATCAGGTGCTGGTAGAGCTCCCAGACCGGTTCGGCGATGGGGGCGTCGTGGGAGTCGATCAGCAGCTCGCCGCGCTCGTCGTGGCTGTGCCCGGCCAGGTGGACTTCCAGGATGGCCGCGGCGGGGAATCGGTCGAGATAGCGCTTGGCATCGAAGCCGAGATTGTGCGCGCTGACATGCACGTTGTTGATGTCCAGCAGCAGGCCGCAGCCGGTGCGCAGCGCCAGTTCGGTGAGGAATTCGATCTCGTCCCAGTCGTGGCCGTCGAGGCGAAGGTAGTGGCTGGGGTTCTCGATGGCGATGCGCCGGCCCAGGGCATGCTGGGTGCGCTCGATGTTGTCGACGATGCGGGCCAGGGCCGCGTGGCTGCGCGGGAAGGGCAGCAGGTCCGGCAGGTACCGGCCGCGCCAGGTGGACCAGGCCAGGTGCTCGGAGATCAGCACGGGCTGCACGCGCTCAACCAGCGCGCGCAGCCGCAGCAGATGAGCCTTGTCGGGGGCGGCGTCCGCCGCCAGGGACAGCGAAACCCCGTGCAGCGACAGCGGATGCCGTTCGGCGATCCGCTCCGGCCAGGCAAGGCGAGGGCCGCCGACCATGTAGTTTTCCGGATGCACTTCGAACCAGAGCCCTCGCGCGCAGCAGTCGAGCGCCTGGGTGTAGTGCTCGGCCTTGAGCCCAAGCCCGGCACCCGGTTGAGTCGATACGTTCATGGTCGGCAGCCTGCACTCAGGACTTCATCGGGGTCAGCGAGCCCATGCCGTGCGGCGTCTTGATCGAGGCGCAGGTGCCGGCCGGGACGTTCTTCCAGTGCATGCCGTCGTAGTCCTTCTTGGCGCTGCCTGCGCAGGTGGTGCCGGCGCCGGCCTTGCAGTCGTTCTTGCCGGCCAGGGCCACGCCGTAGCATTTCTCCATGGCCGCGCCCGTGCTGGCCTTGGTATTCATGTCGTCGGCCAGCGCGTTCCCGGCAAGGGCGGCAAGGGCAAGGGCGGCGGTGGCGAGGGTGAGGTTTTTCATGGTGCGGTCTCCCGTTGGGTGGTGGGGCCGCACAGAGACTTCCGGCGGCTTGTCGAGTAGTTCGCCGGGAGTGGTGATCCGGTTACAGCCGCCTGAAGATTTTTTTGAGATTTCCCTGGGGCGGCCCTAAGGTATTGAACAGCTGCCTGTTTTTTCTGCGGGCCGGCGATCTGCCAGCAAGTGTGGGGCAGACTCGGGAAGATTTTCCTTGCGCGCTGTAACCAGGACGGTCGATGCAACGAACTACCAGCCAGGACGTGTTGATCGCGCGCGAAGCGCAGCTTCAGACACTGCTGATGCAGGGCATGGCCGGTGACGCGGTGGCCTACCGCGAGTTCCTCGCCGCCCTTGGCCCGCACTTGCGCGCGTTCCTGCGCCGCCGTCTGGCGCAGCGCCCCGGCGAGGTGGAGGACCTGGTGCAGGAAGTCCTGCTGGCCGTGCACAACGCCCGCCACACCTATCGCGCAGAACAGCCACTGACGGCCTGGGTGCAGGCGATTGCGCGCTACAAGCTGGCTGACCATTTCCGCGCTTTTGCCCGTCGCGAGGCGCTGCATGATCCGCTGGACGACGATGAGGGCGAGCTGTTCGCCACCGAGGACGACCAGCCGGCGCAGGCCAGCCGCGATCTGGGCAAACTGCTGCAGCAGTTGCCGGACAAGCAGCGCCTGCCGATCGTCCATGTGAAGCTGGAAGGGTTGTCTGTAGAGGAAACGGCAAACCTGACCGGGCTTTCCAGTTCCGCCGTGAAGGTCGGCATCCACCGCGGGCTGAAGGCCCTGGCGAATATGATCCGAGGGTTGCGAAGCGATGAAGACCAATGAACTGATCGATCTGCTGGCTGCCGGCGAAAGCGCGGTCGATCGGCGAGCGCTGGGCAAGCGCTTTGCTCTGGCCCTGCTGGGCGGCGGCCTGGGCGCGATACTGCTGATGGCCGCGCTCTATGGGGTGCGCGCGGACCTCGCTGACGTCGCGCGGACTCCGCTGTTCTGGGCCAAGGTCGCGCTGCCCGGCAGCCTGGCGCTGATCGCGTACGGGTTGAGCAGCCGCCTGGCGCGGCCGGGGGTCAAGGGCGGTGCTGCGTGGCTGCTGCTCGGGCTGCCGGTGCTGCTGGTGTGGCTGGGTGGCGCGGTGGAGCTGGCCGCGGTGCCTGCCGAAGCGCGCGCCGGGCTGATACTGGGCAAGACCTGGCGCACCTGCCCGCTGAACATTGCGTTGCTCTCGATACCTACATTCATCGCCGTCTTCTGGGCGCTGCGTGGGTTGGCGCCCACCCGGCTGCGCCTGGCCGGTGCTGCTGGCGGTCTGCTCGCCGGGGCTACCTCGACCCTGGCGTACTGCCTGCACTGCCCGGAGATGGGCATTCCCTTCTGGGGCGTGTGGTACCTGCTCGGCATGCTCCTGCCTACGCTGCTGGGCCTGGCCCTGGGTCCGCGTCTGTTGCGCTGGTAGGGGCGTGCCGGGCAACACGCCCACCGGGCGCGGCTGCGAAGGCTTGTGAACGCCCGGCGGCCCCCGCGCCCGGACATGCGCCACATACCGGTAAGCCTGCGCAGGGGGCGCGTGTCCTGGCGGGATAAACTGGCGTCTATCGGCTGCGTACCGACTTCATTCCGTCTCCAATCGCAAGGAAATCCATGACCGACGTCGTCGACCTGTTCGACATCCAGTATTTCTGGAACCTGCTTGCCATCCTCTGGTTCCTCTTCTGCTGGATCGGCTACACCCGCTACGCCAAGACCAAGGCCCGCGACACCGCGTGCCTGGCCAGCGTGTTGCATCTCTACCGCCAGGACTGGATGCGTCGCGTGCTGCTGCGCGACAACCGCGTGGCGGACGCCAGCGTGATCGGCAACCTGGAGCGCAACGCCTCGTTCTTCGCTTCCAGCACCCTGATCATCCTGGCCGGTATCCTCACCCTGCTGGGCTCGGCCGAGCGCACGATATCGGTGCTCGCCGACCTGCCATTCGTAACGCCGCCCACCCGCGGACTTTCAGAGCTGAAGCTGCTGTGCCTGGCGGTGGTGTTCGTCTATGCCTTCTTCACCTTCAGCTGGTGCATGCGCCAATACAACTTCGCGGCGGTGCTGATCGGTTCGGCGCCCATGGTGGGGGAGCGCAACGTCGGCGAGCTGGAGCGCAAATCCTTCGCCGAGCGCGCGGCACGCGTGGTGTCGCTGGCGGCGCACCAGTTCAACCAGGGCCTGCGCACCTACTACTTCGGCCTGGCGATGCTGGCCTGGTTCATCAACCCCTGGATCTTCATGCTGGTGACGGCGGGTGTAGTGGGCGTGCTGTACCAGCGTGAATTCCACTCCAGCGTGCTCCATGTGATGGTCTACACGCCGACGCCCCAGGGCGACGCGCCACGGGACAACGACATTCCTCCCAGCGGCTGAGCGGCAAACGGCAGAAACGACAAGGCCCGCAAAATGCGGGCCTTGTCTTGTGCAGCGCAAGCGACTTACTGTTTCTGCTCGTCGCCGGCGGGCTCCTGCGGCGCAGTGGCCGGGGCAGCCGGAGTGGCCGGGGAGGCTTCAGGTGCCGGTGGAGTGGTCGGCGCCGGAGTAGCCGGCTGCTCGGTCGCGGCCGGTGCCGGCGGCGCTTTCGGCTCTTCTTTCTTGTCGCAGGCGGCAAGGCCCAGACCTGCAACGATCAGCAGAGCGAAGGGAAGGGTTTTTTTCATGCGGAGCCTCCATGTGCGGCTTTCCTGGTGTTAGCCCTTTGAACCAGGCTTGTGTGAATTAGTTCAATGAATATTCCTGCGCCCCTGTATTCCATCACTGCAGGAGTGACAACGACCGGGGTATGATGCGGCCCCGTGCAGTCAATCGGTCGACCCTCCCATGTCCGAAAACCCACTCCTGGAGCGCGCCCAACGCTTCCTTTCGGCGCTGCGTCACTGCCAGTTGCTGGGCATCAGCGCGCATGCGGCAGACGCCTCCGGCCTGACCCTGCGGCTTCCCTACAGCGAGGCCATTGTCGGCAACCCGGAAACCGGCGTGATTCATGGCGGCGCCATCACCACGCTGATGGACACCACCTGCGGCATTTCCACCGTCTGCGTGCTGCCGCAGTTCGAGATCTGCCCGACCCTGGACCTGCGCATCGACTACATGCACCCGGCGCAGCCGCACAAGGATGTCTACGGGTTCGCCGAGTGCTACCGGGTCACCCCGAACATCATCTTCACCCGTGGCTATGCCTATCAGGACGACCCCAGCGAACCCATCGCCCATGTGGTCGGGACCTTCATGCGCATGGGTAAGGCGGTATCCGCCGGCTCGGTGAAGCGCGACGTCGATGGGGGCCAGGGATGACCACGGTGAACATCGAGGCCATGGTGCGCGCCGCGCACGAGAGCAAGGACTACGACCCGCTGATCGACGCGATCCCCTATGCCCGGCTGCTCGGCATCCGCTGCCTGCGCCTGGGCGACGATGCGATCTTCCACCTGCCGGCCAACCCGGACAACATCGGCAACCCCACGCTGCCGGCCCTGCATGGCGGGGTGATCGCCGGTTTCATGGAGCACTCGGCGCTGCTGCATTTGCTGATGTTCATGGGCATCCCGCACATGCCCAAGATCATTGACTTCTCCATCGACTACCTGCGCGCCGGGCACTTCCGCGATACCTACGCACAGTGCCAGGTCTGGCGCCAGGGCCGGCGCGTGGCGAACGTCGCCATTACCGCCTGGCAGACCACTCGCACCGAACCCATCGCCACCGCTCGCGCGCACTTCAAGGTCGATGGCGCCTGAATGGATACGCTGCTGATCCTGCTCGGCCTGCTGCTGATCCTCGCGGGGTACGTCTGGCTGATTGCCCGCGCGTTCGAGCGCAGCCTGTTCTGGGGGCTTGCCAGCCTGTTGCCGCCGCTGGCCGTGCTGTTCGTCCTGATCCACTGGCGCCTGGCCCGCAGCGCCGTGGCCCTCGGGGCCCTGGGCTGCATTCCGCTGGTGGTCGGCCTGACGATGCTGGCCAGCCGCGACAGTGCGCGCCTGGAGGCCATCCTCCGCCTGGAGTGGCTCAAGCCCGAGGCGGTCGCCAAGCCTGAACTGGCGATCAACCTGCGCGGGGAGCTGAATGGCCAGCCCTTCGTGCCCGAACAGGCCGAGTTCATCGACGGTGTGCTCAGCCTGCGCGAAGGCCAGGACTTCTACGCTCACCGCGAAATCCAGGTGCGCCTGGCTGCGCCGGTCAGCGGCCCGCTCAGGCTGGACGTGCTGCCCGACGACAAGGGACGCCTGCCGGAAATCGAAGTCAGCTGGCTCGCGCCAGGCCAGGACCTGCCCGAAGCGGTCCGTCTGCAGCGTGGCTACAGCCTGCACCTGGACCTGACGCCGAAGGCTCCCAACCGCCTGGAGGGCGCCTTCCACCTGGTGCTGCCGGCCCAGATGCAGACTACGCTTTCGGGCACCATCGAAGTCTTCACCGACCGCCTGCGCTATCGCGATGGCGAGGTGGATACCCGCTTCGACTCCCGCGATACCTTGCGTTATGTACTGCAGGACTACCTGCAGCGCCGCTTTGCGCGTCGTGATGTCGCCGTCACCCGCATGCCTGCCCTGGATACCCAGCGTGCCTCCCAGGAGGTTGCACTGACCGTCGAGGTTGGCGGCGCGCCGCAGGACCTGCAGGTCACGCTGGAGAAGACCCCCACGCGCGGCTGGGGTGTGCGGGACGACCGCTACCCGCGGATGAAGGCGTCGAACGTCGCTGCTGCCCCCCTTGCGGCCGCCACGCCGGCGAAATCCAGTGCCCCTGTGCCGCAGGCGCCGGAAAGCGGTCGCCTGGCCATCGAGCGCCTGCTGTCCGCACCGCAGCGCTACGTCAACCGCAGCATGCGCGTGACCACCGAGCGCGGCCGGGTTGCCGAGGGCGTCTTCGTCGGCCTCGATGTCGACGGCCGCATCGTCATCCGCCAGGTCATCGATGGCCCGGGCGAGGCGAGCTACACGCTGCGTCCCAGCGAAGTGACCGACATCGAACTGCCGGCGCGCTGACCTTTCGCCGGTCATTTGCCGGCGAATTTTCTCCAACCCCTTGAATTGGTTCGGGAAGCCCCCATCTCGCTGACATCGGCCGCACGACGCGGCATTTGTCACCCTCGGAGCGAGAAACGATGAGCGCGGAGACTCAAAAAGAAACACTGGGCTTCCAGACCGAAGTGAAGCAGCTGCTTCACCTGATGATTCACTCCCTGTATTCGAACAAGGAAATCTTCCTTCGCGAACTGATTTCCAACGCCTCCGACGCGGCCGACAAGCTGCGTTTCGAGGCCCTGGCCAAGCCCGAGTTGCTCGAAGGCGGCGCCGAGCTGAAGATCCGTGTGAGCTTCGACAAGGACGCCAAGACCGTCACCCTCGAAGACAACGGCATCGGCATGAGCCGCGAGGAAGTCATCGCGCACCTGGGCACCATCGCCAAGTCCGGTACCGCCGACTTCCTGAAGAACCTCTCCGGTGACCAGAAGAAGGATTCCCACCTGATCGGCCAGTTCGGCGTGGGCTTCTACAGTGCCTTCATCGTCGCCGACCAGGTCGATGTGTTCAGCCGCCGTGCCGGTGCGCCGGCCAGCGAAGGCGTGCACTGGTCGTCCAGGGGCGAGGGCGAGTTCGAAGTTGCCACCATCGAGAAAGCCGAGCGCGGCACCCGCATCGTCCTGCACCTGAAGGACGGCGAGGACGAGTTCGCCGACGGCTGGCGCCTGCGCAACATCATCAAGAAATACTCCGACCACATCGCGCTGCCCATCGAGTTGCCGAAGGAGCACCACGGGGAAGAGGCCGACAAGCCGGCTGAAACCGAGTGGGAAGTGGTCAACCGTGCCAGCGCCCTGTGGACCCGTCCGCGCACCGAGGTGAAGGACGAGGAATACCAGGAGTTCTACAAGCACATCGCCCATGACTTCGAGAACCCGCTGACCTGGAGCCACAACAAGGTCGAGGGCAAGCTCGAGTACACCTCGCTGCTGTACGTCCCGGCCCGCGCGCCGTTCGACCTGTACCACCGCGAGGCGCCGCGCGGCCTCAAGCTGTACGTGCAGCGCGTGTTCATCATGGACCAGGCCGACCAGTTCCTGCCGCTGTACCTGCGCTTCATCAAGGGCGTGGTGGACTCCAATGACCTGTCGCTGAACGTCTCCCGCGAGATCCTGCAGTCCGGCCCCATCGTCGATTCGATGAAGTCCGCGCTGACCAAGCGCTCCCTGGACATGCTGGAAAAACTCGCCAGCAATGACGCCGAGGCCTACAAGGGCTTCTGGAAGAACTTCGGCCAGGTGCTCAAGGAAGGCCCCGCCGAGGACTTCGCCAACAAGGACAAGATCGCCGGCCTGCTGCGCTTCTCTTCCACCAGCGACGAGAGCGGCGAGCAGAGCGTTTCCCTGGCCGACTACATCGGCCGCCTGAAGGAAGGCCAGGACAAGATCTACTACCTCACCGGCGAGAGCTTCGCCCAGGTGAAGAACAGCCCGCACCTGGAAGTCTTCCGCAAGAAAGGCATCGAAGTGCTGCTGCTCACCGACCGCATCGACGAGTGGCTGATGAGCTACCTGCCGGAATTCGACGGCAAGCAACTGGTCGACGTCGCCCGCGGCGACCTGGACCTGGGTAGCCTGGACTCGGAAGAGGACAAGAAGGCCCAGGAAGAGATCGCCAAGGCCAAGGAAGGTCTGGCCGAGCGCCTGAAAGCCGCACTGGGCGATGAAGTCGCCGAGGTGCGTGTCTCCCACCGCCTGACCGACTCGCCGGCGATCCTCGCCATCGGCGAGCAGGACCTGGGCCTGCAGATGCGCCAGATCCTCGAGGCCAGCGGGCAGAAGGTGCCGGAAGCCAAGCCGATCTTCGAGTTCAACCCGGCCCACCCGCTGATCGAGAAGCTCGACGCGGAAGCCGACGAAGACCGCTTCGGCGAACTGACCCACATCCTCTTCGACCAGGCCGCCCTGGCCGCGGGGGACAGCCTGAAGGACCCGGCCGCTTATGTGCGCCGCCTGAACAAGCTGCTGGTGGAACTTTCCGCCTAAGCTGAACCAGCCCAAAGCCCGCTTCGGCGGGCTTTGTGTTTTTCCAGTACTCGATCAACTACACCGACAAGCGAAAGGGGACTACCCGAATGAGCCAGATCAGCGTGCAACCTGTCGCCTACAGCCTCGATGGCGTGTCCTTCGAAGGCCAACTGGTATTCGATGCCGCCAGCAACGCGCCGCGTCCCGGCCTGCTGATGGCGCCGAACTGGATGGGCGTCAGCCAGGGCGCAGTGGATATCGCCCGCAAGGTCGCCGAGCGCGGCTATGTGGTGCTGGTGGCCGATCTCTACGGCAAGGATGTGCGCCCCAATGGCACGGAACAGGCCGGCGCCGCCATGATGCCGCTGAAGAACGACCGTGCATTGCTGCGCAAGCGCATGCAGCTTTCGCTGAAGACCCTGCTGGAACAGGCCGACAAGGCGCCGCTGGATACCGCGAAGCTGGCCACCTTCGGCTTCTGCTTCGGCGGCTGCTGCTCCCTGGAGCTGGCCCGTGACGGCGCGCCGCTGGCGGCTGCGGTGTCCTTCCACGGCACCCTGGATACGCCGAACCCGGCCGATGCGAAGAACATCCAGGGCGCAGTGTTGGTGCTCGACGGCGCTGTCGACCCGTTCGTGCCGCGCGAGCAGCTCAGCGGTTTCGCCAAGGAAATGATCGATGCCGGGGTGGACTGGACCCTGACCAGCTACGGCGGCGCCGCGCATTCCTTCACCGACCCGCACGCGCAGATTCCCGGCAAGATGCAGTACGACGCCAAGGTGGCGCGCCGTGCCTTCGCCGCGATGTTCGACCTGCTGGAGGAGCGCTTCGGCGCCTGACGGCATCGGGGGGAGGGCGGTCGCGCCGCTCCCCACGCCGGGCTCAGCGCAGCTTGGCGACCTTGAATTCGAGGTCCGGCCAGGCTGGCAGGCCGGCGAAGTCCTCCCGCAGGAAGCGCGCCAGCGCGACAATCTGTTCGTCGTTGAGGCTGTGACGGAACGCCGGCATGTAGCCCAGCTCCGGTCGGGCGGGTTCGCCGATGCCATCCAGGATCACCCTCAGCAGATTGTCCGGCGTGGCCGCATAGAGTTTGTTGCTCACCGCCAGTGACGGCCGCACGCCATTGAGCTTCGGGCTGTCGCCGTCATGGTGGCAGGCCATGCAGGCGCCATTGAATAGCCTGGCGCCAGTACCGCTGACCGGTTGCAGGGTGCCGTAGGTACGCTCTTCCAACTCGCTCGCCTGCTTCTGTGGCGAGAAGTCGACGGGCTGTTCCGGCCGGAGGCTCGCGAGGTAGCGCGCCATGGCTTGCAGGTCCGCGTCCGGTTGCTGCGCAAGGCCTGCAGCTACCGCTGCCATGGGGCCGGCGGCGCCGCCGTGGTAGCGCGAGAAGCCGTTGCGCAGATAGTCGTACAACGTCGCCTGGGTCCAGGGAATCGCCGTCTGGCCGCTGCCGTCGAGAGGGGGCGCCTGCCAGCCGTCCACTGTCGCACCGGTGAAGCGTTGCTTGCCGGCACGCTCGGCGCCCAGTGCGTTGCGCGGTGAATGGCAGACGCTGCAGTGGCCGAGCCCCTCCACCAGATAGGCGCCGCGGTTCCAGGCCGCATCGCGCTGCGGCTGAGGCTGGAAGCGGCCCTGGTCGAAATACAGCAGGTTCCAGGTGGCCATCAGCCTGCGCTGGCTGTAGGGGAAGCGCAGGCGGTTGGCCCTGGGCTGCGCCTTCACCGGCGGCCGGCTCATCAGATAGGCGTAGAGGTCGCGCAGGTCTTCGTCGCCAATGCGGGTGAAGGCGGTGTAGGGGAAGGCCGGGTAGAGGTAGTCGCCCTCCCGCGAGACACCTTCGCGCATCGCTCGCTCGAAGGCCTCGAAGGACCAGCTGCCCAGCCCGGTATCGCGGTCTGGGGTGAGGTTGCTGGTGTAGAGCGTGCCGAACGGTGTGGCCATCACACGGCCACCGCTCAGCGGCGCGCCACCTTCACGGGTGTGGCAGGTGGCGCAGTCGCCCAGGGCCGCCAGTTTCTGCCCGCGGGCGATGGACTCGGCACCGAAGCTGTCGACGGCCGGCGGGTCGGCTGGTGCAATGCTCCCTTTCCAGGTAATGGCCAGCGCTACCAGGCTTGATGCGGCCAGCGCTGCGATGACGCCCGGTGAGTGGTTTTTCATTTGGGTTGTTTCTCGTTCAGGGCAGCCAGTACCCGTTCTGGCGTGAACGGCGGGCGGGTGAAGCGCACGCCGGTCGCGTCGTGCAGGGCATTGGCGATGGCGGCGGCGCTGGGTACCGAGGCAGATTCGCCGGCCCCCAGCGGCGGTGTACCGGGGCGGTCGAGCAGCAGCGCGGTGATCCTGGGCACCTGGGGGAATCCGAGGATCGGGTAGCTACCCCATTCCAGGCTGGTGACACCGCTGCGGTCGAAGGTCGAGCACTCCATCAGTGCACGGCTGGTGGCCTGGATCACGTTGCCGTGGACCTGGTGGCGTACCCCGTCGGGATTCACCATCTGCCCGCAGTCCTGCGCCACGTGGACCTCGGTCACGCGGACGGCGCCGGTGTGCGGCTCGACCTCGACGTCGACTATCCACGCCGCCCAGGCCGCACCGAATCCTGGGAAGGTACTGTGGAAGTAGCGCGCGTAGGCGAAGCCGCGGCCGACCAGCAGGTTGCCTTGGCGTGCCCGCGGGTTGGGCGAGACGCGCGGCTGCCACTGGGCGGCGGTGGCCAGCGCGTTGATCAGCGCTATGGCACGTTCGTCATGCAGGTAGCGCAGGCGGAATTCGATGGGGTCGGCGCCGGCCATCTGCGCCAGTTCGTCGATGTAGGACTCATGGGCGAAGACGTTGGGCAGTGCCGATACGCCGCGCATCCACGAGGCGCGAACGATGGGGGCTGCGTCGTTGCAGACCACCCGCATGTGCGCAAAGGCGTATTGCGGGACGGCGGTGCGATCGCCCATCTGGGTTATCTGGGGCTTGGCGTCCACCCGCGAGGTGAGCAGCAGGGCCAGGTTGACCGCGTTATTGGAGGGGTAGCAGGTTGAGAAGTCGTACGCCGCCACGTCGCCGTTCTCATCCAGCCCGCCGCGGACTTCGATCAGTTGCGCCGAACCCTTGGGCTCCCAGCCGTGTTCCTGTTCGCGCATCAGTTGCACGCGCACCGGTCGGCCGACGGCCAGGGCGAGCAGCGCGGCATCGGCGCTCACGTCGTCGGCGCAGTTGCGGCCATAGCAGCCCGACGTTTCCATCCGGATGACCTCGACCTGTTCCGGCTGCATGCCCAGCAAGGTCGCCAGGTCGGCACGCAGGTCGTGGGGGTTCTGGCTGCCCGACCAGACCTTCATCAGGCCATCCTCGAAGTGCGCGAGCGCGCAGGATGGGCCGATGGAGGCGTGCTGCTGATAGGGCCAGACGTAGGTGCGCTGCAGTGGGCGGTGGAGCTGCGCCAGCGCGGCATCCATCTGCGTGTCGTCCTGGAGCATGCGTGGTTGCTTGGGATGGGCGCGCAGGGTGGATTCCAGTTCGTCCAGGCCCAGGGGTGGCAGGCCGCTCCAGTGCTTCCAGCGTACTTTCAGCTGGCGGGCAATGTGGATCGCCTGCTCTTCGCGCTCGGCTACCACGCCGATGAAGTCACCTATTATCACCAGCCGGACAAAACCGGGCAGGTGGGCTACGGACTGCTCATCCACTTCCGCCCGGCTCCTGCCCAGCGGCGCGCTGACATCCGCACCGGTGTAGGGCGGCCGCACCACGCGGCCATGGAGCATGCCCGGCAGGCGCATGTCGTGTACGTAGGTCAGCCCGCCCGTGACCTTGGCCGGGATGTCCAGGCGCGGCACCGAGCGGCCGACCACGCGGTAATCGCTGTGGGCCTTGAGCGGCGCGCTGGCATCGACCTTCAGTTCGAAGCGCTCGCCACGCAGCAGTTCGCCGTAGCCGATACTGCGGGTGGGTTTGCCCCTGACGAAGATTGCCCCGCCGGCGCAGTCGAGCTGGCGAATGTCCACCTTGAGGTGCTGCGCCGCGCGCTGCATCAGGAACTCCCTTGCCTCGGCGGCTGCCCGGCGCAGCGGAATGGCGCTGACCTGCAGGGTCGAACTGGCGATGGTCGGCCCCTGGTCGGGCGTGTAGCGGGTGTCACCCAGCAGCAGGGTGATCTGCTGCAGGTCGACATTCAGCTCCTCGGCGACTATCTGGGTCAGGGCAGTGCGTATGCCGGTGCCGAGGTCGACATGGCCGCAGGCAGCGGTGATGGTGCCGTTGCCGGCGATGGCAATGAAGCTGTCGACCTCGTCGAGGGTCAACACGCCATCGGCGCTTTGCGCCAGCAATGGGTCAGGCAGTTGAGTGCTGACCAGCAGGGCCGCGCCGGCCTTCAGGAACTCACGGCGGCCGAGCAGGCTCATGCCGGGTTTTCCTGGCCGCGGTTGCCGATTCGCTCGGCGGCCCTGCGCACGGCACTGAGGATCTGCACGTGGGTACCGCAGCGGCACAGGTTATAGGCCAGTTCCTGGCGGATCTCTTCGTCGCTGGGCGAACTGTTGCGCGCGAGCAGGGCTGCGCTGGTCATGATCATGCCGTTGCTGCAGTAACCGCACTGCGCCGCCTGCTCGTCGATGAAGGCCTGCTGGACCGGGTGCGGGGCATCCAGTGTGCCGAGACCTTCCAGGGTGGTGACCTGGCGCCCCACAGCCGCGGAGACCGGCGTGACGCAGGAGCGGGTGGCGATGCCGTCGAGATGCACGGTACAGGCGCCGCACTCGCCCAGGCCGCAGCCGAACTTGGGGCCATTGAGCTGCAGGTCGTTGCGCAGGACGTACAGCAGCGGCGTATCGGCGGCCACGGCGAGGTGCCGGGGCTGGCCATTGACGACCAGCGAGAGGGGGTCAGCCACGGGGTGTGCTCCTTCCGGGGAAATCGGTCCCTTGCGCCGAAGAGGGTCGGCGGAGGGAAACGGAAGGCAGTCTTCGGGAACGAGCTGACGCCAGCTAGGGCGAGGGGGCCGATAGGCCTGTAGGAATCAGGTGAAAGGGGCGCGGACACCGCGCCCCGTCGCAGGGTGGTTTCAGGGGGTACCGGCAGGGGCGGAGGCTGATTGGTCGGCACGATAGCCGCGCGCACCGAACCAGATGATGTACAGGTAGCACACCAGCGGCACGGCAAAGGAGGGCAGCAGGCCGATACGGTCGGCGAAGAAGGCTTGCACCAGCGGCATCAGCGCGCCGCCGACGATGGCCATGCAGAGCAGGCCGGAGCCTTTGCTGGTGAGGTTGCCCAGGCCCTCCAGAGCGAGAGAGAAGATGGTCGGGAACATGATCGAATTGAACAGGCCGATCAGGATCAGCGCCCACATCGCCACGTGCCCGCCCAGGGTCAGCGCTATGCCGATCAGCACCGCGATGGCCACGGCGTTGAAGGCCAGCAGGCGGTTCGGCGCGATCGCGCGCATCAGGGCGCTGCCGATGAAGCGACCGACCATGGCGCCACCCCAGTAGAACGACAGGTACTTGCCGGCCTGCTCCGCCGGCAGCCCGGCGATGTCCGGCTGGCCCATCAGGCTCACCAGGTAGCTGCCGATGGAGACTTCGGCGCCGACGTAGCAGAAGATCGCGATGACCCCGAACACCAGGTGCCGGTGGGCGAGGATCGACTGGCGGCCTGCCGCGCCATCGGTGGGTTCGCCGTGATGGATCTTCGGCAGGCGGAACAGGGCGATCAGCACGGCGATGGCGAACAGCAGCCCGGCCAGCACCAGGTAAGGCGTCTTCACCGAGTCGGCTTCGCTGGCGGCGGAACCACCGATCTGCGAAGCGGCACCGGCTCCGATGGCGAGGATGGTCACCGAACCCAGCAGCGGGCCGACCGTCGTGCCCAGGGAGTTGAACGCCTGGGTCAGGTTCAGCCGGCTGGCCGCGGTGGCGGCGGGGCCGAGCACATTCACGTAGGGGTTGGCCGCAACCTGCAGCAGGGTGATGCCCGAGGCGAGGATGAACAGCGCGGCGAGGAAGAACGGATAGGACTGCGAGCCGGCCGCCGGGTAGAACAGCAGGCAGCCGAGGCCGGCCGTGGACAGGCCGACGATGATGCCGCTCTTGTAGCCGACCTTCTCCACCAGCCGCCCGGCGGGGAAGGACATGATGAAGTAGGCGCCGAAGAAGCAGAACTGCACCAGCGAGGCCTCCACGTAGGACAGCGTGAAGACGGCCTTGAGGTGCGGCACGAGGATGTCGTTCAGCGAAGTGATCAGGCCCCACATGAAGAACAGCAGGGTCAGCACGGTGAGGGCGCTGGTGTGGCGTTGGGCGGTCGACTGGTCCATCGCGGACTCCTCGGGCCAGAGGTAGCGGGCTTGCCGGGGGCAAGGGTTCAGGGCGCGCGATGCTACAGCAGGCCTTCGCGCGAGTCCTCAAGCATTCGCCGGTGTTCGACAGCGCGGCGGCGATGTCCGATAGGTTTCTCTGTTCGGCTAGCGCGGCAACTCGATGCGTTCCTGCTCACCCGGCACCGTCGGCCAGTCGTGGGCGGCCCAGCGGGCACGAGCGTTGTCGATCAGTGCCGGGTCGCTGGCGACGAAGTTCCAGTTCATCCGTCGCGGACCATCCAGCGGCTCGCCGCCGACGATCACGGCATGGCAGTCGCCGCAGGCACTGAGGGTGAAGGTTTCACCTTCGGGCAGCACCACCAGCTCGTGCGGTGACAAGGGCTCGTCGTCCAGGAGGGCCTCTCCCTCGATGAGGTAGAGCGCCCGTTCGGGGTGTTCGTCGGGTATCACCAGGGTCGCGCCAGCACTGAGTTGCAGGTCGGCGTAAAGCGTTCTGGAGTGCACCGGCACCGGTGACTCCAGGCAGAAGCCGGTGCCGGCGATCATGCGGATGCGCACGCCCAGGTGGTCGCTTTCCGGCAGGCTGGCGCTGGCGTGGTGGCTGTAGCTGGGCTCGCAACTCTCGAGCTCGCGCGGCAGAGCCAGCCAGACCTGCAGGCCGTGCAGGCGCGAGCCGCTGTGCAGCAGGTCGGCGGGGGTTCGCTCGACGTGGGCGACGCCGCGGCCGGCGGTCATCCAGCTGACGTCGCCGGGCAGTACCCGCTGGTCCGAGCCGAGGCTGTCCTTGTGCTGCACCTGGCCCTCGAACAGGTAGGTGAGGGTGGACAGGCCGATGTGCGGGTGCTGGCGGATGTCCATGCCATGCTCCGGCGCGAAGCTGCTTTCGAGCATGTGGTCGAAGAACACGAAGGGGCCGATGCTGCGCCGCTGTGCAGACGGCAGGGGCCGCAGGATGGGCACGCCCTCGACGTCTTCGGCGCGCGGGCGGATGGCTAGCAGGCTGTCGCTCATGATGATGTCCAGTGGTCCGATCCACGCATGATAGACGCTTGGCGCCATGCCTACCCACGCGGCGCCAAGCTGTCATCAGGCTGTCACGGCGATGTCATAGCCTCGCGCGGACCCCAACAAGGAGCGCGACATGCCCATTTCCCGCCTGCCAGCAGTCCTGGCTCTCTCCCTGGCTTCTGCCTTCGCCTCCTCGGCCTTTGCCGAAGTGCGCGTCAACGGCCCGGTCGAGTACGGCGTCTTCGTCAGCAACTACAAGGATTACCAGCCGGGCGAGCGCGTGCTGACGCGCAGCGAGCAGGAGCTCGAGTCCACCACCCGCGTGCCGGCCAAGCTGGGCACCAAGTTCGGCCTGCGCTACCAGCTCAGTGGCAAGGTCGAGGGCGATACTCCGCTGACGCTGCTGTACTTCACTCCCGGCGTGGTCAGCCCCGATGGCCAGCGCCACGACAAGTTCGAAGTGGTGCAGAAGCTGGTCGTGGGCGCGCCCACCGATGTGATGGCCTACCAGTTCACCGAGAATCATGAAGTGGTACAGGGCCAGTGGCGCTTCATGGTGTTTCAGGGCGATCGCCTGCTGGCAGAAAAGACCTTCACCGTCGAACAAATCACGCAGTAATAACCCTCTGTAAGAGAAGGGCCCGGTCATATGCCGGGCTTTTCTTTGCCTGTTGAAAGAGACGGATTACATCCTTTCCATTGGCAGAGGGGAAACAGTTTGTTACTTTGCCTGCACGATAGTCCCAACTCCAGCGTGCAAGCAGAAGAGGAGGGGGGGCCATAGCGCCCGCAAGCGCTCTGGCAGGAGTGTTACTGCACGGCGGCCCGGTTTTGTCCGAGGCTGGCGGCAGCCGAGAAACGAATAAGAACAGCTCTGGCCGCAATGACCGGGGCGATAAATCTTGGCCATGGAGGTAATGCTGTCTATGAACAGTCGATTGGGTGCGCGCTCGTCCATTTTCTGGGCGCCGCGGCGGGCGGGGGCGGTGATGGGACTCTTGCCGCTGCTGGTGGCGGGCTCGGCCCAGGCTCTGGAGTTCAAGCTGGCCGACAACGAGATCACCGGCTCGCTGGACAGCACGCTGTCCTACGGCGCCATGTGGCGCGTGCAGGGCCGCGACAAGAGCAACATCAGCGACATCAACGCCGACGACGGCAACCGCAACTTCGACACCGGCCTGGTTTCCCAGGTCTTCAAGCTCACTTCCGACCTCTCGGCCAAGTACCAGAACTATGGCCTGTTCATGCGTGGCACCGCGTATTACGACACGCAGATCATGGACAAGCGCAACGACTACTACGACACCACCAATGGCGTGGAGCGTCCCAGTCAGTCGTACCCGCAGGACGACCACTTCACCGACGACACCCGGCATATCGCCGGCCGCAAGGCCGAGCTGCTGGATGCCTACCTGTCCGGCAGCTGGGATGTCGACGAGCACCCGCTGACCGGCCGCGTCGGCCGCCAGGTGCTGAACTGGGGCGAGGGCGTGTTCTACCGTGGTGGGGTCAACACCATCAACCCGGTCGACGCCGCACGCTTCCACCTGCCGGGTTCCGAACTCAAGGAAGTGCTGGTGCCGGTGGAGGCCCTGAGCTTCAACCTCGGCCTGACCGACGACCTCTCCATGGAAGCCTTCTACCAGTGGAAGTGGAAGGAAACCCGCCTCGACTCGGTCGGTACCTACTTCTCCGATACCGACCTGTTCAGCGATGGTGGCGAAACCGCCTATACCACCGAAACCGACCCGCTGATCAAGGAACTGCTGGCCGGCTACCCGACGGTCGCCTCTCTCGGCCTGCTGGGCAACGGCCCGCATGGGCCGAACGCCTTCCTCGATCCGAACACCGGCACCTTCAAGGTGGCAAACATCGGCAAGGACATCGAGGCGCGCGACGACGGCCAGTTCGGCGTGGCGTTCCGCTACATCGCCGAGGAGCTCAACTCCACCGAGTTCGGTTTCTACTTCGTCAACTACCATGCCAAGGAGCCGCAGGTCGCGGTCGATCTGCGCAACTACCAGGGTGTCGATGTCGACGCGTTGAACAGCCTGCTCGGCCCGCTGGGCCTGGGCGAGGCGGTGCCGGGCCTGGCCACGCTGGACATGGCGAGCAACGCCGAAGCCCGCCGTGACTATGTCGAAGACATCCGCATGTACGGTTTCAGCTTCAACACCACCCTGGGCGATGCCTCGGTATCCGGCGAGATCGCCTACCGGCCGAACATGCCCATCAGCATTTCCGCCACCGACGACCTGCTCGGCGACCTGCTGACCCAGGGCGTGCTGGGCCAGACCAACCTCTACGACGGCAATGTGGCCGCCGGGCAGGCCTGCGCCCAGGTGGCCGGCAAGCAGCTGTGCCGCGGCAGCCTGTTCGAGAACTATGAACGCGCCGAGACCTACAACATCTCGCTGTCGACCATCTACAACTTCGGCCCGCACCTGACCTTCGACTCCATGACCGGCGTGGCGGAGCTCGCCTCCGAGCACATCCGTGGCAGCAGCCTGAAGTACACCGCCTGGGACGGCACCGAGCGCAAGTTCGTCGGCGCCCAGGACAAGGCCTACGTCGGCGGCAACGACGACGACGTGCAGATCAGCCGCGACAGCTACGGCTACACGCTGCTGCTCACCGGTAGCTGGAACGACGTCTACGCTGGGGTGAAACTTTCGCCCTACGCCGTCTACCAGGAGGACTTCAGCGGCAACTCCGACCGCACCGGCAACTTCATCGAAGGCCGCAAGGCCTACACCCTCGGCATCGACGCCAGCTACCTGAACACCTTCGAAGTCGGCACCCAGTACACCAACTACTACGGCGCCGGCTCCAGCAACTCCATGCGCGACCGCGACAACGTCTCGATCACCGCGAAATACTCGTTCTGATCCGGAGAGGACCATGTACAAGAAGAGTTCCCTGATCGTCCTTGCCACGCTGACAGCCCTCGCCGTCACCGATGCGCGCGCTGCCGTCTCGGCCGACCAGGCTGCCCAGCTGAAGAGCAGCCTGACGCCCATGGGCGCGGAGAAGGCCGGCAACGCCGCTGGCACCATTCCTGCCTGGAGCGGCGGCCTGACCTCGGCACCCGCCGGCTACAAGGGGCCGGGTGCGCACCATGTCGATCCGTTCGCTGGGGAGAAGCCGAAGTTCGTCATCACCAAGGCCAACCTTGACCAGTACAAGGCCAACCTGACCGCGGGGCAGATCGCACTGTTCAACGCCTATCCGGACAGTTACCAGATGCCGGTCTACGAGACCCACCGTACCGGTTCGGCGCCACAGTGGATCTACGACAACATCTACAAGAACGCCACCAGTGCCAAGCTGGTGGAGGGCGGCAACGGCTTCTCCGACGCCTACGGCGGCGTGCCGTTCCCGATCCCGAAAAGTGGCGTGGAAGCGGTGTGGAATCACATCGCCCGCTACCGCGGCACCTATATCGTGCGGCGTTCGTCCCAGGCCGGCGTGCAGCGTAACGGCGCTTACTCGCTGGTGACCTCCCAGGACGAGGCGCTGTTCCGTTTCTACGACCCCAAGGGCAGCTACGACAAGCTCGGCAATACACTGTTCTACTACATGACCTTCACCACCGCGCCGGCTCGCCTGGCCGGCAACGGCGCACTGGTCCAGGAGACCCTCGACCAGGTCAAGGAACCGCGCCAGGCCTGGGGTTACAACCCCGGCCAGCGCCGCGTGCGCCGCGCCCCGACGCTGGCCTACGACACTCCGATCGAAGACTCCGACGGTCTGCGCACCGCCGACGACACTGACATGTACAACGGCGCGCCGGACCGCTACGACTGGACACTGGTGGGCAAGAAGGAAATCTACATTCCCTACAACAACTACCAGATCACCAGCCCGGAGGTTAAGTACAAGGACCTGCTCACCCCGGGCCACGTCAATCCCAAGTACACCCGTTACGAACTGCACCGCGTGTGGGTAGTGGACGGCAAGCTGAAGCCCGGCGCGCGGCACATCTACTCGCGCCGCACCCTCTACCTCGACGAGGACAGCTGGGGCGCCGCCGTGGTGGACCAGTACGACGGCCGCGGCGAGCTGTGGCGCGTGTCGCTGGCCTACCTGAAGAGCTTCTACGAGCAGCCGATGGTGTGGACCGCCCTGGACACCTTCCATGACCTCCAGGCGCACCGCTACAGCATCCAGTGGCTGGACAACGAGGAGCCTGGCACCGCCGACTTCAGCCAGCCGGCCCCGGACGACTCCAATTTCAGTCCCTCGGCGTTGCGCCGCAAGGCCTCTCGCTAAGCGAGCAAACGACAAAGGCCCCGCAAGGGGCCTTTGTTTTTCGGCTAGCGCGGAGATGCTCCGTGCTTGCCGGCAGCCCAGGCGCTTTGTGGCTCGCCAGCCGCTAGCAGATCCGCGGTAGTTGCTCTCCTGCGAGCCAGTCGACGATGCGGCGGCCACCGAAACGGGTTTGCATCTGTACGAAGCCGTGCCCGTCCTCGATGACGCTGCCGATTCGCGCCGCCTGTGCGCCCAGCGGATGGGCGCGCATCACTTGCAGCAGGGTGTCGGCGTCGCGCGCGTCGCAGATCGCCACCAGCTTGCCTTCGTTGGCGACGTACAAGGGATCGAGCCCGAGCAATTCGCAGGCGGCTTCCACCTGCGGCTGCACCGGGATGGCGGCTTCATCGAGCAGCATGCCCACGTCGGATTGCCCGGCGATCTCGTTGAGCGTCGTCGCCAGCCCGCCGCGCGTGGGGTCGCGCAATACGCGTATGCCTGGTACGGCTTCGAGCATGCACATCACCAGACCGTGCAGTGCTGCACTGTCGGACCGTATCTGTGTCTCGAACTCCAGGGATTCGCGTTGCGAGAGGATCGCTACGCCGTGCTCGCCGATGCAGCCGGACACGAGGATCACATCGCCGGCGCGCGCGCGGTTGCCGCTGGTATCGATGCCGGCGGCCACCACGCCGACTCCGGTGGTGCTGATGAACACGCCATCGCCCTTGCCACGCTCGACCACCTTGGTATCGCCAGTGACGATGGCGACGCCGGCTTCCTGCGCGGCGCGGCCCATGGATTCGGCAATGCGCTTGAGGTCGGCGAGGGGGAAGCCTTCTTCGAGGATGAAGCTGGCCGACAGGTACAGGGGGCGAGCGCCGCTCATGGCGACATCGTTGACGGTGCCGTGTACCGACAGGCTGCCGATATCGCCACCGGGGAAGAACAGCGGCGAGATCACGTGGGCGTCGGTCGCCATCACCAGTCGCTCACCCGTGCCCAGCACCGTAGCCAGTGTCGCCCCATCGTTGCCCTGGCGTAGCCAGGGATTGTCGAAGGCGCGCAGGAAGATTTCCTCGATCAGTTGCGCCGAGGCCCGGCCGCCGGAGCCGTGGGCCATCTCGATGCGGCCGTCGCGCAGGTTCAGAGGGCGCACGTAGGCGCGTCTGACGGCAGTGGGGGAGGTCATACGCGGGTTACCTCGATGTCCTTGTAGCGCCCGTAGGCGTAGTGCGCGGCGCAGGCGCCCTCGTTGGAAACCATGCAGGAGCCGACAGGGTTCTCCGGGGTGCAGACCGTGCCGAACAGTCGGCAGTCGACAGGCTGTTTCTGCCCGCGCAGGATCGGCCCGCAGTCGCAGGCCTTGTGGTCCGGTACGGACTGGTAGCACAGGGCGAAGCGCGCTTCGGCGTCGTGCCGGGCGAAGGCCGGGCGGATGCGCCGGGCGCTGGCGGGCATCTCGCCCAGGCCGCGCCATTCGAAGCATTCGCGCAGTTCGAAGACCTCCTCCATCAACGCTTGCATCGGCCGGCTGCCTTCGTCGCTGACGGCCCGGATGAATTCGTTCTGCACCTCGGCGCGGCCTTCGTTGACCTGCTGCACGAGCATGAGTATGGACTGCAGCACGTCCAGCGGTTCGAAGCCGGCGATCACCACCGGCTTGCGGTAGCGCCGGGCGAACTCGCCATAGGCACCTGCGCCGATGACCACGCTGACGTGTGCCGGGCCGATGAAGCCGTCCAGCGCTACCGCCTGTTCGGCCGGTGCGTCGAGAATGTGGGCAATGGCGGGCGGGGTGAGGACGTGGCAGCAGAGCACGCTGAAATTGTCCACTGCGCGCCGCGCCGCTTCGCGAATCACCAGGGCGGTGGGTGGGGTGGTGGTCTCGAAGCCGACGGCGAAGAACACCACTTCGCGCTCAGGGTTGGCCTCGGCGATCTTCAGCGCGTCCTGGGGCGAGTAGATCATGCGGATGTCCGCGCCCCGGGCCTTGGCGCGCAGCAGCGAGAGTCCATCGGAGGCTGGCACGCGCATCGTGTCGCCGTAGCTGCAGAGGATCACCTGCCGCTCCATGGCCAGGCGGATGGCCAGATCGATACGCCCGATCGGCAACACACAGACCGGGCAGCCGGGCCCGTGGATCAGGCGTACGTTGGTTGGCAGCAGGTCGCTCACGCCATAGCGGGAGATAGCATGGGTATGGCCGCCACAGAATTCCATGAAGCGGTATTCCCGTTCCGGCTGTGCCACTGTGCGGATGCGTTGGGCGATCTGCCGGGCGAGTTCGCCGTCGCGGTATTCATCGATGTATTTCATGGCTCCAGCCCCTGGGACTGGCCCAGCTCATTGAACAACTCCAGGGTGCGCTGCGCTTCTTCCGGGTCGATCAGCCCGAGGGCATAGCCCACGTGGACGATCACGTAGTCACCCAGCTGCGCGCCATTGACCAGCGCCAGGGAGATTTCCTTGCGGATGCCGCCGAGATCGACCAGCGCCTGGTCGTTATCGCGCAGTTCGACCACGCGGGCGGGAATGGCTAGACACATGGGGCAATATCCTCCAGCGGCAGCGCCGCCTCACAGGCCGGGGCGGCCCACTGCGCGGCGACCCAGGCCTGCCCCAGGGCCAGGCCGGCATCGCCGCAGGAAACGGTTTGCGTGCCGAATACACACCGCCCCTGAAGTGACAGAAGATCGCTCAATTGCGCGCTGAGCAGGCGATTGGCAAAACAGCCGCCGCCCAACAGCACCGAGAGTTCCGTGGGCTGCTGTGCCACCCAGTCGGCCAGGGCGGCGGCGAGGGTCAGGTGGAACAGGGCGGCGCCTTCATGGGCGCGGCCCTGGTCGGCCAGCTCGAACAGTCGGGCCAGCAGCGGCAGGAGATCCAGGCGCCCGTCGTGGCGCACTTGCCAGAGTCCGGCGACGTCCGGGGCCGGATGCTGACTCAGATAGTCGGTTGCGCAGCGTTCGAGGGCGATCGCTGCTTCGGCTTCGAAGGCCTGGCGCACACTCAGCCCGAGAATACCGGCGGCGGCATCGAACCAGCGTCCGGCGCCGCTGCTGGTCGGGCAGTTGAGCTGACGTTCGAGCATCCGGGCCACGGTGGCGGCAGGCTGGGCGCCGACCAGTGGGGCCAGGCGCGGGCCGATCTCTTCGCTGCGTCTGAGCAGATGCAGCGCCGCGGCCACCAGCCGCCATGGCTCGCGAGCGGCGATATCGCCACCGGGGAGGGGCAGCGGCAGTAATGCTCCGAGGCGACGCCAGGCGCCGTGGTCGACCCACAGCAGCTCGCCGCCCCAGGCGTTACCGTCAGTGCCCAGGCCCACGCCATCCAGTGCCAGTCCGAGGGCCGGCCCCTGCAGACCGTGTTCGGCCTGAAGGGCGGCGATGTGCGCATGATGATGCTGCACGCCCAGCGCCGGGACGCCCAGGCGAGCTGCTACATCGAACGCCAACCGGGTGCTGTGGAAGTCCGGGTGCAGGTCATGGGCGATGGCGCGCGGGCGGGTTTCGGCATGGCCGAGCAAGCACTCCAGCGAGTCTTCCAGCGCCAGGCAGTTGTCCGGTTCACCGAGGTCACCGTGTACCGGGGACCAGATGACCTGATCGCCCTGCAGCAGACAGGCGCTGTTCTTCAGCCATGCGCCGCAGGCCAGAACCGGCGGCCAGGTCGCAGCGCCGGGCAGGCTCTGGATTCTCAGCTCAGTCATGGCGCGCCTTGAGCTGAGCGAGCTCCGCTTCCAGGGCGGCAATGCGCGCGGACCGGGCATCGGCGCGCAGTGTCCGGTCGCCGAGCAGCCAGTCCAGCCAGGCCTGCATGCCGCTGCCATTCCGGGCGCTGAGCTGGATCACGCGCAAGCCGGGGTTGACCCGCTGGGCATACTCCAGGCAGCGCTGCACGTCGAAGTCCAGATGCGGCAGCAGGTCGGTCTTGGTCAACAGCATCAACCCCGCCGCCGCGAACATGTCGGGGTACTTCAGCGGTTTGTCCTCACCCTCGGTCACCGACAGAATCGCCACCTTGGCCGCTTCACCCAGATCCCACAGGGCAGGGCAGACCAGGTTGCCGACGTTCTCGATGAACAGAATGCCGGCCGGGGCGTGGGGCTTGACCGGACGCAGTGTGCCGGCGCCCAGCCCGGCGGCGGGCGCCTGCAACGGCATGGCATGGGCGTGTCCATGATGGGCGTGCACTGCGTCGTGCAGCGGCAGGCGCGCGTAGGCGTCGGCGACCATCCGCGCATCGAGATGGCAGCCCTTGCCGGTGTTGACCTGGATCGCCGCGACGCCGGTGGCGCGAATGCGCTCGGCATCATTGCTGGTCTGCTGGTCGCCTTCGATCACCGACAGCGGCAGGTGCGGGTGCTGTGCACGCAAGGCTTCGAGGGTGGCGCAGAGCAGGGTCGTCTTGCCCGAGCCGGGGCTGGACACCAGGTTCAGGGCGAGCACCTGGTGGCTTTCGAAGCCCTGGCGATTGCGTCTGGCATGGCGGTCGTTCTCGCCGAGGACATCCTGCTCGATCTGGATGGTGCGCGACTGGCTGACGCCGGGCAGGGACACCCCGGCGGTGCCCAGGCCGTAGTGCAGGTCGCCACCTGCATCCATCACATCGGTACTGGGTGCAGAGTCTGGTGCGGGATGCGAGTGACTGTCATGGGAGTGGCCGCTGGAGCAGCCGCAGACGACGCACATGGCGTTCCTCCTGTCGCGGGATCAGTGGTCCTCGACCTGCAGGTCGAGGATTCGCAATTGGGTGCCGGCATTGGGTTGCAGCCAGAAGCCGCCACACTGCGGGCAGGGAGCACCGCGCTGGACCAGCGGTACGTTGGTGGCGCAGTCCAGACACCAGGCCTGGCCGTCGGGCTGTTCGATCTCGATCTGTGCGCCTTCGAGCAGGCTGCCGGGAGCGATGGCCTCAAGGGCGAAGCGCAGTGACTCGACCTCGACTCCGGCCAATTTGCCGGCCTCCAGGCGCAGGCGGCTGACGCGCCGGAACGGGTCCTTGCGCGCGGCGTCGTCAACGGCGGCGAGAATGCCCCCGGCCAGACTGACCTCATGCATCGTGCAACGCTCCTGCAGTATTGACTGGGGTGAGCACGGGACTTTCCAGTCGGTAGGGAAGGCAAGGATCGAATACCGCCAGCAACAGTTCCGCCTGGCGTGCTGCCATGGCATCGTCGGGCAGGGTCTCAAGCGCCCGCGCCAGCGTTCCACGAGGATGCAGGTTCCACTCGGTAGGTGCCAGTATCCGGTAGTCACAGATTTTCCAGCCTCCGGGGGCGGGTTCGAGGCGTACCCGGTGCAGCAGCAGGCCACGGGCGGTTTCGCTCCAGGCCAGCGCCTGACTTTCGCCCAGAGCCAGTGCGCCCATCTCCAGCGGTGCGGCAGGCGCCTGACTCAGTTCGACGAGGTCGGCCAGGCGTGCGCCCAGGCGCAGCCAGGCGGTGTCGTAGCGCTCCGGGCGGGTTTCCCGTCCGCGCGTCCAGGCGCCGGTCTCGCGCGGTTCGCCGCACAGTTCGGGACGGCGCAGGAAATCCTCTTCACCGCCCAGGCTTCGGCCGATTTCCAGCAGGCTGGCCGGGGTGGTCGGCAGTGCCTGGGCCGATAGCACAAGCGCCTCAGCACGCCGACGGCAGTCGTGCAGCAGGCGGGCCAGAGGGTGATGGCTATGGAGGCTCCACTCCAGCAGAGCCTTGCGTGGGTCGGTGTGCCAACGTTGCAGCCAGTCCTGGGCTGAGCCATCGAACCAGCTGTCGAGGTTCTGAGCCGGCCGGGGCGAGAGCAGCTTCACGCCGGATCGCGGGCCTGCCAGAAGACGCGGCCAATCCAGCAGGATATGCCGCAGGTGTTCGCGGATGTTTTCCTCGCGAAGGCGCTGTCGAGCCTGATCATCAGGCTCGCCGCCGCCCTGTATCGCGGCTTGCAGCGCCAGTTCGGCAGTCAGCCGATGGGCCTGGCCGCAGAGGCTGTAGATCAGCGGAAGATGACGCACTGCCGCTTCCGCCGGCTGCCCGCGCAGCAAGCGTCCGGCCAGTGGCGGGCGACCACCGAGCAGTGCCGGCTGCTGCGCCGGGCGCACGCGTAGCGAACCGGCCAGACGCGAAAGGCCTTCGCCAACACTCATTGGCGGGCTCCTGCCAGGCGGAAGAACAAGCCACGGCGGCTCGGGTTGGCCGGCTGTTCAACGGGCGGACGGCGTAGAGCGGCCAATACCCGGTGAGCCATATCCCGAGCGCTTTGTGGGTCGCGGAACTCGAACATGGGCGAGAACAGCGAGCAGCTCCGGTAATGGCCGATTCGTTCATCGACGCTGCCGATGAAGCTCAAGCGTTCGCCACCCAGTGCATACTCGCAGGTGATGCCTTCGGCGGGGGAGTTCCGGGTGTCGTCGGGTAACCAGACCAGGTTCATGCACCAGGGCGTGATGAGGATGCCGAGCAATCCACTGCTGGATTCCGGGCCCAGACGCTGAGGGGCAAAATCGATTGCCTCGACTCCCAGTGCCGGGTTGAGTAACGGCAGGCCGCGCATGCGCGTGTCGGCAATCTCGCGAAAGCGCTGCGCCAGGGCTTCGGCGCGGGCGAGCGGGTCAGTCATCGAGCACCATGAACTGCTCGGCCTCGCCATCGCAATTGGGGCAGCGCCAGTGTGCGGGCAACTGCGCGAACGGCGTCCCCGGCGCGATCTGCCATACCGGATCGCCCTGGGACGGATCGTAGACCCACCAGCAGATCTTGCATTCCAGGCGTGCATCGTCCGGTAGCCGATTGCGGTCGCCCAGGTAGCTGCCTTCGAAACCTGCACGCTCGCTCATTGGTCGGCCCCGGCCAGCTCACTTTCGAACCATTGGATGACGTCTTCGAAACGTTCCAGCGAGTCGGCGATGTCTTCTGGCGCGGCGAGTACCACTTCGGGCAGGTCGGTGACTTCGATGGTGTCGAGGATCAGCGCGTCCTGGGAGTTGAAGTAACGCACCCGCCAGCAGTTGGGCGCGCGGGTGTTGCTGATGCGGCAGTTGCCGTAGCCGCGCGCCAGGATCAGCACGGTGCCTTCACCCAGGCGCTGGTCGAGAAAGGGCACATCCTGTTCGGAGAGCGGTAGCAGGCTGAGGTTGATGACATGAGCCGCGCTGCCGGGGCGCCAGTTGAGGGTGCGATCCTGCAGTTCGGTGAGGAGCGCCGGGGCGTTCATCACGCCTCCCGGCAGCGGTAGCACTGGTACGAACACCTCGGTCGAGACGTCGAGCTTCGTGGTGCGCCGCAGCAATGCCGGGGCCGCGTCCACGTCGATGTAATCATGCCCGGCACCGAACACACGCCAGACACCGGCGAAAATCGATTCCTGGATGCGTACACCGTCGGCGCCGCCGATTCGCGCGCTGACTTCGCCTTCGCCGAGCAGTTGGTCGAGCAGGACTCGATCAGCCTCGCTATAGGTATGCAGGTCGAGGCTCGGCGGCGCATCGCCGGCGCGCCGGCTGCGCAGCATGTGGAGGATTTCGCCCAACGCCTGGCGTGCGCCCGGCGTGGCGTCCAGCGTCTCAGGCTCGGGAAGCCTTGGCGACGCGTGGGTGTACATGCCCTGCGGCATGCTGATGTATTCCAGCGTGGCGTCGTCCTCGGGTTGTGAGCCGGGGCCGATGTCCATCAGTGGGATGTACTGGAGCGGGTCCATGGGACGGGCGCCGTTCACTGGCAGCCTCCTGGCACAGGTTGTACGGCTTCGCTGCGCAGCGGGATCAGCGCGTTACCCTGCTGCAGGGCGTCCTCGGCCAGGCGCAGGTAGGCATCCCAGTCGCGCATGCCGTCGATCTGGGTGACGTAGCCACCATCGCGCAGCCAGATGATGCTCGGCCAGCGGCGCAGGGCGAAACGCTCGGCCAGGGCTGCTTCGTCCGCGCGGCGCCCAACGCCCAGGCGCGGGTGGCAATCGTGGCGGGCAGCGAGCGTCCTGCACAGCTCGGGCAGTATCACCGCCACGTCGAGGCTTTCGGGATGGCGCACCGGGTCGCCGCAGAGGAGCAGCAAGGCTTCGCCGGACTGGGCGAGCCAGGCATCGAGGTTATCCAGGCCCACCCAACTGGCGGCGAATTGCTCGACCAGGCGGGTGATCAGCGGCGGTACGTCGGGGGTGGCAGGCAGGGGCGCCAGGAAGGCGGCGGACTCGCTCATAGGGGCTCCTTGGAAAGTGGTTGGCCTAGCAGGCTGGCGAGGTGCTCGGCGCTCATGGCCGAGGGCAGGGCGAAGGCGGGCTGGCTATCGGCGGGTTCGCCGTGCAGAGCGGCGTCGAGCAGGGTGAGGGTGGCGTGGATTTCCGCTGCGCGTTCAGGCGCCAAGCGCTCGCGAGCCGCATCGATGAATACCAGCAGCCAATCGCCGATGGCGCACTCGTCCACCAGAACGGTGTCGATCCAGCGTTGCTGGCCCTGGCGGTCGCTGCACAGCGCTGCGCCGGGGCGGACGGCGAGGACGTTCATGGGAAGGCCGATGCACATGTCAGCTGCGCCGCCCGAGGATGCGTTCGTCGCCGACGCGGCAGGCATCCTGCTCGCTGGGGCGCTCGCTTTCGTAGCGCTGCAGGTCCAGGTTCAGCATCGTCACGGCTTCCTCTTCAGGCAGCGGCGCGGTCCGTGTACGCGGCGCGCCTCCCCAGTCCTCGAGTACCTGCCGGGCGGCGTCGATGGCCAACTCCAGTGCGGCCTTTACGGGTGGGCGCAGGCTGCCGCCGTAGTCGTCCATGCGCTCGGGCTGGCAACCCATCAACAGAACCCGCTGAGGGTAGTGGCCGGTGAGCTGGGCCAGCATCAGCACTTCCTGGAAGCCCGTCTGGTGCAGGCTGAGCTTCTTCACGCCGAGAAAGCGCGGCACCTCGTCATCCGCGACGAACTTGAGGGTGCCGGGCGCCATGTTGTAATCCACCGCGTCGAAGATCAGCAGGTAGTCGGCCTGCTGCACATGCTGGATCAGGTACAAGCCCTGGGTGCCGCCATCGATCAGGGTAACGTTGCCGGCGAACTCGTAACGTTGCTGCAGTGCCTCGACGCAGCGCACGCCAAAACCTTCGTCGGCCCAAAGCAGGTTGCCGATGCCGAGCACGGTGATGCGCGGCGAGGAGGAGGTCGGGTTCATTTCTTCAGGCTCTTGTAGCCGGTGATGATGCTGCCGATCAGGTTCAGGCGGCCGTAGATTTCCTCACGCACGGCGGCATACACATGCGCCATGATGAAGATGACCATCAGCCACAGGCCCAGGTGGTGGAGGGTGCGCACATTGTTCGACCCTCCCAGCAGCGGCATTACCCAGCCGAACAGGCGCTCCTGCCAGGAGCCCATCTGCGCGCCCTCGCCATACAGGGCGAAACCACTCACCAGCATGAACAGCGAGGTGAGCAGGAAGACGAACACCATGGCGAATCGGGACAGCGGGTTGTGGCCGAACATCGGTTTCGGTACCGGTCCCATCGCCAGGTAATAGCGCAGCCAGACACCGAAGCTGAGCCAGTAGGCCTTGCTGGTGAGGGGAACCCAGAACAGCTCGCGGGCATGCTGATTGCCGACCAGAGCCCAGTAGGCGCGGCCGACGATGCCAATGGCGAACAAGTAGGCCGCGGCGAAATGGGCGAAGCGGATATAGCCCATCAGGAAGTTGGCACTGGCTTCGCCTGGTTGGGTGGGTAGTGGCGAACCGATGAAATAACCACTCACCGCGAGCACCAGGATGCAACTGGCGTTGATCCAGTGCCATAGGCGCACGGGTGCCTCGTAGACGTATTCGCTGTGATGCTCGGACATGTCGTCACCTCAAGTGCGCCGGGAGCGCGCTGGCGCCCGGCGTCTGGCTGCTGGGTGGCTCAACGCACGGTGACCGTGCTCAACTCGACGCCTTCCTCGCTCATCACGTGGGTCGCGCAGGCCATGCAGGGGTCGAAGGAGTGCAGCGTGCGAAGGATTTCCACCGGCTGATCGGCCACCGCGACCGGGGTGTTCATCAGTGCGGCCTCGAAGGCGCCGATCTGACCTTTGCCGTCGCGCGGGCTGCTGTTCCAGGTGCTGGGCACCACGCACTGGTAGTTCTCGATGCGCCCATTCCTGATGCGTATCCAGTGGCCGAGCGCGCCGCGCGGCGCGGCAACGCTGCCCACGCCCTTGGCTTCGGCGGGCCAGGTCTTGGGGTCCCACTTTTCGACGTTGGCGGTGGCGCGGTCGCCGTTGCGGATGTTCGCCATCAGCTCGTTCCAGTCGTCGACCATCATCTCCGCGCAGTATTCCGCTTCCAGCGCGCGGGCAAGGGTGCGGCCGATGGTGCTCGGCAGCAGTTGCTTGGCGCTGTAGTCGGTTTCGCCCAGGCCAAGGGCGCGGGGCAGGTCATGGTTGACCGCCTGCAGCGAGCCTTCCAACTGCTCCTTGACCCGTTGGCAGTGCGGGTTGCCCTTGAGTGCGTGGGCATAGCCGAGGATATAGCGGGCCAGCGGACCGACCTCCATGGCATGGCCGCGCCAGCGCGGCGACTTGACCCAGGAGTATTTGGCGCTTTCGTCGATCTCCTCGATCGCGGTGCGGGAACCCTTGGTGGCGGCGCCCAGCTCGTAATGCGGCTCGGTGATGCCATCCCAGGGGTGCAGGCCCTTGTCGTTGTCCGGGTACTGGTACCAGGAGTGGTTGACGAACTCCTGTACCTGCTCCGGGTCGCGCAGATCCACCGGCAGGATCTCGTCCCAGTTGCCATTGAGGATGGCGCCGCCGGGCAATTGGTTGGTGCTGTCGTCGTAATTGACCTTGGCATAGGTGCCGTAGTCCATCACGTTGCTCGCCGCCAGGCCGCCGCCATGCAGCCAACCCTGCTGTTTGTACAGAGTGCCGATTGCCAGAACGTCGGGCACATAGACGTTGCGCACGAACTCAAGCGCTTCGTCGATGCGGGCGCGCACGAAGTTCAGCCGCTCCATGTTCAACGGAGCGCCGGCGGCGAGGTCGCCATCGATGTTGATGGCGCAGGGTACGCCGCCCACCAGATAGTTGGGGTGGGGGTTCTTGCCGCCGAAGATGGTGTGGATCTTTACCCACTCCTTCTGCAGGTCCAGTGCTTCCAGATAATGGGTGACCGCCATCAGGTTGGCTTCCGGCGGCAGCTTGTACGCCGGATTACCCCAGTAGCCGTTCATGAACGGACCGAGCTGGCCGCTTTCGACGAACTTCTTCAGGCGGTTCTGCACGTCGCGGAAATATCCGGGCGAGGACTTCGGATTCGCCGGTGAAACCAGTTGCTGCAGCTCCGAGGTTGCCTTGGGATCGGCCTTGAGCGCCGAGACCACGTCGACCCAGTCCAGCGCGTGCAGGTGGTAGAAGTGCACGACGTGATCGTGCACCTGCAGGGTCTTGGCCATCATTTCGCGGATCAGGTGGGCGTTGGGCGGTATGTGGATACCCAGCGCGTCCTCCACCGCGCGTACCGACGCCAGGGCGTGACAGCCGGTGCACACACCGCAGATGCGTTCGACGAAGGCCCAGGCATCCCGCGGGTCGCGCCCCTTGAGGATGACTTCGAGGCCGCGCCACATGGTGCCGGTGGATACGGCATTGCGGATCACGTTGTTGGCATCGAGATTGACCTCGACACGCAGATGGCCCTCGATGCGGGTCACGGGGTCGACGACGATGCGCCGGCCGCTGTTGTCCAGATCGAAACCCTGGGTGGAATAATTGCTCATGGATCAGGCTTCCTGTACTGCGTTCAGGCGTCGTGCGTGGAGGTATGGGCCTTGCCGTTGCTGGCGCGCTTGATGGCGGAGACCGCGGCGTGGGCGGCGATTGCCGCACCGACCGTGCCGGCAGCGGCCAGGCCGATCTGGTCGGCGTTGGCCTCCACGCCGAAGGCGTTGATGTCGGTCAGGTGCTGGTAGAACGAGCCTTTGTCCCAGAACCCTTCTTCCGAGCAGCCGATGCAGCCGTGCCCGGACTGGATCGGGAAGCTGGTGCCGCCGTTCCAGCGCACGGTGGAGCAGGCGTTGTAGGTGGTCGGGCCTTTGCAGCCGACCTTGTACAGGCAGTAGCCCTTGCGCGCGGAGTCATCGTCCCAGGCCTCGACGAACTGGCCTGCGTCGAAATTCGGTCGGCGATAGCATTTGTCGTGAATGCGCTGGCTGTAGAACATCTTCGGCCGCCCCTGGCGATCCAGCTCCGGAATGCGGTCGAAGGTCAGCATGTAGGTGATTACCCCGGTCATCACCTCGGCGATGGGCGGACAGCCGGGCACCTTGATGATGGGCTTGTCGGTGATCACCTTGTGGATCGGCACCGCCTGGGTCGGGTTCGGCTTGGCGGCCTGCACGCAGCCCCAGCTGGCGCAGGAACCCCAGGAGATGATTGCCTTGGCGTCGCGGGAGACGCGCTTGAGCTGCTCGACGAAGGGCTTGCCGCCAATGATGCAGCTCATGCCGTCCTGGTTCAGCGGCGGGTTGCCTTCGACGGCGAGGATGTAGTTGCCCTTGTACTTGGTCATCACCTCATCGAGGATCGCCTCGGCCTGGTGCCCGGCGGAGGCCATCAGGGTGTCGTCGTAGTCGAGGGAGATCATCGACAGCACGACGTCCTTGGCCAGCGGGTGCGCAGAACGGATGAAGGACTCGGAGCAGCAGGTGCACTCCAGGCCGTGCAGCCAGAGCACCGGCGTTCGCGGTTTGTTCTCCATGGCCCAGGCGATCTGCGGCATGAAGGCCGGGCCCAGCCCCAGCGACGTGGCGGTCAGCGAGCAGAATTTGATGAAGCTGCGCCGCGAGATGCCCTGCCTGCGCATTACTTCATAGAAGGTTTCGGTCACTTGTTTTCTCCTCGGCCAGGCTTTTCTTGCTCTTTGGAATGGCTTGCGCCGGCGTTTCTGACACGGCGTAAGGGACCGTCACGGCGGACCGGCAGGCCGGCGTGACGGTGGGATCGGGGGAGGAAGGGGCAGCCGGCGCGTGATCATGGCGATAGGCTGCAGGGTGCGATGGGGACGTGCGTTGAAATGGCATACCCGGCCACTTCAAAACCTGTGCCATTTGGTCGCATGACGGGATACGACTTTTTTCCAGGCCGAAAAGGCCGGTACGGCAGGGTTTCGCACCGTCAGGTAGCGGTCTTCCAGAAACGCTGAGGGCCCTGGCTGGAAAGTTGATTACCGCTTTGGAGTCTGAACTGGAAACACTGTGATCAGTTGTTCAGGCCGATGCCAGGTCCAGCCGGTCATAGCCCTTGTAGCGATAGAACGCCCAGGACAGCAGCCAGGTAGCGACGAACAGGCCGATGATCAGGTAGCCGAGCAAGCCGAACTGCTCGTTGACTTCGGCAATGAAGTCCCACGCGGCGCCTTCCAGTCCCAGTTGCCCGGCCAGCAGGTTGAGGGCTTCCATGCCACCCACCAGCAGCGCCACCAATATGGAAGCGGAGGTGATGGTGAGGTTGTAGTAGAGCTTGCGCGCAGGGCGCACCTGGGCCCAGCGATAGGCGCCGGTCATCAGCACGCTGTCGACGCTGTCGACCAGGGCCATGCCGGCGGTGAACAGCGCAGGAAACACCAGAATCGAGACCATCGGCAGGTTCTGCGATGCCTGGCTCGCGGCAATGCCGAGTAGGCCGATTTCCGTGGCGGTATCGAAGCCCAGGCCGAACAGGAAGCCCAGCGGGTAGAGATGCCAGCTTCGGCGAATGAGGCGGAACAGCGGGCGCGCCAGGCGTGCGATTGGGCCGCTGCCGGTGAGCATGCCCTGCAGTTCAGCTTCGCCGAGCCGCTCACCTTGGCGGACGCGGCGGAAGGCGCGATAGACCGAACGCAGGATCACCAGGTTGATCAGCGCTACCAGCAGCAGGAAAGCCGCCGACACCGAGGTCCCGATCAGTGCGCCGATACCGTGGAAGGCTTCCAGTTCGTCCTGCAGGCTGGCAGCGCTGAGGGCGATCAGTACCGAGGCGAGGATCACCACGCTGCTGTGGCCGAGGGAAAAATACAAGCCGACGCTGGCGGTCCTCTGGCCCTCCTGGATCAGTTTGCGCGTGGCGTTGTCGATGGCGGCGATGTGGTCTGCATCCACTGCATGGCGCAGGCCGAAACTGTAGGCGAGCACAGCGGTGCCCAGCAGCATCGGATAGTCGCTGAAGGCGACCAATGCCCAGGCCCAGGCTAGAAGATTGATGCTGAACAGGCCGATGAACAGCGTGATGGTGGAGCGGGGCGAGGCCGGGTGAGGCATGGGGTCTCCAGCTGTCTTGTATGAAGAATCAAAAAATCGTCATACAAGCGCTGTGCCAATCCCTCGGGCGCGGCAAATGGCCGGTGCTCGTGGTGCGGATGAGTCGATTGCCGGTATGGCTCGCGCAGTGGAAAGCTATTCTCCGTTGCGGTCAGTCCAGGCTCGGCAGGCGCAGGTGGAACTCCGCACCGCCCGAGTGGTGATTGCCCGCCGTCAGCGTGCCCCCACACCGCTCGACGATGCCGTAACTGATCGCCAGGCCCAGGCCGGTGCCTTGTCCGGCAGGCTTCGTGGTGAAGAAGGGTTCGAACACCTGGCTGAGGTGGTGTTCGGCGATGCCGGCGCCGTTATCACGCAGGCTCAGATTGGCCCAGCCGGGCTCGCGGGTCAGTTCGATCCACAGTTGCGGGGGCTCGGCCGTAGCATGGCGCGCGGCGTCGTAGGCGTTCTGGGTGAGGTTCATCAGCACTTGCAGCAACTGCCCGGCATTGCCCTGCACCTGCACATCGTCGGCGGGTTGCCAGTGCACGATCAGATCGGGTGCGGTGCCGCGGGTGATCCAGTGAATGGCACGCTCGATAACGTCATTGAGCGAGGCTTCGCCGGGGTGCCCGCGGTCCATCGCGGAAAAGCGCTTGAGTGCGCTGACGATATCGGCGGTGCGCTGCGCGCCTTCCAGCGTACCTTCGATCAACAGCGGCAGGTCGGCCAATAACGGATCGATGCGCAGTTGCCGTCGCAGCACCTCGCGCTGGTCGATCGGTTGCTCATCGTGTACGGCTTGCAGGTAGTCCTGCAGGCGTTTGCCATAGCCACCCAGGACGTGGGCATTGGCGAGCACGAAGCTGATCGGATTGTTCAGTTCATGGGCCACGCCGGCGACCAGGCGTCCCAGGGAGGCCATTTTCTCGGCGTGCAGCAGTTGCTGCTGGGTGCGCTTGAGCGCTTCGTGGGCCTCATGGAGTTGGCGGTAGGCGTGCTGCAGTTCGCCCAGTGGACGGCCTACCAGAACGTGCCCCAGGCAGCGACCATGCAGGCCACTGCGTACCGTGCAACTGAGGTCGACCGGTAACAACTCTCCCGCGTTGCCGCGAAAGTTCACTTCCAGGCTGGCACTGTCGTTGTCCCGGCGCAGGCCGCCGAGCAGGCTGCGCAGCCGCTGGATACTGGCGTCATCGCCAAGTAACGAGTAGACCGAAAGACCGAGCAGGCCTGCTTCGTCGCTGCTGACCAGGTTGCGCAGCGACTGGTTGGACTCCTCGATCAGCCCCTGCGGATCGCACGCCAGGAGGATGTCCGACATGGATGCCAGCATGCTGGCGATGAACTGCTGCGACTGCTCCAGTTCGGCGTTTTTCTGCTCCAGTTCGATCTCGTCCTGGACCAGTTGCGAGTAAACCTCATCCATCTTGACGATGACTTCCAGCCAGGCGTCTTCGTCCAGTTGCGACGGCGGTTTGCGGGCCATGCGTGTCAGCTCGTGGGATGCAGGTGGACGTGATCATCGGTCGAGGTCGCCACCGGGATCAGGTTCAGATTGCCGTGGCGTACGCCGCGTTCGGCGCTCAGCCGTTCGGCGAAGGCGCGGACCTGCTCCACCGGTCCGCGTAGCATCAGGCTTTCCAGGCAGTGGTCATGGTCCAGGTGGACGTGCTGGCTGGCAATGGTCAGGTCGTGGTGGTCGTGCTGCAGCGTCATGACTCTTCCGGCGAGCGTGCGCGAGTGATGATCGTAGACATAGCTGAGGTTGGCGACGCAGTGCAGCGACTCGGCGTCCTGGCACAGGCGCGACTGTTCGATGTGCCGGCGCAGCATGTCGCGCAGCGCCTCGGAGCGATTGCCGTACCCTTGGGCGCGAATCAACTGGTCAAGCGCATCGGCCAGGTTGTCGTCGAGGGAAATGGTCAGGCGTTGCATGGCGATACTCCGGGTCAATGCACGGTGCAGACCATGCAGGGGTCGAACGAGCGCACGATATGTTGCACCGCTAGCGGATTCTGTTCGCCAGGCTGCACCGGGGCGCCTTCCAGGGCCTGCTCCAGGGCTCCGGGACGGCCCTGGGCATCGCGTGGCGAGAAATTCCAGGTGGTCGGGGCGATGATCTGGTAGCTGGCGATTCGCCCTTGATCGACCGTGAGCCAATGCCCCAGCGCGCCGCGCGCTGCTTCTGTGAGGCCGACGGCGCTGCCGTTTTCGGGTAGTGGGCAGTCCAGATAATAAGGCTCGCCAGTGCGCAGGGCGAGCAACCAGCCCTCCATCAGTGGTATGACCTGTGCCAACTCCACCAGGCGGGCCAACAACCGCGTGTAGACGCTACCGCCACAGCGAGCCGCTGCCTCGCGCAACAAGGGCTGGCCGCGGATCAGCTGGCGGGCGAGTGCGCCGGTTTCCAGCACGGCGCCGGCCAGGCGCGGTGCCTTGTTCCAGGTGTAGGCCGTGTTCTTGTCCAGGCTAGGCTCGGTCACGCCGACGGAGGGATGCAGCGGGCCTGCGCTATCGTGCAGCCAGGCATGGCTCGCGTCCTCGCGAATCTCATCCAGTACCAGCGGGCGGACCTGCCTTGTCGCCGCATCCCACAGGCCGCGTTGGAAAGCCAGCGTGCCGTCGGCCTGCGGATAGGCGCCATAGGACAGGTAGAGTCCCGGCCCCTGGCCCAGGCGTTCCAGACCGCTGTCCAGGACGATTCGCAGGAACTGACGCAGGTCGCCGTGCCCCGGCGCTTCGGCGTACCAGGACCACAGCTGATCTTCACTGGAGAGCCCGGCGATGCGCTCGAGGGACGCTGCGAACAGCTCGTTCTCCAGGAACTGGCGAAACTCGCGCACCCGCGTCAACAGGCGCAGGCGCTCGGCCGGATCGATGGCGCGGGTGGAGCCGCCGGGATGGATGGAGCCGGTGTGGGGCCACTTGCCGCCCAGCGTACCGATCAGGTCCAGCCAGCGTTTGCGCGCGGCCAGGGCCAGACGCTGCTGGCTGCCGGTGTGCGGCGTGAAACGCTGTACCGCATCGGCGAACCAGGGGCGGTCGGCATACAGCGGGCGCACGAAGTCCGGCATGAAGAACAGGTAGAAATGACTCAGGTGGTCGGCGAGATTCTCTGTCGCGGCCATCAGATTGGTGGCGATCAAACCGTTGGCGGGTGGCTGAACGCCGGCCAAAGCACCGAGCGCCCGTGCGGCAGCGACTGACTGGGATACCGAACAGATGCCACAGATACGCGGGGCGTAGACCAGCGCGTCGAGCGGTGGATGATCACGGAGGATCTGTTCGAAGCCCCGGTACATGGTGGCGTTGACCTGGGCCGAGCGCACCCGGCCGTCCTCGATATCCAGCTGGACTTCGAGGTCACCTTCGACACGGTTGAACGGGCCGACCAGCAGGCGTGTCATGGGCGAATTCCCTAGCGGCGGGTGCGGTGGATGACGGGTGCGATCAGCGTATGGTCGGCGGTGGCGTTCTGCTTGACGCGTTCCGGGGTGGCCGATTTCGACAGGGCCGCCAGGGCGACGAACCAGGCCTTGGGCATGTCGGTGGGCAGGCCGATGGGGATGCCGGCGCGCTTGGGCGTGAGGTGGAAGCCGTGGCCGGGCTCCTCGAACCCGGGCGCCGTGCAATTGATGCAGGCGTAGCCGCCGCGGGTGCAGGAGCCCTCGCCATTCCACAGGCGGTTGTTGCAGTCGCCGTGGGCCTGGGTGCCCTTGCAGCCGAGGTTCTCCATCATGCACCCCAGGTCGGAGGGTTTTACCGCACTGGCTTTGTACTCGTAGAACTCGTTGCGCGTGCAGCCGTGATGGACCAGTTGGTCGGCGTAGAAACGCGGGCGGCCCAGGGCGTCCATGTCGGATGCACAGAACAATCCGGCTGCCAGGGCCATCAACGTATCGGTGACCCAACCTGGATGAGTGGGGCAGCCAGCGACATTGATCACCGGTAGCCCTTTGCGCGAGCGGTATTCGCCCCCCAGCAGGCCGCCGAGACGCTCGCCGTCGTACTGCAGGCCGCAGGCGTCGGTGGGGTTGTTGCCGGCTGCGGTGATGCCGCCGTAGGCGGCACAGGTACCGATGCCCAGGGTGTAGTCGGCGACATCCGCCAGGCGCCGCACCCACTCGATCATCGCCACGCCGGTGCCGGCCAGTAGATGGAAGCGACCGCTGCCATTGGGGCCGCGCAGCAGCGAACCTTCGATACAGAGTGCATTCAGATGCGTGCGTCCACTCAGACAGTCATCGAGGATCGATAACGCTTCATGCGCGCTTTCCAGCGACAGCGAGGGGTGCCACAGCAACTCGATCCCGGCGTTGCGCCACAGCCCGGCGAAGTCCTGGGTATCGGCGCACAACAGCGACATGTTGCAACCGCCGCAACCGCCGGACTGCAGCCAGAGAACGCGAAAAGGGGCACTCATGGCGATTCCTCCAGGCCGAAGCGGCGCAGTTTCTGGCGCAGGCCAACGCGCGACAGTCCCAGTTCGCGTGCGGCGTGGGTCTTGTTCCAGTGGTTGCGCAGAAGCGCTTCCTTGAGCAGGCCCGCCTCGATGGCGTCGAGTTGCTCCTGCAACGTGCCGGCTGGGACTCCAGGCACACAGGAGGAGGGGCGTGCGCGTTGTGCCTGGCCCTGAAGTACCTTCAGGGAAAACGCACGGGCGCCGACTTCCGCTCCCTCGGACAGCGCGGCGGCACGGTAGATCTCGTTGCGCAACTCGCGGATGTTGCCGGGCCACGGATAGTGCAGCAGGCTGCCCAAGGCGTCGGCGGCGAAATGCAGGCCGGGCAGGTCGAGTTCCTGGCTGGCGTCGGCCAGCAGTTTGCTGGCGATGGGAATGAGATCGCCGCTGCGTTCACGCAGCGGCGGCAATCCAAGGGATACTCCGGCGAGCCGGTAGTAGAGGTCGCCACGGAATCGCCCGTCGCGGACGTCGGCC
This sequence comes from Pseudomonas sp. AU12215, assembly GCF_001675465.2. Taxonomy (NCBI): domain Bacteria; kingdom Pseudomonadati; phylum Pseudomonadota; class Gammaproteobacteria; order Pseudomonadales; family Pseudomonadaceae; genus Pseudomonas; species Pseudomonas sp. AU12215. The sequence goes on from NZ_MACM02000045.1 coordinate 131,879, forward strand.
TCCAGGTCACGGTGCGTTGCGGCGATCACTCGCACATCGACGCGCACCGACGTGCTGGCGCCGACCGGGCGAAGCTCGCCTTCCTGCAGAACGCGCAGCAGCTTGACCTGGAAGGCCGGCGAGGTGTCGCCGATCTCGTCGAGGAACAAGGTCCCGCCATGGGCGCGCTGGATCAACCCGATGTGATCCTGGTGGGCGCCGGTGAAGGCTCCGCGCTTGTGGCCGAAGAGTTCGGATTCGAGCAGCGAGTCCGGCAGCGCCGCGCAGTTCTCCATGATGAAGGCCTTGCCTGAACGCGGGCTGGCGTAGTGGATGGCGCGTGCCAACAGTTCCTTGCCGGTGCCGGACTCGCCGAGCAGCAGCACCGACAGATCGAAACGTGCCACCCGTGCCGCCAATTCGCACACGACGTCCAGGGGGCTGCCGGGCTCGCGCACGATGCGGGCGAAGTCGAAGGCGTCGCGGACTTTGTCCAGCACCTGCTGGCTGCGCCGACGAAGCACAGGCGTAGCTGTGCGCAACTCGACATCCAGATGCTGCATGTGGTTGTGTAAAGCACGACTTTCCACGGCGTTGCGCACCGTGGTGAGAAGGTGCTCGGGCAGCCAGGGCTTGAGCAGATACTGGTAGATGCCGGCCTGGTTGACGCCGGCGATGATGTCTTCGGAGTCGGTGTAGCCGGAGAGTACGATGCGCACGACCTCGGGCCAGCGCTCGCGCGCCTCCTTGAGAAACTCGATGCCTTGCACGCCGGGCATGCGCTGATCGCAGAGGATCACCGTGACCGGGTGGCATTCGAGCAACTCGCGGGCCTGCTCGGCCGAGTCTGCCAGCAGAACCTGGAACTCGCCGTCGAGCACTCGCGACAGGGCTTCGCGGGAGCGCAGTTCGTCATCGATGACCAGAACGGTCGGTAGGTGTGAGTCAAAGCCGCCGAGTGAAGACATGGACGCCGAATTCAAGTGTCACAGTGCAAGTGCCGGGGTAGCGGATCCGGCGGACGCCGAATCATGACATTCGAATCAGGCCGGCGAAAGGGAACACTACCATTGGACTAGGCCGGGCCCGCTAGCGGGACCCGGTTCCGATCTGGCGAAGCCGCGTGGCGCCTGGCCTTGAATGTCTGGCTTTCGGTCTGAGTTGTCTGACGCGGGCCACGGCGCTTCATGCCATCGGCGGCAACCGCCGCTTTACCGGACTCTTCTTGACGATGGCCGTATTGGTCTCGGCGAAGCCATTGAGGTGATCGAGAATTTCATCCAACTGCTCCATCGAGCGCACGCACATCCGCGCGTAGAAGCAATCCTCCCCGGTGACCTTGTCGCATTCGGTGAATTCGGGGATCGCCAGGATCTGCTTCTCCACTTCCTGCAATTTTCCCGGTAGCGGTCGCACCCGGACAATCGCCTGCAACTGGTAGCCGAAGGCGCGCGGGTCGACGTTCAGCGTGTAGCCGGTGATCACCTGGCGCTCCTCCAGCTTGCGCAGGCGCTCGGCGACGCTGGGGGAGCTTAGGCCGCTGACTTGGGCCAGGGCCTTGAGGGACAGGCGCGAGTCTTCCATCAGTGCGGCGATCAGCAACTGGTCGATATCGTCGGACATTTTTGTCTCGAAAGGTGAATTCGGATAGTTGCCTTGATAGTAAAGGTGAATAGCTGGCTTTGCCTGCGTCAGGCGATGGAGTGCATGAATTCACCTCTTCATACTGATCACCACAAGCGGAGGTGAATCATGAACGAGCGAATCAGGCGCGGCACCCTGGAAATGATCAGCGCCATGCTGATCTGCGGCACCATCGGCTGGCTGGTGGTGGTTTCCGGCCAGCCGGTGCTGGACGTGGTGTTCTGGCGCTGCGTATTCGGCGCCGCCACCCTGCTGGTGATCTGTGCCGCCATGGGCTTCCTGCGCCCTGGCATTCTCAGCCGCGCCACCTTCGGCCTGGCGCTGCTCAGCGGCGCGGCCATCGTTGGCAATTGGGTGCTGCTGTTCGGCTCCTACTCGCGGGCCTCCATCGCCATCGGCACGGCCGTGTACAACGTGCAGCCATTCCTGCTGGTGTTGCTCGGCGCGTTGTTCCTCGGCGAGAAGGTGACGGCGCAAAAACTCGCCTGGCTGGGTATTTCCTTCCTCGGCATGCTGGCCATCGTCAGCGCGCACGGTGAAGCGGGGCAGGTGGGCAGCGACTACCTGGGCGGGATCGCGCTGGCACTCGGTGCGGCGGCGTTGTACGCCGTGGCGGCACTGATCATCAAGCGCCTGACCGGCGTGCCGCCGCACCTGATCGCGCTGATCCAGGCGTTGACCGGCGTGCTCCTGCTCGCTCCCTGGGCCAACCTGACCTCGCTGCCCCAGGCGTGCACGGCCTGGGCCAGCCTGGCGACCCTGGGCATCGTGCACACCGGCATCATGTACGTGCTGCTCTACGGCGCGATCCAGAAACTGCCGACAGCCCTGACCGGGGCGCTGTCGTTCATCTATCCGATCGCAGCGATCTTCGTCGACTGGTTCGCCTTCGGCCATCGCCTGACTCCGCTGCAATGGCTGGGCGTGATCGCCATCCTGCTGGCCGCCGCCGGCATGCAGCGCGGCTGGAGCCTGAACCTGCGGCGCCTGGCCTGGCGCTGAAATCCGTGCTTGCCTGACAATGCCGGGGAACCTGTGCCGCTGCGCACCGGTCCTGTAGGCGGACTTCAAGCAAGGAACGGACTATGACTGCGGCTGCCCTGACGGCAGATTCACCCAGCCTGAAAAGGCTTTCATCCCGATACATTCAACTGCTGGGCGTGGCCGCGTTGCTGGCGCTGGCCGGCTGCGGCAGCCGCGCGCCGAGCGTGCCGGAGCCGACCCCGGAGGAGGTGCGCGGCAAGCTGGTCAGGCTGATTCCCGCTGGCACTTCTGACCGCGAGGGCTGGGCGAAGGACATCCAGGTCGCCTTCACCACCCAGCGCATTCCGGCGACTACCGAGAACCTCTGCTCAGTGGTGGCGATCACCGAGCAGGAGTCCAACTTCAAGGCCGACCCGGCCGTGCCTGGGCTGGGCAAGATCGCTCGCGCCGAGATCGACCGGCGTGCGAGCAAGGTCCATGTGCCGGGTTTCCTCATCGATACCGCGCTGGCGCTGAAATCGCCGAATGGCCGCACCTACAGCCAGCGCCTGGCGAGCGCGAAGACCGAGAGGGAACTGAGCGCGATCTTCGATGACTTCATCGGCGGCGTACCGCTGGGCCAGCAGTTGTTCGGACGCTTCAACCCGGTGCATACCGGTGGGCCGATGCAGGTCAGCATCGCGTTCGCGCAGGCCCATGCCGAGGGCTACCCGTACCCGGTGGACGGCAGTATCCGCCGCGAGGTGTTCAGCCGCCGAGGCGGCATGTACTTCGGTACCGCCCACCTGCTGGGTTATCCGGTGAACTATCCGCGTCAGTTGTACCGTTTCGCCGACTTCAACGCCGGCTGGTATGCCAGCCGCAACGCGGCGTTCCAGCGCGTGGTCGCGGACCTCACCGGTATCACCCTGGCACTGGACGGGGACGTGATCCTCTATGGCAGCAATGACGCCGGCAGCACCGAGAAGGCGGTGCGCACCCTGGGGCCGAAGCTGGGCATGAGCGAGCGGGAAATCCGCCGCGACCTGGAGTTGGGCGATAAGCCGGAGTTCACCCGGTCGGAGCTCTACACCAAGGTCTTCGCCCTGGCCGAACGCTCCGCTGGCAAGTCGATGCCGCGGGCGATGTTGCCGGGGATCACGCTGCACAGCCCGAAGATCACCCGCCAGCTCACCACCGCCTGGTTCGCCCAGCGCGTGGGCGAGCGCTACCAGCGCTGCCTGGGGCGTGCGCCGAAGGACTGAATCAGTCGCCCTCAGCGGGTTGGCACATACCGTTGGCGCCTTTCGGCCCGGTGTAGGACACCGTGGCGCTGCCATCCTCATTGAGGCTGATGGAGATGGTCACGCCTTCGCCCTTGGCCTCGAGGTACTGGTCGTTCTTCTGCTTGACCTTGGCTTCCTTGCCGTTGATGTACACCGGGCCGCCCTCGTCGGTGTGGACCTGGATGTCATTGGGGCAGTCGTAGTTGAGCATGGGGATGGCGGCAAAGGCGGGCTGCACGACGATCAGCGACAGCGTAGAGATCAGTAGCGGTTTCATGGCGTCTCCCTGAGAGCTGCGGACACGGCGCAAGGCCGCGCGGACAATCACAGCTTAGTGCAGACCTCGTGGCGCGCTAGAGCGGCAAGGGCCGCAGGCGTGCTGCCGGTTCCGGCTCGGTACCGCGCAGGACAAGGCGGGTGATGGTCGCGGCGGCCGCGTCGAAGTCATCGGCATCCGGCTGTGCCTTGCCGGTGATCATCGCGATCTGCCAGTCGAAATCGATGTAGGTGCGGGTGGCGGCGGAGATGTTCAGCAGCAGGTGCTGCGGGTCCACCGGGGCGAGCAGGCCACGGTCGATCCAGGCGGCGATGCACTCCAGGCTGCGACGCGATTCCGCCCGCAGGCGCTGCAACCATTCCGGCGGCAGGCGCGGAGCGCCGTGGAGCATTTCGCTGGCGAATACCTTGTAGGCGTACGGCCACTGCCGGGCGATGTACAGGCGCGCGCGGATGTGCGCGGGCAGCGCCCAGGCCGGGTCGTCACACTCGCGCAGCAGGGCGGAGGCTTCCAGCACGGCATCCACCACGTTTTCCAGCAGGCGCAGGTAAAGATTCTCCTTGCTCTGGAAATAGTAATAAACGTTGGACTTGGGCAGGTCGGCGCGGCTGGCGATGTCCTGAGTCTTGGCGGCGGTGAACCCCTTCTCGGCGAATTCCTCGCCGGCGGCTAGCAGGATGCGCTGGCGATTGCGGTCACGGATGCTGAGGGCGGGGCGCTGACGGCGGCGCGTCGGGGTGGGCGCGGTCTGGGGCATGGGGAAACATCGGGGCAATCAAACGAGGGTTCAGAATATAACGCTCTATATAGCGCTTGCACACCCATGAGGTTGACTGGCGGATGGCCATTTATCCGCCATTAGATTGAACCTGCCGTGTGACGAATTTGTCAGAGCCAGTCTGAAACCTAGGAAGGGGCTGAGATGCTGTTCGTAGTCATGCTGGGGGGACGCCATCCGCGCGCGCGGATCGAGGTTCACGATGTAGCCTTTGTCCTTGGCGACAACCTGAAATCCACCTACGCGCAATTGCGCGACGCCTGGTTCGGCAGCCCGGAAGGCCTGCACATCGATTCCTGGCTGGAGGTGGACGGCGTCGAGGCGTATCGCGTGGAGTTCAGCGATTCAATGCCGGCGCCAGGCGAGCAGCGGCTGTTCTTCGTCAACCTGGGCGGCTACGAGCTGGGCAGTTTCGGCGAGGCGCACCAGTACGTACTGGTGGCCGCACGCGATGCCGCCGACGCCAAGGTACGCGCCAAGCGCCGCATGCCGCGCAGCTGGGACAAGGCGCACACCGATGCCGTGATCGACGTCGACGATTGCATTGCCGTCGACCAGGTCGGCGGGCGTTATGTCCACCTGGTGGAAGGCGAGAGCCGCGGCATCGTGCAGCGCAGCGACTACATCGTGTTGTGAGCCTTCATGGCGCTGACACGGCCTTGTCATAAAACCTGACGTATAAGGGGGCGCAAAGCCGATCCCCCGTGCCGAGGTAAAGATGACCGAGAAACGCCGAGTCCTGTTCGTCTGCGTCGCCAACGACGCCCGCTCGCCGATGGCGGAAGCGCTGCTGCGGCACACCGATGGCGAACACTTCGAAGCCTTCAGCGCGGGCATCCACCCGACCGCCGTCGATCCCCGTGCGCGCAGCGTCCTGGAACACGCAGGGATTTCCACCGAAGGCCTACGCAGCAAGTCCATCGATGAATTCCGCGGCCAGCATTTCGATTACCTGATCGACTTGTGCGACAAGTCCAGCGACGAGGGCGACGAACTGCCGACTTCCAGCCAGGTGATCGTGTGGAATTTCGTCGACCCGGCCCACAGCGAACAGCACGACCCGTTCCGCCACACCCTGCAGGAAATCAGCGATCGCTTGAAACTCTTCGAAATGGTGAAGAACCGCGACTGAAGTTTCTGGCGATGACAAAGCAAAAAGCCCGCACGGATGCGGGCTTTTTGCTTCGCAGGCCACAGGATTCGCCGTTGCCTGGGGAGGATTGGCGGCGGATGTCCGTGTAGATGGGGCGCTGGTCCTTCAGCGCCAGGGCATTCTGGCGGTCCGGCATGACAGCGCGGTGACTGTCCCGTGAACAGGTGATGGCAACGCGCCTGCGCCTTTATCACTCGCCGGCATGAGCACTATCGATCCCGACAAGTGGTCAGGCGAGGAGCGCATCGATAGAGTCATTGTCAAAGTCCTGTCCGCGGCGCTGCGTTCCGGTGCCTGCGCGACCCGAATCGGAGTGCCTATGAAGTCCCTGTCAGAAACTGCCTTTTCCATGCTCGACCTGGTCCCTGTGCGCGACCAGGGCACCGCTGCCGAGGCATTGAACAACGCCGTCGCGGTGGCCCGGCACGTCGAACGCCTGGGCTTTACCCGCTACTGGCTGGCGGAGCACCACAACATGGACGGCATCGCCAGCTCGGCCACGGCCGTGCTGATCGGCCACATCGCCGGCAAGACCGAGCGCATCCGCGTCGGCTCCGGCGGCGTGATGCTGCCCAACCATCCGCCGCTGGTGGTGGCGGAGAACTTCGGCACCCTGGAGACGCTGTACCCGGGCCGCATCGACCTCGGCCTCGGCCGCGCACCGGGCGCCGACCAGGCAACCATGCGCGCGCTGCGTCGTGACCGCCTGGGTGACGGTGCCGATTTCCCCGAACAGGTCGCCGAGCTGGAAATGCTCCTCGGTCCGCGTCGCTCGCAACAGTCGCTGCTGGCGATTCCGGGGGAGGGCACCAACGTGCCGATCTGGCTGCTGGGTTCCAGTCTGTTCAGTGCCCACCTGGCAGCGCAAAAGGGTTTGCCCTACGCCTTCGCCTCGCACTTCGCACCACGCTACCTGCACGACGCGCTGCGCATCTACCGCGAGAACTTCCAGCCTTCGGCGGTGCTCGACAAGCCGTACGCCATGATCGGCGTACCGCTGGTGGCGGCCCCGACCGACGAGGAAGCCGAATACCTGGCGACCACTGCCTTCCAGCGCGTGCTGGCACTGATCCGTGGCGACAGCCTGAAGCAGAAGCCGCCAGTGCCGAGCATGGCCGGGCTGTGGCTACCTCATGAGCAGGATGCTGTCGGCAACTTCTTTGGTCTGGCGGTGATCGGTGGTCCGGAGAAGGTGCGCAGCCGCCTGGAAATCCTGCTGGAGCAGACGGGCGTGGACGAGATCATCTTCACCAGCGACATCTACGATCACGAGCTGCGCCTGCGTTCGCTGGAGATCGTTGCCGGCCTGCGCTGAAGTCTCCATCGCGCGGACCGCTCCTACAGGTGCATGCCAGATTGTGGCAGGCGGCGTAAGAGCGGACTCCGCCCGCGATGGCTTCGCCGAGATCCCTTGTCGACCGGTGCGGTGGAAAACCGATCGCGGACGGAGTCCGCTCCTACAAGTCCGTTCTTACAGGAAGGATGTGGGATTCATGCTTCGCCGTCGTCCTTCTTCTTCAGCAGGTCGGCCAGCCCGGCGAGTCCCTTGTGGGTGACCTTCGGCCCCTTGTTCCCGGCGTCGTTGCCGTTCTGGTAATGCAGGTCCACCTGCCGCTGGTGCTCGTTGTCGTGGCAATAGAGGCACAGCAGCTCCCAGTTGGAGCCGTCTTCGGGATTGTTGTCGTGGTTGTGGTCGCGGTGGTGGACGGTCAGTTCGCGCAGGCGCACGCCGCTGAACTCGCGGCCGCAGCGACCGCAGATCCAGGGGTACATCTTCAGGGCCTTTTCGCGGTAGCTGGTTTCGCGGCGGCGTTGGGCTTCGGCGAGGACGGCGTCGACTTTGCTGGTGGGCTGGTTCATGGCTCGTTGAGGCAGAAAGGAAACGGACCTCCAGCATAGGTCCGCGCCCGCGTGCTGGCTACGGCCTGGGTGTATCCGGGCGCGACCAGATCCACAGATTGCCAACCGCCATACCGAGGATCACGGCGTACAGCCAGAGGCCGTGGGGCAGGGTGATCAGCATGATCGCCAGGGCGGCGAGCATTGCCAGGCTGGCGCTGATCTTGGCGCGGCGGGCGACGGCGCGCCCATTGCGCCAGTTGTGCAGGATGGGGCCGAACAGCCGGTGGTTCTCCAGCCAGGCCGAGAGACGCGGCGAACTCTTCGACGCTGCCCAGGCGGCGAGCAGGACGAACTCGGTGGTCGGCAACCCTGGCACCACCAGCCCCACCATGCCCACGCCCAGGCTGGTATAGGCGAGCAGCGCGAAGGCGATCCGTGCCAGGCGCGAGCGTGCCGGGCCGAACGGCGTGGCGCGCGCTCCTGCTACGGGCGCGCGCTCGATGGCCTCAGACGGCGGCAGGTGCACTGTCGTAGCTGTGTTGCAGCAGATGGGCGAAGCGCTCGAAGGCGGCAATGGCACCGGCTTCGGCTTCACGCTCTTCGGCTTCGCTGAGCTCCAGGGCGTCGAGGGTGCGGGTGAAGCGTTTCCAGCCTTCGGCGCGACCACCCTCGGGCTCGCCCAGGTGGCGCGCGCCGGTGTTTTCGTCCAGGCCCATCGCGGCGACGCGCTTGATCAGGAACGCAGCGCCCAGCTTGGAACCCTCGGAGACGAACAGCCAGCCCAGCGCGTGGGCCAGGCTCGGCTTGTCGACGGCGCCGGCAACCGGAGCGGGGACTTCGGTGTCCAGGTCGGCCAGGTCCAGGCGGGCCTGATCGGCGCGGCAGCGCTGCGGCAGGTCGGGGAATATCTTGCCCAGCTCGGCGTCCTGGTACAGGGCCTGCAGCTCGGACTGGAACAGGTACTGGGCGACCACGAAGCGGGCGAAGCGCTCACGGCTGGAGAAGGGCTCGCGGGCCTTCACGGCGTGGTCGAGGCGCTCGTGGGGAGCGTGGGTCAGCGCGTTCAGGCGCTGCGAGCGCAGGGCAGGGAGTTCCACGGTGGACATGTCCAATTCCTTGAAATTACAGGGCTTTGTAGACGAGACGAATCAGCGTTTGGAAAGCGTAAAGATTGTCGCGCGTTCAATGGGTGATGCCGGAGCGAGACAGGTTCGCGAGCTGGCACGGGGTTCATCAGGAATCCCGTGCCAATCAGTGCATCAGATATCCCACACCAGGTTGATCGCGAAGTTGCGGCCCGGCTGGGTCAGGCGGTCGAGGTTGGCCGGGGCCAGCACCGCCGCTTCGCCGACGCCGTCGTAGCCGCGCACGTCATCCCACAGCCAGTACTTCTTGTCGGTGAGGTTGTAGAGGCCGGCGTTGAGGGTCAGGTCGTCGGTCAGCTTGTAGTAGCCGGTCAGGTCGAGGATGCCGAAGCCCGGCGTCTTGAACTGGCTGCTGGTGCCGTCCGGGGCGTTGAACTGGCTGTCGTCCACGCGGTTCTTGCGCTTGACCAGGGTCCAGTCGAGCAGCGCGCCATAGCGGCCAGCCTGTTCGTCGTAGCCCAGGCCGAACACCCCGGTGAGCGGGTTGACGCTGTTGATCGGCTCGCCGGTGTCCTTGTTGCGACCGTAGGCATAGGCCACCGAGCCCTTGGTGTAGAGGCCTTGCGGTGCGCCGAAGGCGCCCAGCTCCAGGCGGCCCTTCACTTCCACGCCCTTGATGATGGCATGCTTGATGTTGTTGCTGGTGAAGGTCGGTTCGTCGTAGCCGGGGGTGATGGCGTCTTCGTTGATGAAGTCGCGGTACTTGTTATAGAAGACCGCCATGTCGAACGAGCCTTCCTCGAAGTTGCCGCGCAGGCCGGTCTCGTAGCTCTGGCTGCGTTCCGGGTCCAGGTCCGGGTTGGGCTCCACGCGATAACCGCTGGTGGGGTTGTCGAAGCGACCGTAGAGCGCCTTGGCGGTCGGGGTGCGGAAGCCCTGGGCGTACTGGCCGTACCACAGGTAGTTGTCGTTGAACGAATAGGTCACGCCGAGTTTGGGCGAGAGCTGGTGCCAGGTCTTGCTTTCGCTGCTCACTTCGCCGTCGCCGCTCTGGTCGACCGTGCGCAGGAACTCGTCAGTGACGTGGGGCTTCAGGCGGGTGTGGTCGTAGCGCAGGCCGGGCAGGAAGGTCCAGTCGCTCCAGCGGATTTCGTCCTGGGCGAAGAGCGCGTAGGTGTCGATGGTCGGATCGGGAAAGTCGCTGCTGCGCGCCAGTTGGTCGCTGGCCACGGTGCTCGGGCCGCCGATGGTGGGGCAGGTACGGCTGACGGCCAGGCAGGTGGCGCCGCCTTCGCGGTAGCCGGTGACCTTCTGGCGCTTGAGGGTGGTGCCATAGGTCAGCAGGTGGTCGGTGTCGCCCAGGGCGAAGGCCTTGTCCATCTGCAGGTCGAGCACCCACTGGCGTTCCTTGTACTGGGTCTCGCGGGTACGCAGCACCTGGCGGGTGATGGGGTAGTAGAACTCGTCGGTGCTCTGGTCGGTCTTGGCGATCTGGTAGTTGAAGGTCCACTTCAGGTGATCGGCCACGGCGCTGTCCAGCAGCATCTGGTGTTCCAGACCATAGCGCTCGCGGGTGATGGTGTCGTTGCCGGTGCGCCACTGGTACATGCCGCCGGGCAGCACGGAATCGGGAATGGTCGGCGCACCGTTGAAGTACGGGCCGCCGTAGGCGCTTTTCTGGTCGGTATCGACGTCGTCCTTGTACTTCTCGTAGACCAGGCCGAAGCGGCTGCCTTCGGCGTAGTTCCAGCCCAGCTTGGCCAGCACGTTGGTGGTGCGCACGTCCTCGGGGTTGGCTTCGGTGCGCGACAGGCCGGTGCCGCCGGTGCTGCCGTAGGACTCGGTCTCGTGGCCGTTGCGCTGGCTCAGGTGCAGCAGGCCGTCGAAGGTATCGAGGCGGCCGGCGACGGTGGCGGAGGTCAGCCAGCTGTCATCGGCGGAGCTGTAGCCGGTCTTCAGTCGCGCTCCGACGTCCTGGCCGTCCTTGATGATATCGTCCGGGTCGAGGGTGAAGTAGCTCACCGCGCCGCCGATGGCGTTGCTGCCGTACAGGGCTGAGGCCGGGCCGCGCAGGACTTCGACGCGCTTGACGATCTCCGGGTCGACGTAGTTGCGCTCGGTCTGCGCATACGGGCCATTGAAGAAGCTGTTGGGGATCTCGACGCCGTCGATCTGCGTCAGCACGCGGTCGCCGTCGATGCCGCGGATGTTGTAGCCGGTGATGCCGGCACGGTTGCCGGTGCCGCCGACGGAGACGCCGGGCATGTCGCGCACCAGTTCCTTGATGCTGTTGACGTTCTTGCGGTCCAGCTCTTCGCGGCTCACCACGTTGACGGTGGTCGGCACCGAAGTGACGCTCTGCGCCTGGCGGGTGGCGGTGACAGTCAGCGGCTGCATCTCGGAGACGGAGGAGAGGTTGCGTTCCAGGACCACATTGCGCGGGCCGAGCTGGCGGACGGTCAGGCCGGTGCCGCCGAGCAGGGTCTTCAGTGCGCGCTCCGCCGGCAGGCGGCCGCTGACGCCTGGGGATTCCACGCCGTCGGCCAAATCGCCAGCCACGCCCACCTGCCAGCCAGTCACCGCGCTGAAGGCATTCAGTGCCTGCGGCAGGGGCTGGCGAGCGATATCGAAGCGGTAGCCGGCCTGGGTCTGGCTGGCCTCGGCCGCCAGTGCGGAAGTGGCCGGCAGGCTGGCGAGGCCGATGGACAGGGCGAGCAGCGAGATGCTGGCCGGCGCGGACAGCCGGCGCAGAGGGGCACGCGAAGAAGCAATGGTCATCGAAGGGCTCTCTTAGTCAGTCGTTGTTCGCATTCGTAAATGCGAATCTATTGCATTGGCTTCTGACTAAACGAACGAGCCTTTCGAATCGAGTAAAAATACTTTCCGTTCAGCGGCGGGCGATCAGTTGAGGATCAGCAGTTTCGGGTATTCGTGCAGCTCGGCGGAGGTGATCTGCGCCAGCGAGCGGGCCACGCCCAGCGGGTCGTCCAGGCGCCAGTTGCCGGTGACGCTGACGTTGTCCAGGCGCTCGTTGGTGTTGACGATCCAGCCGGGGTAGTAGCGGCGCAACTCGGCCAGTACCTGGCTCATGGGGCAGTTCTCGAACACCATGCGGCCCTTTACCCAGGCCAGTTGCGAGGCAGCCTCGCCGCTGTGCTGGCGTTCGCCGAAACCCTGCGGGCCGACGCGGATGCTGTCGCCGGCACCCAGGCTGACGCGGGCATCGTCCAGGCGCGTGCGCAGGTCCACCTCGCCGCGCTGCACGCTGACCTCCGCCTCGTTGCCCAGGTAGCGCACAGCGAATGCCGTGCCGCGCACGGTGACCTGCACCGGCCCGGCTTCCACTTCGAACGGGCGGCTGCGGTCGTGGGCGACGTCGAAGAAGGCTTCGCCGCGATAGAGGCGGGCGACGCGTTGCTGGTCGTCGACCTTGCTGGAGAACGCGGTGTCGGTATTGAGCAGCACGTTCGATCCATCGGCCAACTGGACTTTCTGCCGTTCGCCCACGGCGGTGAGATGGTCCGCGCACAGGCGCGTCAGCAGGTCGCCCTGAACCACGACACCGATGGCGAGCACCAGCGCCGCAGCCGTGGCGACTGGTTTCCAGAAGCGGCGCTGTCGGCGCAGCGGCTGAACCTTTGCCTGCTCCCGCTTGCGTTCCAGGCGGGCGGCAGCCACCGGCAGCAGTGGCGACTGCCACGCATCGCGCACGCGCTGGTACGCCTGCGCATTGCCTTCGCTGGCAGCGAGCCAGGCCTCGAAGCGCGCACGGGTGGCGGCGTCCATGTCGTCCTCGAGGATCAGCCAGTCGAGGGCTTCGGCCATCTGCTGCGGGTCTGCGGGGGGCAAGGGGCGATCCTCGGGGCGGTCCTGGGAGGGGGAGCCGCGCATTGTTGTCGAATCGGCCGGCGAACGGTAGTCCGTCATACCGTTTCCTCGAGGCGGCTGACCAGTCCGACACAGATCGCCATGATCAGTTTCAGTTCCTTCTGCACCGTGCTGGGCGAGACGTCCAGTTGCTCGGCGATTTCCGCATAGCCGCAGCCGTGCAGGCGGCTGAGGATGAAGATGCGTTGCTGGCGTTCGCTGAGTTGTTCGAGCGTCGCGCCCAGGCGCTCCAGCAGTTTCTCCGCGTGGAGCTGGTCCTCGGCGCTGGAGCCCGGCGCCGGCACGGCCTGCACGATATCGAAAGGCACGTCCTCGAGCATGGTCCGCGACTGCATGCGCAGGTGGCGCAGGTGGTCCAGCGCGAGGTTGCGGCCGGTCTGGAAGAGAAAAGGCTCCAGGTGATCGATGCGGCGTTCGAGCAGGGTGCGGGCGACGCGCAGGTAGGTTTCCTGCACCAGGTCTTCGGCGATGCTCGGGTTCTTCACCATCCGAACGAGCGTGCGCAGCAGAGGCAGGCGCTGGGCCAGGAAGACCGCGTCGAGGTTGGAAGTGCTCACAAGGGCGTCCAGCAGGAATAATTTTCAAATGATAATCAATATTATTCAGCCGGGGCTGATGGCACAAGCCCATCCGTGGCTCCGCTGGTGCAAGGGGAAATGAAAAAAGGGCGAGGCGCGCGGGGCGCCTCGCCCATTCCCTCAGCCGGCTGGTGAGGGGCAAGCGGGACTCAGGAGCGCACGGGGCGTGCGTTCAGGCGGAGTTCGTCGTTGGCAGCTTGCGTCTGGCTGGCCGCTTCCGGGCGGCTGTTCCAGTGCGGGATGAGGATGCCGGCGGCGATCAGCGCGGTGACGGTGAAGCCGATGAACACGGTGTAGGTGTCGAAGTAGCCCGGCAGCAGGCCGCCGAGGATCGCACCGATGGAACCGCAGCCGTTGACGAAACCCGCTGCCGTGCCGGCCGCTTCGCCGGTGCCGAAGTCCACGGCAGCGGCGCCGCTGATCATCGAGTCCGGTCCGTACAGGGTCAGGCCCATCATGAACAGCAGGCCCAGCACCAGAAGACTGCTGCCGGTCTGCATGGCCGGGACGAACAGCGCCAGGCACACCGTCAGGCCGAGCAGGCTGATCACGCAGGCCGGCATGCGCCGTGCGCCGAAGATGCGGTCGGAGGCGTAGCCGATCAGGATCGGACCGAGCAGCCCGGCGACCTCGAAGGCTGACGGCAGGATTGCCGCGCCGACCTTGCCCAGCCCCGGCATGCGTTCGTAGACGATCACCGGCCCCCACAGCAGGATCGCGTAGCGCGCCGGCTTGAGCAGGAAGTACGCCAGCCCCAGGGTCAGCACGGTACGGTTGCGCAGCACCTTGCCGAGGATGCGCAGGGATTTGCCGTTTTCGCCCTCATGCTTGAAGCCGGCGTAGTTCACCGCTTCGGGTTGCTGCACGTCGGCCTCCACCGGCGGTAGGCCGACGTCCTGCGGACGGTTGCGTTGCAGCAGCAAGAACAGGATGGCGACTGCGCCGACCACGGCAGCGGTGGAGTAGAACGCCGCATGCCAGGTGCCGAACACTTCATAGGCCCACCAGCCGGCGAAGGGCGAGGCCACCAGTCCGCCGAAGGCGTAACAAGTGCTCCACAGCCCGAGCACGCGGCCGCGTTCGTGGGTGGCGAAGAAGCTGCCGATGTTCTTGCACAGCCCCGACCAGCCGGTGGACTGCGCCAGGCCCTGGACCACCATGCAGGTGGCGAAGATCGGCAGGGTGGCGAAGCTGCCCATGACCAGCGCGGCAGCGGCGGAGATCAGCAGGCCGCCGAACACCACCACACGCGGGCCGTAACGGTCGGCGAAGACGCCCCAGGTGAACTGGCCCACGGCGTAGGCCGTGAGGTAGATGGCGTCCAGGTTGGCCATCGCGATCTTGTCGAGATGGAAGCCGGGGTCCTCGGCGATGCCGAGCTTGGCCACCGAGAAGGCCTTTCGGGTGAAGTAGAAGGCCGCGTAGGCCAGCCAGGTGATGGCGAAGATCTGCCATTTCCAGCGGGCGAGGGAGGCGCGCGGCGATGCGATGCCGTGAGGGTTGAGCATGGTCTGACCTCGTTGTTGTTGTGCTGTGCCGGCAGTCAGTGGGTAACGCCTTTTTTATTGTTGTTTTCGGAGCACGTCGCACCGTCTTCGCGGTGCGGGTCAGAAGCGCTGTAGCTGTTCTGTACCGCCGTTCCGTGTGGATGTCGGGAAGCGGCGGTGGAGCGATGGAAACAATTTCGAATAAATAACTGAAATCGATTTATCAGATTTCAAAAATAAGCTGGGCTTGTATGACAGAGCGCCATGACGCTAGTGTTCTGCGTGAATGACCTTTCAGTTGCGTTCTGTCCGATGGCGGATGACGGGTCAGAACCTTCCTGCAGAGGCGCGCCCATGTCCGTTTCCCACGCCCAGCTCAAGGCCTTCCACGCGGTCGCGGTGCACGGCAGCTTCACCCGCGCCGCCGAGCGCCTGTTTCTCACCCAGCCGGCGGTCTCCGATCAGGTGCGCAAGCTGGAGGAGCGCTATGGCGTGTTGTTGTTCCACCGCAACAAGCGTTCGGTGCGCCTGACCGAATTGGGCGAACGCCTGCTGTCGGTAACCCAGCGGCTGTTCGTGATCGAGGCTGAGGCGCAGGAGCTGCTGCAGGAATCCAGCGCGCTGCAGACAGGGAGCCTGACCCTGGCGGTGGATGCACCGGTACACGTGCTGCCGCAGATCGCGCGCTTCTGCCAACGCCATCCGGGTATCCGCGTGAAGCTGGAAACGGGCAACACCGACGAGTCCCTGCAACGGCTGTTCGACTATCAGGCCGACCTGGCGCTGCTGGGCCGCGAAGTCCAGGACGAACGCCTGCTGACCTTCACCCTGCGTAGCGACCCCATCGTGGCCTTCGTTGGCCGCAGTCATCCCTGGGCCGGGCGCGAGTCCATCGAATTGGCCGATCTCGACGACATGCCGCTGGTGCTGCGCGAGCAGGGCTCGGTGACCCGGCAGATGCTCGAAGCGGAAATGGCCCGCGCCGGCCTGCGCATCCGTCCGGCCATCGAGGTGGAGGGGCGTGAGGCGTCGCTGGAAGCGGTGGCAGTGGGGATTGGTGTGGGCGTGGTTTCGGCCGCCGAACTGGGCGCGGATGCGCGCGTGCATGCGCTGCCGATCCTCGATTGCCACTGGCGTATGAGCGAGACGCTGGTATGCCTGCGCGAGCAGAGCACGCGGCGGATCGTGGCGACCTTTCTCGATCTGGTGAAGGAAGATTTGCCGGCGGAGTAGGGCATGGTTGTGGGTGGTTCGCGAGCAAGAACTAGGCGTCCCCTCGCTCCTACAGATTGGTCATACGCTGGCGTTTCCCTTGTAGGAACGACCTTGCTCGCGAACCGCATCCTGCCGAACCTCAGGTCAGGCTTCCGCCAACTCCAGAAACGCACTCACTACCCGCAACCCCCGGCGCCGTTCCAGGCAGCCGATGGCGTGGCGGTTGAGCAGCCCGTCGCCGCTCAGTGGAATCGCCTTCACCCGCGGGTCCGGGCTGACCTCCAGCGACGACACGATGCCGATCCCCAGCTCCGCCGCCACTGCTTCGGTCACCGCTTCGCGGCTGTCCAACTCCAGCAGCACGCGCGGCGCCACTGAGGCTGCCGAGCAGGCCGCATCGAAGGTGCGCCGGGTGATGGAATCGGGCTCGCGCAGCACCATGATCCGCTGGTCCAGCTCGCCCAGCGGCAGCTCGCCAGCGTGCTCGCTCCAGGCATGGCTGGCCGGCACCAACGCGCAGATGCGTGACTCCACCAGTTCGCGCAGGAACAGCCCGGCGCGCGGCTCCACTTCGGTCAGCACGGCGATATCGACGTGCTCGTCCATCAGCGCTGCGAGGGTTTCCTGCGCATTGCCCAGGCGCAGATTGACGGTGATGCCGGGGTAGGACGCGCGCAGCCGGGCGAGCATCGGCATCACCAGGTGCGGGCCGTCGGCGGCTACCTCGATACGCCCGGTCACCAGCTCGCGGCTGGCGTCGAGCATGGCCTCGGCTTCCTCCTCCAGGGCGAACAGGGTGCGGCTGATCGCCGACAGGCGTACGCCATCTTCTGTCAGCTCCACGCCTCGCGCGGTGCGGCGGAACAGGTTGATCTGGTAGTGCTCCTCCAGCGCCTTTACATGCCCGGTCACCGCTGGCTGGCTGATGAACAAGCGCTCGGCGGCGCGGGTGAAGCTGCGTTCGCGGGCGACGGCGTCGAACGCCCGGAGCTGGAAGAGGTTCATGAGGTATATGTCCGGCTTATGCAGTGCATCGTGATAAACAATTTGAACGATATCTGCCCGGCCGGCAAGTTATGCCCAGGCCACGGCGAACCCGCCCGGCCAAAACGAATTCAGCCCTGACGACGTTCCCACGAAAGAGGAATCGAGCATGAGCACTGCCGAGCGAGCCCCCATCCTGCTGACTCCCGGTCCGCTGACCACGTCCCCCCGCACCCGTCGCGCCATGATGGTCGACTGGGGTTCGTGGGACGCCGACTTCAACGAGCTGACCGCCGATGTGTGCAAGCGCCTGCTGGCGATCATCCACGGCGAGCAGACCCACACCTGCGTGCCCCTGCAGGGCAGCGGCACCTTCTCCGTCGAGGCCGCCGTGGGCACCCTGGTGCCGCGCGACGGCAAGGTGCTGGTGCTGATCAACGGCGCCTACGGCAAGCGCCTGGCGAAAATCTGCCAGGTGATCGGCCGCGAGTTCAGCACCTTCGAAACCGAAGAAGACGTGCCGACCACCGCCGCCGACGTCGACCGTTTGCTCACGGAAGACCCCAGCGTCACCCACGTCGCACTGATCCATTGCGAGACCAGCACCGGCATCCTCAACCCGCTGCAGGACATCGCCAAGGTCATCGAGTCCCACGGCAAGCGCCTGATCATCGACGCCATGAGCTCCTTCGGCGCCCTGGACATCGACGCCCGCCACATTCCCTTCGATGCGCTGATCGCCGCTTCCGGCAAATGCCTGGAAGGCGTGCCGGGGATGGGCTTCGTCTTCGCCCGCAGCAGCGCGCTGAACGCCAGCGCCGGCAACTGCCATTCGCTGTCCATGGACCTGCAGGACCAGCAGGCCTACATGGCCAAGACCGGCCAGTGGCGCTTCACTCCGCCGACCCACGTGGTCGCCGCGCTGCACGAAGCGCTGACCCAGTACGAGGAGGAGGGTGGCCTTGCGGCCCGTCATCAGCGTTACGCAAACAATTGCCAGACTCTGCTGGCCGAGATGGCCGAACTCGGGTTCCGCAGCTTCCTGCCGGCCGCGATCCAGGCTCCGATCATCGTCACCTTCCATGCTCCGAGTGACGCCCGCTACAGCTTCACCGAGTTCTACAACCGGGTGCGCGAGAAGGGCTTCATCCTCTACCCGGGCAAGCTGACCCAGGTGGAAACCTTCCGCGTCGGTTGCATCGGCCAGGTCGACGCCAGCGGCATGCGTGCCGCCGTCGCGGCCATCGCCGAGACGCTGAAAGAAATGGAAGTCTTCGAAATCTGACGCCTGCCCGAATTCCCACAGGATTGAATGCCATGAACTACGAACAACCCAAGCAACTGCAAGCCGCCATCCTCGACTGGGCTGGCACCGTGGTCGATTTCGGCTCCTTCGCACCGACCCAGATCTT